>NZ_JBEXWC010000014.1:0-199673 GCF_040629635.1 Streptomyces sp. NPDC005898 | reverse complement strand
GTGCGTGCGATCGCAAGGCGGAGGGTCGCCCCGATACTGGTGGTATCGGGGCGATCCCGACAACGCGGCGAGCGTGCGTGCCAGGCGTCGCCAGGTAGACGGGACTTTCGAAACACGCCCTAACCCTGCGGCGGGACCACCTGTGCCTCGTAGAAGCAGTAGTGGTCCTTGACGGCGGCCACCTCCGGCTTCGGCTCGGGGTAGGCCCACACCGCGTCCTGCGCGCCCGGCAGCGACCAGTAGGAAGCCGTGCCCTTGAACGGGCAGTGCGTGATCGTCGCGGACGGCGTCAACAGGTCCGTACGCACGTCCTCCGGAGGCAGGTAGTACCGCACGGGACACCCCGTCTCGCGCAGCAGCAGCGGGCGGCGGCTCTCCGCGACGACCTGCCCGTCGTGCACCACGCGCACATGGTCCGTGCCCTGCTCGACAGTGATCCGGTGTCCCTTGGCCACGACGTACCTCCTCGACAGGTGCCTTCCCCTCGGACCGTACCGTGAGCACATGGATATTTGCGTCTTCCTCTCCGCCGCCGACCTGGACGAGCGCTACACCCGCCCCGCCAGGCAGTTCGCCGAACTGCTCGGCAAGGGAGGCCACACCCTGGTGTGGGGCGGTTCGGAGAGCGGCCTGATGAAGGTGGTCGCGGACGGTGTCGAGGAGGCGGGCGGGCGGCTGGTGGGCGTCTCCGTCGACTTCCTCGCGGCCAAGGCCCGGGCCGTCACCGACCCCCACGAGATGGTGATCGCCCGCGACCTCGCCGAGCGCAAGGCGCTCCTCCTGGAGAAGGCCGACGCGATCGTGATCATGGTCGGTGGCACCGGCACCCTCGACGAGGCCACCGAGATCCTGGAGCTGAAGAAGCACGGCAAGCACACCAAGCCGGTGGTCCTGCTGAACTCCGCCGGGTTCTACGACGGCCTCAAGGAGCAGTTCCGCCGCATGGAGGACGAGGGGTTCCTGCCCGTACCCCTCACCGAACTGGTCTTCTTCGCCGAGGAGCCCGTCGGCGCCCTGGCCTACCTGGAGGAATCACAGGGCACGCGGTGATGCGAGCATGGCGGGTATGGCAACACATGTGATCACCGGGGCCGGCTCCGGCATCGGAGCGGCCGTCGCCCGCCGCCTGCACGCACGCGGCGACGAACTCGTCCTCCACGCGCGCGACGCGGGCCGCGCCAAGGAACTGGCCGCGCAGTTCCCCGGCGCGAGCACGCTCGTCGGCGACCTCGCGGACCCCGACAGGCTCTCCTGGGCCTTCGGCCACCAGTCGCTGCCCTCGCGCGTGGACTCCCTCCTGCACATCGCCGGCGTCGTCGACCTCGGCCCGGTCGGCGACCTCACCCCCAAGGCCTGGCACCACCAGCTCAACGTCAACCTCGTCGCCCCCGCCGAACTGACCCGCCACTTCCTGCCCCAACTGCGCGCCTGCCAGGGACACGTCGTCTTCGTCAACTCCGGCGCCGGCCTGAACGCCCACGCCGAGTGGTCCGCGTACGCCGCCTCCAAGCACGGCCTGAAGGCCCTCGCCGACTCCCTGCGCCAGGAGGAGCACGGCAACGGCGTCCGGGTCACCTCCGTCTACCCCGGCCGCACGGCCAGCGCCATGCAGGTCAAGGTCCACCAGCAGGAGGGCAAGGAGTACGACGCGTCCCGCTGGATCGACCCCGAGTCCATCGCCACGACGATCGTCATGGCCCTGGACCTGCCGCGCGACGCGGAGGTCAACGACCTGACGGTGCGGCCGGGACGATGAGCGACACGATCACCTGGGGCCCGGCGACCGGCGTCGGGTCCCTGCCCGGCGGGGACGCCCGCGAGGCCGCGAAGACCGTCACCGGCAGCTTCGCGGGAGCGGGCGAGGGCATCCCCCACCTCGCCGAACTGCCCGCGCGCGGACCCGGCGCCGACATGATCGGCCGCACCGCCGGACTGCTCGTGGACCTGTACGCGCGCGTGGAGCCCAGCGGCTGGCGCGTCGGCGACCGCCCCGGCCGCGACACCAAGCGGGCCAGGGCCTGGCTCGGCGAGGACCTCGACGCCCTGGAGGAGTTCACCCAGGGGTATCAGGGGCCGCTCAAGGTCCAGGCCGTCGGCCCCTGGACGCTCGCCGCCGCCCTGGAGCTGCGCAACGGCGAAGTGGCGCTCTCCGACCCGGGCGCCTGCCGCGACCTCGCCGGATCCCTCGCCGAGGGCCTGCGCGAGCACCTCGCCGACGTGCGCCGCAGGGTCCCGGGCGCCCAGGTGGTGCTGCAACTGGACGAGCCCTCGCTCATCGCCGTGCTCCGCGGGCAGGTCAGGACGGCGAGCCAGTACCGCACCCACCGCGCCGTGGACCGCCAGAGCGTGGAGGACACCCTGCGGGACGTCCTGGCCGTCCAGGGCGAGGGGCCGACCGTCGTCCACTCCTGTGCGCCGGACGTGCCCTTCGCGCTGCTGCGCCGCGCCGGGGCCCACGCGATCTCGTTCGACTTCTCGCTCCTCACCGAGCGTGACGACGAGGTGATCGGCGAGGCGGTCGAGGGCGGCACGAAGCTCTTCGCCGGTGTCGTGCCGGGCGTGGACGGCCCATTGTCGGACCCTGCCGGTAGCGTCATGGGTGTCAGGACGCTGTGGCGCAGGCTGGGGCTGAATCCGGGATCACTCGCGGAGTCGGTCGTACTCACTCCGTCGTGCGGACTCGCGGGGGCTTCCCCCGCGTACGCCCGCGCGGCACACGCCCACTGCGTCAAGGCGGCGAGATCGCTCGCAGACAACCCTGAGTAATTGGGTATGACGTAACGGGAGGACTTTTACGGTGGCTGTCGAACAGCAAGGCTCCGTGCCCGCCGAGGCACGGGATCAGCATGCCCAGCTGGCCGAACAGATCGAGGAGCACCGCTTCCGGTACTACGTGAAGGACCAACCCGTCGTCAGCGACGCGGAGTTCGACAAGCTCCTGCGCTCCCTGGAGGCCCTGGAGGAGGAGTACGCGGAGCTGCGGACACCGGACTCGCCCACCCAGAAGGTCTCGGGGGCGTACGAGACGGAGTTCACGGCGGTCGAGCACCGCGAGCGCATGCTCTCCCTCGACAACGCCTTCGACGACGCGGAGCTGGCCGCCTGGGCCGACCGCGTGGCCAAGGACGTCGGCTCGCCGGGCTACCACTTCCTGTGCGAGCTGAAGGTCGACGGCCTCGCGGTCAACCTGACGTACGAGGACGGCAGGCTGACCCGCGCCGCCACCCGCGGCGACGGCCGCACCGGCGAGGACATCACACCGAACGTCCGCACCATCGCGGACATCCCCCAGCGTCTCAAGGGCGACCGCGTGCCCGCCCTGGTGGAGATCCGCGGCGAGGTCTTCTTCCCCATGGAGAAGTTCGAGGAGCTCAACGCCCGCCTGGTGGAGGCGGGCGACAAGCCCTTCGCCAACCCTCGCAACGCCGCGGCGGGCTCACTGCGCCAGAAGGACCCCCGCATCACCGCGACCCGGCCCCTGCACATGGTCGTGCACGGCATCGGCGCCCGCGAGGGCCTCGACATCGACTGCCTCAGCCACGCCTACGAACTGCTTCACGAGTGGGGCCTGCCCACCGCCCGGCACAACAAGGTCGTCGAAGACCTCCAGGGCGTGCGGGACTTCATCACGTACTTCGGGGAGAACCGCCACTCCGTGGAGCACGAGATCGACGGCGTCGTCGTCAAGCTCGACGAGATCCCCCTCCAGGGCCGCCTCGGCTCCACCTCGCGCGCCCCGCGCTGGGCCATCGCCTGGAAGTACGCCCCGGAGGAGGTCAACACCAAACTGGTCAACATCCGCGTCGGCGTCGGCCGCACCGGCCGCGTCACGCCGTACGCCCAGGTGGAGCCCGTCACCGTCGCCGGCTCCGAGGTGGAGTTCGCCACCCTGCACAACCAGGAGGTGGTGAAGAAGAAGGGCGTCCTCATCGGCGACACGGTCGTGCTGCGCAAGGCCGGTGACGTCATCCCGGAGATCCTCGGCCCGGTGGTGGACCTGCGGGACGGCACCGAGCGGGAGTTCGAGATGCCCGCCGAGTGCCCCGAGTGCGGCACGGCGCTGCGGCCCATGAAGGAGGGCGACATCGACCTCCGCTGCCCCAACGCCCAGACGTGCCCGGCCCAGTTGCGCGAACGGCTCTTCTATCTGGCCGGCCGCAAGTCGCTGGACATCGAGAACTTCGGATACGTCGCCGCGGCCGCGCTGACCAGACCCCTGGAGCCGGCCGAGCCGCCGATCCTCGACGAGGGCGACATCTTCGACCTGCGGATCGAGGAGCTGCTCCCCATCAAGTCCTACGTCCTCGACCAGGACTCCGGCCTGCCCAAGCGCGATCCCAAGACCGGCGAGGAGAAGGTCGTCACCTTCTTCGCCACCCAGAAGGGCGAGGCGAAGAAGAACACGCTCGCCATGCTGGAGAACATCGCGGCGGCCAAGGAGCGCCCCCTCGCCCGCGTCCTGACCGGCCTCTCGATCCGGCACGTCGGCCCGGTGGCCGCCGAGGCGCTGGCCCGCGAGTTCCGCTCCATCGACCGGATCGAACAGGCCACCGAGGAAGAGCTGGCCACGACGGAAGGAGTGGGGCCGGTCATCGCGGCCTCCCTCAAACAGTGGTTCGCCGAGGAGTGGCACCGCGAGATCCTCCGCAAGTGGCGGGCGGCCGGGGTGCGCATGGAGGAGGAGACGAGCGGCGAGGACGAGGGCCCCCGCCCCCTGGCGGGCCTCACGGTCGTCGTCACCGGCACGCTGGAGCACTACACCCGGGATGGCGCGAAAGAGGCGCTGCAAACCCGTGGCGCGAAGGTGACCGGTTCCGTTTCGAAGAAGACGTCCTTCGTCGTCGTGGGGGACAACCCCGGCTCGAAGTACGACAAGGCGATGCAGGTGAAGGTTCCGGTTCTCGACGAGGAAGGCTTCGTCGTGCTGCTGGAACAAGGACCGGACGCGGCGCGGGAAGTCGCGCTTCCGACCGAGGAGTAGCGGTTGAAGGCCACCCGTTCGGCGCATACCAGATGCATACGGGTGGCCGGGTCGCATTCGGGCAACCGTGGGCGACCGCTGCCCGTGGAAGCCTTCCGCGGCCTACTGTTGAGAGGTGCGCCTGCCGGGCCCCGCCGCGAACGGGGCATCTCCTGCTCGACAAGAGCTCGGAAGGGGGCATCCCCCGCTCGGCACGAGTCCGGGAGTTGTGCGGCCCTCGCTCGTTCGGAGCGCGGGGACGGAAGTTCCGGGCCCGGCCGCCTTTGGGCCGAGTCCGTTTTGGCGTGGGCACCGCCGGCTGTGAGAGGGACGGGAATGGAACCGACCGAGAGCGCCGCCCCGTACTCACCGCTGCGCGCGCGCCGGTGGTGCGCGCCGGCCACCTGGCTGCGCGGCCGGCGGACCGTACCGGCCGCCGACCCGGGCCTCGCGAGCGGACCCGGCTGCGGCGCGCTGAGCACCGCCATCGAACCGCGTGAGCGGGCCTGGACCTCGCCCACGTCCGGATGCGGCACGGAGAGCGCCGTGGCCATGGCGGGCGGCCCCACCGAACAGGACCCCCGCGACCCCTGGCCCCTGCTGCCCCTCCTGGTCCTCGCGGCCGCCGCGTTACTCCTCGGCACCGGCTTCTTCCAGGCCCTCACGGGCCGGCACACGCTGTTCCCCGCCGGGGCGACCGGCTGGTCCCTCGCCGTCCTGACCGGCCTCATCGTCGGCCACCTCGTCGCCCTCGGCCGCGACCGCTGGTGGGGCGGCACGGGCTCCGGCGGGGCCCTCACCGTCGCCGTGCTCCTGCTGTACGGGTGGGTGCCCGCCGGCCTGGTCAGCCTCACCGTCGTCGTCCTGGTCGGCGTAGCCCGCAGGCACCGCCGGCGCCAGGGCGTGCTGCACGGCGCGGTCGACCTCCTCGGCATCGGCGCGGGTGCGCTCACCCTGGCCGCGTTCGGCACGGCGCCGACCGCCGAGTCGCCCTGGCTGCCCGAGACCTGGGACCTGTACACCGCCCCCGAAGTGGCGCTGGTCGCCGTCGCCTACCTCGTCGTCACCCGCGTCCTGCTCTGGTACGTCCACGCGCCGCGCACCGGCGCCCTGCCGACCGTCACCCGAACGGCCCTGGTCAGGCAGGGCCTTCTCGGCATCGCGCTGCTCGGCATCGCCCCGCTGATCTGCGTGGTGGCCGTCTCCCTGCCGATCCTGCTGCCGCTCTTCGCGATCCCGCTGGTCGCACTCGACTCCACCCTGTGGATCGCCCGCGCCCGGGCCGAGGAGCAGCTCAGGGACCCGCTCACCGGACTGCCCAACCGGCAGTGGCTCCTGGAGCGGACCTGGACGGCCCTCGACGACGCCGAGCGGATCGGCGCGCGCTCCGCCCTGATGCTGATCGACATGGACCGCTTCCGGTCGGTGAACGACACCCTCGGCCATCTCGCCGGGGACCGGCTGCTGCTGCAGATAGCGGACCGGCTCCGGCTCGCCCTCCCGCGCGGCGCGGAGGCGGCCCGCCTCGGCGGCGACGAGTTCGCCGTGCTGCTGCCCATCGCCGACTCCACCACGTCCGCCACGCGCGTGGCGCGGCAGCTGGTGGCCGCGCTCGGCTCACCGCTCGACCTCGACGGCCTCACCCTCGTCCTGGAGGCCAGCGCGGGCCTCGCCGTCTTCCCCGACCACGCGCTCGACGCGGAGGGCCTCCTGCGCCGCGCCGACGTGGCGATGTACCAGGCCAAGCGGGACCGCACCGGCGTCGAGGTGTACGAGTCCAAGCGGGACTCCAACACCCCGGACCGCCTCGGCCTGCTGGGGGACCTGCGCCGGGCGCTGGACGCGGGCGACGTCGAACTGCACTACCAGCCCAAGGTCCGCTTCGACGGCAAGGTCGAGGGCCTGGAGGCGCTGGTGCGCTGGGTGCACCCCGAGCGGGGGAAGGTGCCGCCGGACGAGTTCATCGCCATCGCCGAGTCCTCCGGGCTCATGCCGCACCTGACGGAGTACGTCCTGGAGTCGGCCCTCGGCCAGGTGGCCAAGTGGCACGCCCAGGGCCTCAAGGTCCCGGTCGCCGTCAACGTCTCCCCGCGCGACGTCCACACGCCCGGTTTCGCCGGGTCCGTCGCGGCGCGCCTGGCCCGGCACGGGGTGCCCGCGGGGGCGCTCCAGCTGGAGATAACGGAACACGTGCTCCTGGAGGACCCGCAGCGCGCCGCGGACACCCTGGCCGGGCTCACCGGCCACGGGGTCAAGATGTCCCTCGACGACTTCGGCACGGGGTACTCCTCGCTGGTCCACCTGCGGCGGCTGCCCGTCAGCGAGCTGAAGATCGACCGCTCCTTCGTGGCCCGGCTCGCCATCGACGAGGAGGACGCCTCGATCGTCCGCTGCACGGTGGACCTCGCCCATTCGCTGGGCCTGCTCGTCGTCGCCGAGGGCGTCGAGGACGACGAGACGTGGGAGCGGCTGCGGGACCTCGGGTGCGACGCGGTCCAGGGGTGGCTGGTCGCCGCCGCGATGCCTCCGGAGGAGACGACCGCCTGGCTGCGGGCCCGCGGCTCACGCGGCTGGCGCCGCCCGGCGGACGTCGCGGCGGAGGCGGCGGCAGCGCTCGCCGAGGGCTCCGACGTGGGGGAGTCCTCGGGGCACGTGGTCAAGTAGCCCGAGACCCCGAGACCCCGAGACCCCGAGACCCCGAGACCCCGGGGCACCGGGCGGGCAGCGGGCAGCAGGGCAACCCTTGAGGCGCGGTGAGACGCCCCTCGCGGTCGGCCGCGGGGAAACCGTTTAACGGCCACACCACCTCGACCCATAGGATTGGCCCCACAACCCGCAAACTCACCCCTGAGGATCGCCGCATGCCTGGCATCACGCGCGAGGAGGTCGCCCACCTCGCCCGCCTTGCACGTCTGGAGCTGAAGGCCGAGGAGCTCGACCACTTCGCCGGACAGCTCGACGACATCATCGGCGCGGTCGCCCGCGTCTCGGAGGTCGCCGACCAAGACGTACCGCCGACCTCGCACCCGCTGCCGCTGACCAACGTCATGCGCGCGGACGAGGTCCGTCCGTCGCTCACCCCCGAGCAGGCGCTCTCGGGCGCCCCGGCCCAGGAGCAGCAGCGTTTCAAGGTGCCGCAGATCCTGGGGGAGGACTAAGAACATGACGGACATCATCAAGCTCACCGCCGCCGAGATCGCCGCGAGGATCGCCTCCGGCGAGCTGACGGCCGTCGAGGTCACCGAGGCCCACCTGGCCCGCATCGACGCCGTCGACGAGAAGGTGCACGCCTTCTTGTACGTGGACCGCGAGGGCGCCCTCGCGCAGGCCCGCGCCGTCGACGAGAAGCGCGCCCGGGGCGAGAAGCTCGGCCCGCTGGCCGGCGTGCCCGTGGCGCTCAAGGACATCTTCACCACCGAGGGCATCCCGACCACGGTCGGCTCCAAGATCCTCGAAGGCTGGGTCCCGCCGTACGACGCGACGGTCACCAAGAAGCTGAAGGCCGCCGACGTCGTCATCCTCGGCAAGACCAACATGGACGAGTTCGCCATGGGGTCCTCCACCGAGAACAGCGCCTTCGGCCCGACCGGCAACCCCTGGGACCTCACCCGCATCCCCGGCGGCTCCGGAGGCGGCTCGGCCGCCGCCCTCGCCGCCTACGAGGCCCCCCTGACCCTCGGCACGGACACCGGCGGCTCCATCCGCCAGCCCGCGGCCGTCACCGGCACGGTCGGCGTCAAGCCCACCTACGGCGGCGTCTCCCGCTACGGCATGGTGGCCTTCTCCAGCTCCCTGGACCAGGGCGGCCCCTGCGCCCGCACCGTCCTCGACGCGGCCCTGCTGCACGAGGCCATCGCCGGGCACGACGAGCTGGACTCGACGTCCATCGACGCCCCGGTCCCGCCGGTCGTCGAGGCGGCCCGCAACGGCTCCGTCCAGGGCATGCGCGTGGGCGTCGTCAAGCAGTTCCGCGGCGAGGGCTACCAGGCCGGTGTCGTCCAGCGCTTCGACGAGTCCGTCGAGCTGCTGAAGTCGCTGGGCGCGGAGATCGTCGAGCTGGACTGCCCCTCCTTCGACCTCGCCCTTTCGGCGTACTACCTGATCGCGCCCTCGGAGTGCTCCTCGAACCTCGCCCGGTTCGACGCGATGCGCTACGGCCTGCGCGTCGGCGACGACGGCACGAAGTCCGCCGAGGACGTCACCGCGCTCACCCGCGAGGCCGGCTTCGGCGACGAGGTCAAGCGCCGCATCATCCTGGGTACGTACGCGCTCAGCTCCGGCTACTACGACGCGTACTACGGAAGCGCCCAGAAGGTCCGCACGCTCATCACCCGCGAGTTCGAGGCGGCCTTCGAGCAGGTCGACGTGATCGTCTCCCCGACGACGCCGACCACGGCCTTCCCGATCGGCGAGCGCGCCGACGACCCGATGGCCATGTACCTGGCCGACCTGTGCACCATCCCGACCAACCTGGCGGGCAACTCCGCCATGTCGCTGCCCTGCGGTCTCGCGCCGGAGGACGGCCTGCCCGTCGGACTGCAGATCATCGCCCCCGCCATGAAGGACGACCGCCTGTACAAGGTGGGCGCCGCCGTAGAGGCCGCCTTCGTGGAAAAGTGGGGGCACCCGCTGCTGGAGGAGGCACCGTCACTGTGAGCGCACTGAACAAGGCCAAGGGCTTCAAGAAGTCCAAGACCGGTACGTATCTGTCGATCGGCACCACCGCGTTCGGCGCGGTCTCCGTGCTCAAGCAGGCCAGGCTGGCCCGCACCGAACACGACACGCTCCGCCTCGTGGACGCCGTCGTCTCCGCTGCCGCCATCGCCACCGGCGTCGCGCTGCTCCTGCGGGAGCTCAAGCGCCTCGGCGACGACGACGTCCTGCTGGGCTGAGAGGGAAAGTTTCACCGTGACTGTCACTACCGACCTGGTGTCGTACGAGGAAGCCCTCGCGACGTACGACCCCGTCATGGGCCTTGAGGTCCATGTCGAGCTGGGCACCAAGACCAAGATGTTCTGCGGCTGCTCGACCACCCTCAAGCAGGGCGCGAACAGCCAGACCTGCCCGACCTGCCTCGGCCTGCCCGGCGCGCTGCCGGTCGTGAACGAGATCGGCGTCGAGTCCGCCATCAAGATCGGCCTCGCGCTGCACTGCGAGATCGCCGAGTGGTGCCGCTTCGCCCGGAAGAACTACTTCTATCCGGACATGCCGAAGAACTTCCAGACCTCCCAGTACGACGAGCCGATCGCCTTCAACGGCTATCTGGACGTCCAGCTGGAGGACGGCGAGGTCTTCCGCGTGGAGATCGAGCGCGCCCACATGGAGGAGGACACCGGCAAGTCCACCCACGTGGGCGGTGCGACGGGCCGCATCCACGGCGCCTCGCACTCGCTCCTGGACTACAACCGCGCCGGCATCCCGCTCATCGAGATCGTCACCAAGCCCATCGAGGGCGCGGGCGAGCGGGCCCCCGAGGTCGCCAAGGCGTACGTCGCCGAGCTGCGCGAGCTGATCAAGGCGCTCGGCGTCTCCGAGGCCCGCATGGACAAGGGCCAGATGCGCTGCGACGTGAACCTCTCCCTGCGCCCCAAGGGGCAACGGGAGTTCGGCACGCGCAGCGAGACGAAGAACGTCAACTCGCTGCGCTCCGTGGAGCGCGCCGCCCGCTTCGAGATCCAGCGCCACGCGGCGGTGCTCTCCTCCGGCGGCACGATCCTCCAGGAGACCCGCCACTTCCACGAGGAGGACGGCTCCACGACCTCCGGCCGCATCAAGGACAACGCCGAGGACTACCGGTACTTCCCGGAGCCCGACCTGGTCCCCGTGGCCCCCTCGCGGGAGTGGGTCGAGGAGCTGCGCGCCGGTCTCCCGGAGCTGCCGCGGCTGCGCCGCAACCGGCTCCGCGAGGAGTGGGGCATCTCCGAGCACGACATGCAGTCGATCCTCAACGCGGACGCCATCGGCCCGATCGTCGCCACCATCAACGCGGGCGCGGACGCCGCGTCGGCCCGCAAGTGGTGGATGGGCGAGCTGGCCCGGCACGCCAACGAGCAGGGCGTGGACCTCGGCGCGCTGCCGATCACGCCGGAGCACGTCGCCCGCGTGGCGGAGCTGGTCGCCGCGGGCGACCTGAACGACAAGCTGGCCCGCCAGGTCATCGAGGCCGTCCTGAAGGGCGAGGGCACGCCGGACGAGGTCGTCGAAAAGCGCGGCCTGAAGGTCGTCTCGGACGAGGGCGCGCTCACCGCCGCCGTCGACGAGGCCATCGCCGGCAACCCGGGCGTCGCGGACAAGATCCGCGGCGGCAAGGTCGCCGCGGCCGGGGCGCTGGTCGGCGCGGTCATGAAGGCCACCCGTGGCCAGGCCGACGCCGCCCGCGTCAAGGAGCTGATCCTGGAGAAGCTGGGCGTCAGCGAGGGCTGAGGCTCTCCACCGTCCGCGTGAGGGGGCGGCGCACCCGACAGGGGCGCCGCCCCCTCACCCGTACCCGCACGTCCGGCGGGATGACGCTCATCCGGTCCCGCGCGCTGCGAACGGCTCGAAGAACATGTGCTCCAACGGGTCCTGGTCCGGGCGCAGTCCGGGGAAGCCGGCGGTGCCCGGTCCGTCGCCGCGCAGCCAGTTCAGCAGCGTCCCGGTGAAGTTCCCCGGCAGCGGCGGCCCCTGGTCGGCGTGCCGTGGGTTGACGGCGACGCGCCACTGGTCGGGCTCGCCCTCGGTGCACCAGCCGATCACGTCCCCGTCGATGGTCGAGGCGAACGGCAGGAAGCCGCCGGGCTCCGGCCAGGCGGGCAGGGGGTAGTACTCGGGGTGCGCCTCGCGCAGGGCGCGGTAGCCCTCCAGCATCTCCTCGGCGTCGGCCGCGAGCCCGCAGCGGCCCTCCAGGTCCAGGGGAGCGGGCATGTCCAGCCACCAGCTCCAGTTCCCCGCGCCGTACCGCTCGGTGAGGGCCGTGAAGTCCGCGGGGAGCCGGGTGCCGAGCCGGGTGAAGACCTGCTCCCACGTCCCGGTGCCCAGATGGGGCGTCAGGGGCGGGGGTATGAGCGCGGTGACCGCCGCCAGGCCCTCGCCCTCGGTGAGCGCGGCGTGCTGGCGAGCGTCCACGTACGTCCCCCGGGGCGGCGGGGCCCAGGGGCCGGCACCGGCCAGCGGCGCCCAGGCGCGGACCGCCACGCCGTCCCGGGCGGCCGCCGACAGGACGTCCAGCAGCGGGACTTCGTACGACACCCAGGGCTCGGCCTCGCCGACGGCGATGGACGTGGTCAGGAGCACCACCGGCCACGCGTCCGGGTCGTCGGAGACCGAGGTGTCCCAGAACAGGTGGTCGCCGCCCGCCGTCGTGGCGAGGGCGAGGAGGCCGCCCTCCTCGGGCAGGAAGCGGCGCCGCTCCCGGGTGAACATGCCCGGCCGGATCGAGGAGTGGCGGTGGGTCTCGACGACCCAGGCCCCGTAGTCGTACCGCCCGTCCGCGCTGACGCAAGGGGTGTGCAGACGGATGGCCGCGGGGCCGCCGCCTATCTCGACCGGGCCGTACGCCGACACCAGGGCCTTGTAGTCGGCCGGGAGCGGGACTTCCAGCCAGGCCTCCACGGCCGCCCAGTCGACGGCGGGCACGGCGTCGGGCGGCGGCCCCAGCAGGTCCCTGAAGGCGGCGACGCGCTCGGTGATCTCCATGCCTCCGAGGATGGCACCCGCCACTGACAACGCCCCGAAAAGGGACATCGGGGCACCGCCGAGGCCCCCGCGTCCGGGACCTTTTGGACGTTCACCCCGACTTCGTCCCTCCGCCTTCACAAGGAAACCGGACGTCACTAGCGTCCCCGCCGAAGAGATCAATGGATCAACGGAGAACCATTGACGCCGGCCAGGGCAACAGGGCCAGGACTACTGGGAGGTCACACGTGACTCCGGAGATTTCGCGCAGACGCCTGATGGCGGTCGGCGGCGGCGCGCTCGGCGCGGCCGCCGCCGGTTCCTTCCTGCCGCCCTCGCTGCAGGAGGCGCTCGCGCACGAGCCGCCGCGGGGCGGTGGTCTCGACTCGATCGAGCACGTCGTGATCCTGATGCAGGAGAACCGTTCCTTCGACCACTACTTCGGCTCGCTGCGCGGGGTGCGCGGCTTCGGCGACCGCAACGCCATCCGGCTGCCGGGCGGCACGTCCGTGTTCGAACAGCCCGACGCCTCGCGCACCGTCCTGCCCTTCCCCGTCCGCGAGGCCGCCAAGGCGCAGCGCAAGGACCTCCAGTACATCGGCGACCTGGACCACTCCTGGGGCGGCGGCGCCAAGGCCTGGCACGGCGGCTGGATGGACGGCTGGGTCACCGCCAAGACGGCGGCCACCATGGCGTACTACACGCGCGAGGACATCCCGCTGCACTACGAACTCGCCGACACCTTCACCGTCTGCGACGCCTACCACTCCTCCATCCACTCCTCCACCAGCCCCAACCGCAACCACCTGTGGAGCGGCAGGACGGGCTACGAGGCGAACGGCAGGCGGGCCGTCGGCAATGACGCGTACGCCGAGGGCACCCACCCCGGATACGGCTGGGGCACGTACGCCGAGCGCCTGGAGAAGGCGGGCGTGAGCTGGCGGACGTACACGGAGTGGGAGAACTTCACCGACAACCAGATCGAGTTCTTCACCACCTTCAAGGCCATCGCCCGCAAGGCCCTGGCCAAGACCGGCCTCACGTACATGGAGGCCTTCTACGCCAAGGTGCGCGACGCCGCCGACGAGACCGCGCGCGCCAAGCTGCTCGCCACCCTGGACGAGGGGGTCGCCACGCTGGGCAAGCACGAGCGGTCGCTGTTCGAGCGCGGCCTGCGGCGCGTGCCGACCGGGAAGCTCGCCGAGGAGTTCGCCAAGGACGTCGCGGGCGGCAAGCTGGCGAAAGTCACCTATCTGGTGCCCTCCGCGCTGGATTCCGAGCACCCCAGCGTCTCCTCGCCGATCCACAGCGCGACCATCGTCTACAAGATCCTCGACGCGCTCGCCTCCCGTCCCGAGGTGTGGCGGCGCACCGCCGTGTTCATCAACTACGACGAGAACGACGGCTTCTTCGACCACGTCCCGCCGCCCGTGCCCGGCGGCGCATCGCCCGAGGAGAACGAGGAGCGCTGGGAGGGCGGGCCCACCGGGCTCGGCGTGCGCGTGCCGATGCTCGTCGTCTCGCCGTGGACCGTCGGCGGCTACGTCTGCTCCGAGGTGTTCGACCACACCTCCGTCGTGCGCTTCCTGGAGAAGTGGACCGGCGTGCGGGAGCCCAACATCAGCGCCTGGCGGCGCAAGGTCACCGGTGACCTCACCGGTGCCTTCGACTTCCGGCGCGCCCACCGCCGCCCGGACGTCGAGCGGCCGGGCCCCATCCCGGTCTTCACCGGACGCTGGCGGCCGCAGCCGCCCCTGGAGCAGTCCATGCCCCTCCAGGAGCCCGGCGTCCGGCGCGCCCGCCCGCTGCCGTACCAGCCCGACGCGGACGCGCGGCACGGCGAGGACGGCTCGCTCACCGTGCGGCTGCGCAACGGCGGCAGCTCCAGCGCGCACTTCGCGCTCTACCCTTACGCAGGCGAGTTCCTCCTCCCGCAGCACCAGGACGTCGTCCGCAAGGGCTCCTGGACGGTGCCGGTGCCGGGCGGCACGTACTCCTTCACCGTCACCGGGCCGAACGGCTTCCGGCGCGAGTTCGCGGGCGCGAGGCCGGGCAGCAGCGGCCAGGACGGCGGCGCGCGGCTCGCCTCCGCGATCACCCGCCGCGAGATCCACCTCACCCTCGCCAACCGGGGCCGCCGCGAGCTGGTCTTCACGGTCAAGCCGCTCGGCTACGTGGACGAGGACGACATCAGGCGCCGCACCCGCACCGTCCGCGTCAAGGCGGGCGGCAGCCGCACCGTCGCCTGGCACACCGACGACGAGCACGGCTGGTACGACGTGGAGGTCACCGCCGACCGCGACACCGCCTTCCGCCGCCGCCTCATGGGCCACATCGAGAACGGCCGGACGAGCGTCTCGGGCTGACGCCCGGCGAGCACGGGTGCGCGGAGCGTTCCGGACACCTCCGCGCACCTCCGCGCACCTCCGCGCACCTCCGCGCACCTCTCGTGCCCTTATGCCCCTTGTGCCCTTGTGCCCTTGTGAGGATGGCCACGAAACGGACAAAGGATCTTCCGAGGCTGTCAAGGTGTTCCCGGCGCTCATACCGCCCTTCATGCGTTCTTTGCGGGTTGTTCAGTCGATTCACTGCTGTTCCCGATAAAGATCCACGAATCACCCAGGGAGCCAGTACGTGGCAGCACTCGCACGGTGGTGCGTCAGGCACCGCCTTCTCGCCGTCCTGCTCTGGCTCCTCGCGCTCGGCGGCGCCGCGAGTGCCGCGACCGTCGCCGGATCCTCGTACTCCAACGACTACGAGGTCCCCGGCACCGAGTCCGGCCGGGCGGCCCAGCTCCTGGACAAGGGGTTCCACGGCCTCGGCGGCGACAGCGACACCGTCGTCTGGCACACCGGCCCCGGCGCCTCGGTCCGCGCCGCCGACGTCGAGCGGACGATGTCCGCGACCCTGGACAAGATCGCCGAGCTGCCCGCCGTGGCCTCGGTGAACGGTCCCTACGACGCGGGGGGCGCGAGCCGGATCAGCGCGGACGGCCGCACCGCCTACGCCACCGTCACCTTCCGGGAACAGGCCGACAAGGTCGAGAAGGCGCAGGCGCAGGCCCTCGTCGACACGGCCGGGGCCGCCGAGTCCGAGGGGCTCCAGGTCGAGCTGGGCGGCACCGCCGTCGGGCTCACCGAGTCCAAGAACGCCGAGGTCGCCGAGATCATCGGGGTCGGTGTCGCCGCCGTGGTCCTCTTCCTCGGCTTCGGCTCGCTCGCCGCCTCCGCCCTGCCCATCGCGACCGCCCTGGTGTCCGTCGGCACCGCGTACGCGGGCATAGTGCTGCTCGGCCATGTGATGACCGTCGCCGACTTCGCCCCGATGCTCGGCACGCTCATCGGCCTCGGCGTCGGCATCGACTACGCCCTGTTCATCGTCACCCGGCACCGCAAGGGCCTCAGACGCGGCCTGCCCGTGGCCGAGGCCGCCGAGCGCGCCGTCGCCACCACCGGGCGTGCCGTCGTCTTCGCCGGCGCCACCGTCTGCATCGCCCTGCTCGGCATGCTCATCCTGCGGCTCGGCTTCCTCAACGGCGTCGCGATCGCCGCCTCGCTGACCGTCGTCCTCACCGTCGCCGCGTCCGTGACCCTGCTGCCCGCGCTGCTGTCCTGGATCGGGCCGCGCGCCCTCAGCCGCCGCGAGCGCCGCGCACTGGCCGAGCACGGACCGCAGCCGGAGCTGCCGACCGGGCTCGCCGCCCGCTGGGCCGCCTTCGTGGAACGCCACCCGAAGCTCCTCGGCGGCGTCGCGGTCCTGGTCATGGCCGTGCTCGCGCTGCCCACCCTCACCCTGCACCTGGGCACGTCCGACCAGGGCAACAACCCGGCCACCGCCACCACCCGGCAGGCCTACGACCTGCTCGCCGACGGCTTCGGTCCCGGTGTCAACGGACCCCTCACCCTGGTCAGCGAGGTCTACGGCGCGGGTGACCGCAACGCCCTGGCCGACCTCGGCGCGACGCTGGCATCGACCGAGGGCGTCGCCTCCGTCAGCCCGGTGACGTACGACGAAGCCGGCCGCACGGCCTTCCTGACCGTCCTGCCCGACACCTCCCCGCAGTCCGGGGCGACCAGCGACCTCGTCGACCGGCTGCGCGAGGACGTGCTGCCCGCCGCCGAGGCGGACAGCTCGCTGGATGTGGCGGTCGGCGGGGTCACCGCCGGCTACGACGACTTCGCGGAGATCATCGTCGCGAAGCTGCCGCTCTTCGTGGGCGTCGTGATCGGCCTCGGCTGCGTCCTGCTCCTGCTCGCCTTCCGCTCCCTCGGCATTCCGCTGAAGGCCGCCGCGATGAACGTCGCCGCCGTCGCCTCCGCGTTCGGGATCGTCGTCACGATCTTCCAGTGGGGCTGGGGGAGCGAGCTGCTCGGGCTCGGCAGGGCCGGGCCGATCGAGCCCTTCCTGCCCGTGATCATGGTCTCCGTCCTCTTCGGACTCTCCATGGACTACCAGGTGTTCCTGGTCAGCCGCATGTACGAGGAGTGGCTGGAGACCGGCGACAACCGGCGTGCGGTGCGGGTGGGCCTCGCCGAGACGAGCCGCGTGATCAACTCCGCGGCGGTGATCATGATTTCGGTCTTCCTCGCCTTCGTCCTCAGCGGCGACCGGGTCATCGCGATGTTCGGCATCGCCCTCGCGGCGGCCGTCGCGCTCGACGCCTTCGTCCTGCGGACGCTGCTGGTCCCCGCCCTCATGCACCTGCTCGGCAACGCCAACTGGTGGCTGCCGCGCCGCCTGGACCGCCTGCTGCCGCGCATCAGCATCGAGCCGCCCGAATGTCGCTCGAACCCGCGCGACGCGCGTGCGAAGATCCCCGGACGGCGTGTGCCCCACGCGCCACCTGTGGACGTGAGTGGATCCGAGGAGCGGGATGTTCGCGATATCGCTGGGCGACGAAGCTGAGCTGCGGCCCATCGAACCCTGGCAGGCGCGGGAGTTCCTGGCGCACGTGGAGCGGGCACGGGAGTACGCCGGCCCCTGGGTGCCCTTCACCGTGACCGTCGACGACCTCGACAGCGCGCGGGGGCACCTCCAGCGGTACGCCGACAAGCAGGCCGCCGACACGGGGCGCCTGTACGGCATCTGGCTCGCGGGCACGCTCGTCGGCGGCGTGCTCTTCCGGATCTTCGACACGGCCACCGAGAGCTGCGAGCTGGGCGTCTGGCTGGAGCCCTCGGCCGCCGGGCGCGGACTGGTCTACAAGGCCTCCCGGATCGTCGTCGACTGGGCCGTCGAGGAGCGGGGCATGCACCGCGTCGAGTGGCTGGTCTCCTCCCGCAACGAGCGCAGCAAGGCCGCCGCCGCGCGGCTCGGCTTCACCCGGGACGGCGTGTTGCGGGAGAGCTTCCCCTGGCAGGGAGTGCGCCACGACATGGAGGTGTGGTCGGTGCTCGCCCCCGAGTGGCGGGCGGCCCGGGACACCGCCGCCCCCGCCGACGGCGTTCGTTAAGACGGCTCTCAGACTGCGTCCGTACGGTGCGGCGCATGGGTACAAAGACGCAGGACGCGGCCGGGGCCGAGGACGTCACCGGGACCGAGGAAGTGACCGGGCCCCACGAGGCGACCGGGACCGACGAGGCGACCGGGACCGACGAGGCGGCCCCGCCCGTCCCGGGGGAGAACGCCGCGACCGCCGAGGACGACACCGCCCTCAAAGAGGACGACACCGCCCTCGAAGAGTCCGACGCGGAAGATGCCGCCGAGACCGTCCCCGCGCCCCGCAAGGCCGCCGGGGTGGGCCAGGGCGCCGCCGCCGTCGTCTCCGCCGCCCTCGGCGTGATCGGCCTCTCCGGCGGCTGGCTCGGCACGGTCGCCGCGGCCCGCTCCAACATCGTGGGGCAGCTGGAGACGGCCCGGTCCGCGAACGTCGCCGACCAGATCCAGGCCCTGTACGGCGACTCCTGGAAGATCACCGCGCTGATCGCCGGCATCTTCGCCCTCACCGCCCTGGTCACCGGCTTCGTGGTCCTCGTCAGGCCCGCGTTCGGCACGCCGGGCCAGGAGCAGGCGCCGTGGATCAAGTCCGTGGCATGGGCGGGCGTCGTGCTCGGCGTGATCGGGCTGATCCTCGCCGTCGCCAAGTACACGGACCTGCTGCTCGGCCTCCCGTCGGCACCTTCTTCCTGAGGCATCCCGCCCGTACGCGGGAGGCGAGGCGCGTAGGCGGGACATGAGGCGCGTACGGAGGACATGGGCAGCGCACGAAGGGCCGGATAAGGCAGGGGCGGGTCAGGGGCTAAGGCCCCCGGCCCGCCCCTCGCCGCGTCTAAGGCCCCCCGCCCCTCGCAGATGCGGCACTCGCCCGATGTGGGGGACCCCCCTGGGAGAAGAAAGTAGAGACATCGCAGAGAGCGATGGGAAAGCCGATCACCCAAGGGGTACGAGATGTTCGAGTACGAGATGCACCAGCTCCGCGCCGCCGACCTCACCCGCGAGGCCGACCGGGGCCGCCTGCTCGCCGAGGCCCGCAAGAACCGCGCCGCCACCCGCCGAGCGGCCCGCGAGGAAGCGGAGGGGCGGGTGAACGCACACATGTGGAGGGCCCGCTTCACCCGGGCCGCCTGAGGTGGAGCGGCCCCTGACCTGGTCCACCCAGCGGAAATGGGGTGCCGCACCGTCCGCGCACTGTGCGATGCTCGCGGGCGTGGAAACCAGGTCCGTGAGCCCGGTGTTCGTCGGTCGCACCGACGAACTGGCCGTATTGAACGAAGCACTCGCCCGCGCCACGGGCACCCCGCTCCAAGGAGCCGGGGGCCCGGGCACGGGCGAGCCGCAGGCATTGCTGCTCGGCGGCGAGGCAGGCGTCGGAAAGACCCGCCTCGTCGAGGAGTTCACGGCGGCCGCCGAGAAGCAGGGCGCCGTCGTCGCACTCGGCGGCTGCGTCGAGATCGGGGCCGACGGCCTGCCGTTCGCCCCCTTCTCCACCGCCCTGCGCGCCCTGCGCCGCCGGCTCCCCGACGAACTGGCCGCGGCGGCCGAGGGCCAGGAGGAGGAACTGGCCCGTCTCCTGCCCGAATTGGCGGGCGCCGCACCGCACGGCCGCGACTTCCGGGGCACCCGGTCCGACGAACAGGACATGGCGCGCCTGTTCGAGCTGACCGCCCGCCTCCTGGAGCGCCTCTCCCGCGAACGCACCGTCATCGTCGCCCTGGAGGACCTGCACTGGGCCGACGCCTCGACCCGCCACCTCCTCGCCTACCTCTTCCGCACCCTGCGCGGCGGCCGCCTCGTCCTGCTCGCCACCTACCGCGCCGACGACATCCACCGCCGCCACCCGCTGCGCCCCCTGCTCGCCGAGCTGGACCGGCTGCGCACGGTCCGGCGCGTGGAACTCGGCCGCTTCAGCAAGGACGAGGTCGCCCGCCAGATGGCCGGCATACTCTCCGCCGAGCCCGAACAGGCCCTGGTGGACGACATATTCGACCGCTCCGACGGCAACGCCTTCTTC
Source organism: Streptomyces sp. NPDC005898 (assembly GCF_040629635.1). NCBI lineage: Bacteria > Bacillati > Actinomycetota > Actinomycetes > Kitasatosporales > Streptomycetaceae > Streptomyces > Streptomyces sp. NPDC005898. The sequence continues at coordinate 179,610 of NZ_JBEXWC010000014.1, read as the reverse complement.
GTCGAGGAACTCGCGGTCGCCGCCGCGGGCGGCAGCTGCGCGAACCTCACCGACTCCCTGCGCGACCTGCTCCTCGTCCGCGTCGAGGAACTCCCCGAGGACACCCAGCGGGTGGCGCGGATCGTCGCCGAGGGCGGCTCGACCGTCGAGTACGAGCTGCTCGCCGAGGTCGCCGGACTCGGCGAGGACGACCTCATCGAGGCGCTGCGCGCCGCCGTCGGCGCCAACATCCTGCTCGCCTCGCCGGAGGGCGACGGCTACCGCTTCCGCCACTCCCTGGTCCGCGAGGCCGTCAGCGACGACCTGCTGCCCGGCGAGCGCTCCCGCATCAACCGCCGTTTCGCCGAGGCCCTGGAGGCCGATCCCGGGCTCGTCGCCGCCGACCAGCGCGCCGCCCGCCTCGCCAGCTACTGGTACCACGCGCACGACGCCGCCAAGGCCCTGCCCGCCGTCCTGCGCGCCTCCGTGGAAGCCCGCCGCCGGCACGCCTACGCCGAGCAACTGCGCCTGCTGGAGCGGGCGATGGAGCTGTGGGACGACGCCCCCGACGCCGTACGCGAGGAACTGCGCCCCGCCGACTACGTCGAGGGCTACCCCGCCTGCGGCTGCGACCCCGCCACCACCCCGCTGCGCTTCCTGGACCTGATGGCCGAGGCCACCGTCGCCGGGCGCCTGTGCGGCGAACGCGACCGCGCCCTGAAGATCACCAAGCGCGCCCTGCGGCTGCTGGAGGGCGACGACGACCCGCTGCGGGCCGCCTGGTTCTGGGTCTCGCGCTCCCGCCTCGTCTCCACCCTCGGCCGCGGCGACGGCTGGGACGAGATCGCCAGGGCCCAGGAGCTGATGCGCGGCCTGCCGCCCTCCGAGGTGCACGCGGACGTGCTCGTCCACCGCGCCTCCTGGGGCATGCTGCACGACCCGGGCCCCGAGACGCTCGCCGCCGCCGAACGGGCCGTCGAGTACGCCCGCATGGTCAAGGCCGACACCATCGAACTGAACGCCCGGCTCACCCGCGGCAACCTCCTCATCGAGGCGGGCGACCCGGAGAGCGGCCTCGCCGAGATGTACGAGGTCAGGGACCGCGTCGTCGAACAGGGCCTCGTCACCGACCTCAGCCGCGCCCACATCAACCTGCCCTCCGCCCTGGAGGGCGTCGGCCGCTCCGCCGAGTCCCTGAAGGTCTCGATGGAGGGCATCGAGTTCTGCCGGAAGTACGGCCTGGTGGACACCGAGGGCTGGGTGTGGGCCAACGCCGCCGAGTCCCTCGTCACCCTCGGCCGCTGGGACGAGGCCACCGAGGCCGTCGCCCAGACGTACCGCCGTGTGCAGAGTTCCAAGCCCCGGGGCTCCGCCGCCCAGTGCTCCGCGCGCATGGCGCTCTTCCGCGGCGACCTCGACGCCGCCACCCGGCACCTGCAGAGCGCCTACCACCACTACGGCAGCCACGACCCGCAGCCGCAGTACATCCTGCCGCTGGCCCGCATCTGCCTGGGCATCGCGGCGGCCGAGGGCCGCGTCCTGGACGGCCGCGCCGAGCTGGAACGCGCCCTCGCCGGCGGCTTCCCCGTCGGCACCCACCGCTACGGCTGGCCCCTGCTGCTCGCCGCCGCCACCATGGAGGCCGACGCCCGCGGCCTGCCCGCCGCCGAACCCGGCCGCCCCGCCGTCGTCGCCCGCATCCGCACCGCTGCCAAGGCCCTCGCCACCCCCCTCCCGCTCTGGCGGGCCTACGACGAGTGGACCCGCGCCGAGCTGCTGCGCTCCGAGGGCCGCGACGGCCGCGCCGACTGGACCGCCGTGGTCGCCGCCGTCGAAGTGCTCGACCGCCCCTATGACCTCGCCCGCGTCCGGCTGCGCCTCGCCGAGGCCCTGCTGGCCCCGGACGGCACCGACCGCGAGCGCGCCGCCCAGCTGCTGCGCCAGGCCGGGGAGGTGGCGCGGGGCCTCGGCGCGCGACCACTGCTGGAGGCGATCACCGGCCTCGCCCAGCGGGCCCGCCTCACCCTGGACCCCGCCGAGGCCGTGCCCGCCGACGTGCCGGCCGACCCCGCCGAGGCGCTCGGGCTGACCAGCCGCGAGCGGGACGTCCTGCGGCTCGTCGCGGTGGGCCGCAGCAACCGCCAGATAGCCGAGGAACTCTTCATCTCCCCCAAGACGGCGAGCGTGCACGTCTCCAACATCCTCGCCAAGCTGTCCGTCACCGGCCGGGGGGAGGCGGCGGCCCTCGCCCACCGGCTGCGCCTGTTCCCGCCCGCGAGCCGGGTCTGACCTGCGCCTTTCGACTCCCGGCCGGTTCAAGGCGGCCTCACTTACGCTTGACGACAGGAACTCGGCTCACAGGAGGCGCAGTGTTCAACGCGATCGAGGCGCTGTTCGCGCCGGGACGCAAGCACACCGACGACGAGCAGAAGCGTCTGGAGATGACCCGGGTCGACCTCGCCGACGGCGACCCGGGGCGCGGGCCCATCGACCTGTCGTCCGGCAAGGTGGTCGTCAAAGCCCCTGTCCCCGCGCCCCGCGCGGACGACACCCCGAAGCCGGAGGACCGGATACCCGACGCGGACCGAGCGGACTGAGGCGCCCCGCTCGTCCCGCTCCCACCCCGCTCGCCCCTGGAGCGAGGGCCCGAGACGTCACTCCACCTCCACCTCCAGGATCTTGTCGTCGCCCTTCTTCGGCGTGCCCCGCGAGTCCGTCTCGCTCGTGACGAGCCACAGCTTGTCGCCGCCCGCCGAGAGCACCGTGCGCAGCCGGCCGTGCTCGCCCTTGAGGAAGGACTGCGGCTCCCGCTCGCCCGTCACGCCCCGCACCGGGACGCGCCACAGCCGCTCGCCGCGCAGGCCCGCCAGCCAGATCGACCCCTCGGCGTAGGCGATACCGCTCGGTGACGCCTCCGAGGTCTTCCACTGGGCCACCGGGTCGCGGAAGCCCTTCTCGCCGCCCTTGCCCTCGGCCTCGGGCCAGCCGTAGTTGCCGCCGGCCTTGATCTCGTTCAGCTCGTCCCAGGTGTCCTGGCCGAACTCCGAGGCCCACAGCCGCTTCTGCTCGTCCCAGGCCAGACCCTGCACGTTGCGGTGGCCCAGCGAGTAGACGGGGGAGCCCTCGAAGGGGTTGCCGGGGGCGGGCTCACCGTCCGGGGTGAGCCGCAGGATCTTGCCGCCGAGCGACTTCTCGTCCTGCGCCAGCTCCGTGTCGCCGGTCTCGCCCGCACCCGCGTACAGCATCTTGTCCGGACCGAAGGCGATCCGGCCGCCATTGTGGATCATGCCCTTGGGGATGCCCTTGAAGACGGTGTCCGGCGCCCCGAGTTGCTCGCCGGGGGGCTTCTTCTCGTCGTAGAGCAGCCGGGCGACACGGTTGTCGGACTCGGTGGTGAAGTACGCGTACACCATGTGGTCCGAGGCGTACGAAGGAGAGAGCACGAGGCCCATCAGGCCGCCCTCGCCGCCGGGGGAGACGCCCGGCACCGCGCCCAGCTCCGTCTTCTCGCCCGTGGTGGCGTCGACCCGGGTGATCGTGCCCTCGTCCCGCGAGGAGACCAGGAGGTCCCCGCCGGGCAGCGCGGCGAGACCCCACGGGGAGGCGAGGTCCGTGGTGAGAGTGCGGGTGACCTTCGCGGAACCCTTCGCCGCAGGGGGCTGGGCACCCGGCCCGCCGGTCGGGGACTTGCTCGGGCTCCGCCTTCCGGCCGGGCTCTCGCGGTGGTCGGCCCCGTCCTGGCCCCCGGACGAACAGCCGGCCGCGAGGACGAGGACGGCAGCGGTCAACGCGGCCGTGACAGCGGGTCGTTGCACGATCAGGGTCCCTTCTACGCAGCGCTTTCCCCGTTCATACACCGCTTGTGCCCCGCGGGATCCCATTGCGCCGCCCGGGAGGGTGCGCGGCGCGGGGCCGCCGCCGTCCGCGCGCTCAGTCCCACGACCCCAGCGCCGCCGGCAGCGCCTCGATGTCCGCCAGGTCCGCCGAGGTCAGCCGCACCCCGGCCGCGCCCGCGTTCTCCACCGCCCAGCGCGCGCGCTTGGCCCCGGGGATCGGGACCACGTGCCGCCCCTGCGCGAGCACCCACGCGAGCGCCACCTGCGCCGGGGTCGCCCCGTGCCGCTCCGCGACCCGGCGCAGCCCCACCACCAGCGGCTGGTTGGCCGCCATCATCTCGGCGGTGAAGCGGGGGTGGCGGGCCCGCAGATCGTCCGGTTCGAAGCCCTGGCCGGGCGTCAGCGTCCCGGTGAGGAAACCATTCCCCAGCGGCATCGCGGCGAGGAAGCCAACCCCCCGCGCCACGCACCACGGCAGCAGCTCGTCCAGCGCCTCGGGCGACCACACCGACAGTTCGGCCTCGACCGCGCTCACCGGGAAGACCTGCTGGACGCGCTCCAACTGGCGGATCGTCACCTCGTGCAACCGGGCCGAGGGCCGCCCCGCGGCCGTACGCCGATGCGCCCGCGCCCCCACCGCGCACAGCCCGAGGGCCCGCACCTTCCCGGCGGCGACCAGCTCGGCCATGGCGCCCCACGTCTCCTCGATGGGCACCTCGGGGTCGGCGCGGTGCAGCTGGTAGAGGTCGATGGTGTCGATCTGGAGCCGCCGCAGCGAGGCGTCGCAGGCCCGCTTCACATAGGCCGGGCGGCCGTTGGCGACGATGTGCTGTTCGCCCACCAGCAGCCCGCACTTGGTCGACACGAACGCCTCGCCCCGCCGCTCCCGGAGCACCCGGCCGACCAGCAGCTCGTTGGTGAAGGGCCCGTACATGTCCGCGGTGTCCAGGAGCGTCACCCCGGCGCCGGTGGCGTCCAACGCGGCGTGCACGGTGCGCAGCGACGCGTCGCCGCGCTGCCGCGAGCCGGTGTATGCCCAGCTCATCGGCATGCAGCCGAGTCCGACGGCGCCCACTTCGAGCGCCCCCGCGCCGATCGTCCTGCGCTCCACCTGGCCGTACCCTCCCACTCCCCGTCCGGAGATCACCCAAACTAGCCGCTGCCACCTCGCGCCCGACCGCGGCCTCCCCACGGACCGCGCACGACCTGGCGCATTAGCCTCCAGGGCATGACGACAGACGTATGGCTTCCGTTCGAAGCAGACGAGATCCAGGGCCTGCCCGACGCCTCGAAGGCCGGGTTCGCCTACCGCCACTGGGACGGTGGCGCGGACTTCCCCGCCGACCCGGCCGACTGCGTCTTCTACGCGGTGCCCTACATGAAGGGCGGCGAGGTCGCGGTGCGCCCCCTGCCCGCGATGACCTCGCTGCGTGTCGTGCAGACCCTGACCGCCGGCATCGACCACGTGCAGCCGGGGCTCCCGGGGCTGGCACCCGGCGTACAGGTGTGCAACGCCCGAGGAGTGCACGAGGCCAGCACCGCCGAACTCGCCCTCACCTTGATCCTCGCGTCGCTGCGCGGTGTCCCGCGCTTCGTCGAGGGACAGCGGCGCCAGGAGTGGCGGTCCGGTTTCTACCCGGCGCTCGCCGACAAGTCCGTGCTCATCGTGGGCCACGGGGCCATCGGTTCCGCCGTCGAGGACAGGCTCACCCCCTTCGAGTGTGCGCGGGTGGCGCGCGTCGCGCGCTCCGCCCGTGACACAGAGCGCGGCCCCGTGCATCCGCTCACCGAGCTGCCCGCCCTGCTGCCCGAGGCCGACGTCGTCGTGCTCTGCACACCCCTCACCGAGGACACCCGGGGCCTGGTGGACGCCGGGTTCCTGGCCCGCATGAAGGACGGCGCGCTGCTCGTGAACGTCGCCCGCGGCTCGGTCGTCGACACCGCGGCGCTCCTCACCGAACTGGAGTCCGGCCGCTTGATCGCCGCCCTCGACGTGACCGACCCGGAACCGCTGCCCGCAGGTCACCCGCTGTGGCACGCTCCTGGAGTGCTCATCAGCCCGCACGTGGGCGGCTCCACGTCCGCCTTCCTGCCCCGCGCCCACCGTCTGCTCGCCGCGCAACTGACCCGGTTCGCCGAGGGCCGCCCTCTTGACAACGTCGTGCATCGGACGGCCGGTTGATCGTCTGAGGCCGTTCCGCGCACGCTACGCGCTCGTATATGTGCGCCCCGTGTTCACTTTCCCGTCGGCGGTCACGCAGCGTAGAGGTGCTATGTCCCTGTGTGACGGGCCTGGTGTATCGTCCCGACTGGGGACGCGCCGTGGACCATGCGGCGCCGGGGACGGGGACATCAGACTGCGAGGGGGGCGACAGGCGATGTACGGCCTATGGGCGGACGATCCGACGCGGCGGGAAAGCCGCCGCCGACTCTCACGTACCCCCTCCCGCGAGCGCGGGAGCGGCGGCAGCCGCATGAGCGGCCGGCGGCGCGGGCGGCAGTGCCCGTGCTCCGTCGGCCGCCGCGGGGGCCGGACGGGCCCGGGGCGGGCGCGGAGCGGAGCGGTCCGGTGAGCGCCCCGCCGAGCACCACCGTCCTGGAGGCGGGCCTCTCGTCGGCCCCGCTGCACCCGAGGGCGCCGTCGGCCGGCCACCCCGCGCCGGGCGGCGGCGGGTTCGTCCCGCGGTTCGCGCTGCTGCTGATCTGCGGCACGTACGTCATGGGCTCCGCGATCGGCTGGGGATCGCACCGACTCGCGCTGTTCATGGGCGACTTCGGGCTGAGCATCGCGGCGGCGGTCGCCGCCGTCTCCTGCTTCCGCTACTCCCGCACCCGCCGCAGCCGCTTCCGGCCCGCGTGGCTGCTCTTCGCCCTCTCCTCCGCGATGGCCTCCCTCGGCAACGCCGTCTGGGGCTGGTACGAGGTCGTGCTCCAGCGGAAGGTGCCGAGCCCCGGCCTCGCCGACCTGTTCTTCCTGTGCTTCGCCCCGCCCGCCATCATCGGCCTGCTCGTGCTGGCCAAGCGGCCGGTGACCAAGGCGGGCTGGGGCTGCCTCGCCCTCGACTCCTGGCTGATCGGGGGCTCGCTCCTCACGCTCTCCTGGAGCCTGGCCCTCGCGCACACCGCGCAGTTCGAGGGGCAGAGCGTCGCCCACGCCGCGCTCTCGCTCGCCTACCCGCTCCTGGACATCGCGCTGGTCAGCATGGTCCTGGCGCTGCACTTCAGGCGCTCGCCCGCCAACCGCACGGCGGTCAACACCGCGATCGGCGCGCTCGCCCTGACCGTCATGTGCGACGCGCTGTTCACCTCCCCGCTGCTGCACGCGAGCTACCGCTCGGGGCAGCTGCTGGACGCCGGCTGGTTCACCGGCTCGATCCTGCTCGCCTACGCCCCCTGGACCGCGCCCTGGCAGGCGCGCGGCGCGGACGGGCCGGATCCCGCGCGGGCGGGGGACGACGGCGGGCCCGAGGACGCGCGGACCGCGGCGACCCGGCCGATCGCGGGCTCGCTCGCCGCCCTCACGCCGTATCTCGCCGCCGCGGTCTGCACGTTGGGGATCCTCTACAACGTGCTGAGCGGGCGCAGTGTCGACCGCGTGGTGCTCTTCACGGCCGGCACCGTCGTGCTCGCCCTCGTCGCGCGCCAGGGCATCATGCTCCTGGACAACATCACCCTCACCCAGGAACTGGCCCAGAAGGAGAACCACTTCCGCTCCCTGGTCCAGGGCTCCAGCGACGTCATCATGATCGCCGCGCCGAACGGCATCCTGCGGTACGTGAGCCCGGCCGCCGCCGGGGTCTACGGCCGCGAGGCCGAAGAACTGGTGGGTTCCGAACTCGCCTCGCTCATACACCCCGAGGACCTCGGCAGAGTCGTCCACGAGGTCCGCAGGTTCCTCGCCGCCAACCCCGTCGAGGAACCCACCACCCGCATCGAGTGCCGCTTCCGGTCCGGGACCGGCGACTGGCTGAACGTGGAGTCCACCGTCAACCGCCACCACGGCGGTCTGATCTTCAACAGCCGCGACGTCACCGAACGGGTCCGCCTCCAGGCGCAGTTGCAGCACAACGCCGAGCACGACCCGCTCACCGACCTGCCCAACCGCGCCCTGTTCACCCGGCGCGTGAGCCAGGCCCTGACCGGCCGCAGAGTGACCGACCGGGGCACGGCCGTGCTCTTCATCGACCTGGACGGCTTCAAGGCGGTCAACGACACCATCGGCCACCAGGCCGGCGACGAACTGCTCGTCCAGGCCGCCCGCAGACTCCAGGAGGCGGTGCGCTCGGGCGACACCGCGTCCCGGCTCGGCGGCGACGAGTTCGCGGCCCTCATCGTCGGCGACGGCACCAGGGACCAGACCGCCAGGGAGCAGCACATCTACGAACTCGCCGACCGGCTGCGGATCACCCTCTCCCAGCCGTACGCCATCGACGGCAACGACGTGCGCGTCGCCGCCTCCATCGGCGTGGCCTTCGCCGAACCGGGCATCGGGGCGGGCGAGCTGCTGCGCAACGCCGACCTCGCGATGTACCGCGCCAAGGCGGCGGGCAAGGGGCGCGTGGAGCTGTACGCCCCCCAGATGCAGGCCGACGTCGTGCGCAAGGCACAGCTCGCCACTCGGCTGCGCTCGGCCATGCACGAGGGCGAGTTCGCGCTGCTCCACCAGCCCGTGGTCTGCCTCGACGACGGCCGGATCACGGCGGTCGCCGCACAGGCGCGCTGGCGCTCGGCCCAGGGCATCCTCTTCACGCCCGCCGAGTTCCTGCGGGTCTCGGAGAACGGCGGCAGGGACGCCGGGCACGGCAGGGAGGGCGACCGCGCGGCCGAGCTGGGCCGCTGGATGCTCGAAGAGGCCGTGGCCCAGGCCGCCGAGCGCGGCGCCACGGGCCACGCGGTGCCGGTGGCCGTCCGCATGAGCGCACGCCGCCTCCTGGACCGCTCCACGCCCCTCGGCTCCATCGAGGCGCTCCTGACCCGGCACGGGCTGCCCTCCGGGGCGCTCATCATCGAGCTGGCCGACAGCGACCCCCGGGTCCCCCTGGACGACCTGGAGCGCCGGCTGACGGCCCTGCGCAGACTCGGTGTCCGCATCGCCCTGGACGGCTTCGGCAGCGGCTACGCCGCGATCACGGCGCTGCGCCGGCTCCCCGTCGACGTACTGAAGCTGGACCGCGGCCTGATCGAGGGCGTCGTGGAGTCCGCGCGGCTGCACAAGATCACCGCCGGTCTGCTGCGCATCGCGAACGACCTCGGGCTGCTCTCCGTGGCCGACGGCGTCGACCTGCCCGAACAGGTGGTCGCCCTGCGCGCCATGGGCTGCACGCACGGGCAGGGCATGGCCTTCTCCGGGCCCCTCGACGAGTACCGGCTGCGCAGGGCCCTGACGCTCGGGGAGTACCCGGTGCCGCGCGGCCCGGCCGAGCCGGTGCTGGCGGGCGGCCCCTCGGGGGCGTTCGTGAGCGGTGTCCCGGGCGTATACGCCGGCGGGCCTCCGGGAGGGTTCGCCGGCGGCCCGGCGGGGCCCTACGCGGGCGGCGCGGCGGGCGCCTACGCCGGGGGACCCACGACGTTCACGGGCGGCCCCTCGGCCTACGCCCGTTCACATAATGAGACCCCCGTCCCACCTACTTGACACACCCTGCGTGCCGGGGGGAGGGTCAATGCCATGCGCACCCGAATTCTCGTACTTGGAAAGCGCGTCGGCTGAAGCTGGGAACGACCGGTTCGGACACCGGATCCCAGCGACCCGCACCCGGCGCGCTCCCCTCGCTTGCCTCACGGCACGAGGGGTTTTTTGTTGCACCGGCACCCGCCAAACCCCCGCGAAACACCCGCGAAAAACCTCAGCTTCGAGAAGAGAATGCCGATGACCGAGCAGGCCACCGGGGCCCACCACCCGCAGCCGCGGCCCCGATCCTCTGGACAGCAGTCCGCCACCGTCGAGCACGTCACGGGTGCGCAGTCCCTCATTCGTTCTCTTGAGGAGGTCGGGGCCGACACGGTGTTCGGCATCCCCGGCGGCGCCATCCTTCCGGCGTACGACCCGATGATGGACTCCACCCGGGTCCGGCACGTCCTGGTCCGCCACGAGCAGGGCGCGGGCCACGCGGCGACCGGTTACGCGCAGGCCACCGGCAAGGTCGGCGTCTGCATGGCCACGAGCGGCCCCGGCGCCACCAACCTCGTCACCCCGATCGCCGACGCCCACATGGACTCCGTCCCGCTGGTCGCGATCACCGGCCAGGTCGCCGCCAAGGCGATCGGCACGGACGCCTTCCAGGAGGCGGACATCGTCGGCATCACGATGCCGATCACCAAGCACAACTTCCTGGTCACCAAGGCCGAGGACATCCCGCGCACCATCGCCGAGGCCTTCCACATCGCCTCCACCGGCCGCCCGGGCCCCGTCCTCGTGGACATCGCCAAGGACGCCCTCCAGGCGCAGACGACGTTCTCGTGGCCGCCGCAGCAGGACCTGCCCGGCTACCGCCCGGTGACCAAGCCGCACGCCAAGCAGATCCGCGAGGCCGCCAAGCTCATCACCGCGGCCAAGCGCCCGGTCCTGTACGTCGGCGGCGGCGTCCTGAAGGCGCATGCCACCGCCGAGCTGAAGGTCCTCGCCGAGCTGACCGGAGCGCCCGTCACCACCACCCTGATGGCGCTCGGCGCGTTCCCCGACAGCCACCCGCTGCACGTGGGGATGCCGGGCATGCACGGTGCGGTCACCGCCGTCACCGCGCTGCAGAAGGCCGACCTGATCGTCGCCCTCGGAGCCCGCTTCGACGACCGCGTCACCGGCAAGCTGGACAGCTTCGCGCCGTTCGCGAAGATCGTCCACGCCGACATCGACCCGGCCGAGATCGGCAAGAACCGCGTCGCCGACGTGCCGATCGTCGGTGACGCCCGCGAGGTCATCGCCGACCTCGTCCAGGCGGTCCAGGCCGAGCACACCGAGGGCCACACGGGCGACTACTCCGCCTGGTGGAACGACCTCAACCGCTGGCGCGAGACCTACCCCCTCGGCTACACCGTGCCCGAGGACGGCTCGCTCTCCCCGCAGCAGGTCATCGAGCGCGTCGGCCAGCTCGCCCCGGAGGGCACGATCTTCGCGGCGGGCGTCGGCCAGCACCAGATGTGGGCCGCGCACTTCATCCAGTACGAGCAGCCCGCCACCTGGCTCAACTCCGGCGGCGCCGGGACCATGGGCTACGCGGTCCCCGCCGCGATGGGCGCCAAGGCCGGCATGCCCGACCGCACGGTCTGGGCGGTCGACGGCGACGGCTGCTTCCAGATGACCAATCAGGAGCTGACCACCTGCGCCCTGAACAACATCCCGATCAAGGTCGCCATCATCAACAACGGCGCCCTCGGGATGGTCCGCCAGTGGCAGACCCTGTTCTACAACCAGCGCTACTCCAACACCGTCCTGCACAGCGGTCCCGACGACATCGGCCCCAACAAGGGCACCCGCGTCCCCGACTTCGTGAAGCTGTCCGAGGCCATGGGCTGCGTGGCGCTGCGCTGCGAGCGGCCCGAGGACCTGGACAAGGTCATCGCCGAGGCCAACGCCATCAACGACCGCCCGGTCGTCGTCGACTTCATCGTCCACGAGGACGCCCAGGTGTGGCCGATGGTCGCCGCCGGCACCTCCAACGACGAGGTCATGGCCGCCCGCGGGGTCCGCCCCGACTTCGGCGACAACGAAGACGACTGAGACCGGACGCGAAAGAGAGACACACGAGTCATGTCCACCAAGCACACGCTCTCCGTCCTGGTCGAGAACAAGCCAGGTGTCCTCGCCCGGATCACCGCCCTGTTCTCCCGCCGCGGCTTCAACATCGACTCCCTCGCCGTGGGCGTCACCGAGCACCCCGACATCTCCCGCATCACCATCGTGGTGAACGTCGAGGACCTGCCGCTCGAACAGGTCACCAAGCAGCTCAACAAGCTCATCAACGTCCTGAAGATCGTCGAACTGGAGCCGGGCGCCGCCGTGGCGCGCGAACTCGTCCTCGCCAAGGTCCGCGCCGACAACGAGACCCGCTCCCAGATCGTCGAGATCGTCCAGCTGTTCCGCGCCAAGACCGTGGACGTCTCCCCGGAGGCCGTCACCATCGAGGCCACCGGCAGCAGCGACAAGCTGGAGGCCATGCTCAAGATGCTGGAGCCCTTCGGCATCAAGGAGCTGGTCCAGTCCGGCACCATCGCGATCGGCCGGGGCTCGCGCTCCATCACGGACCGCAGCCTGCGGGCGCTCGACCGCAGCGCCTGACCCGGGGCCCCGGCGCCCCTCTCGGATACCGAGACCCGAGAACTTCCCTCACCGCACCCGCCGTACGGTGGGACGCAACACCAGCACACATAGGAGATTCCCAGTGGCCGAGCTGTTCTACGACGACGACGCCGACCTGTCCATCATCCAGGGCCGCAAGGTCGCGGTCATCGGCTACGGCAGCCAGGGCCACGCCCACGCGCTGTCCCTGCGCGACTCGGGTGTCGACGTCCGCGTCGGTCTGCACGAGGGCTCCAAGTCCAAGGCCAAGGCCGAGGAGCAGGGCCTGCGCGTCGTCACCCCGGCCGAGGCCGCGGCCGAGGCCGACGTCATCATGATCCTGGTGCCGGACCCGATCCAGGCCCAGGTCTACGAGGAGTCCATCAAGGACAACCTCAAGGACGGCGACGCGCTGTTCTTCGGCCACGGCCTGAACATCCGCTTCGGCTTCATCAAGGTCCCCGAGGGCATCGACGTCTGCATGGTCGCCCCCAAGGGCCCCGGCCACCTGGTGCGCCGCCAGTACGAGGAGGGCCGCGGCGTCCCCTGTATCGCGGCCGTCGAGCAGGACGCCACGGGCAACGGCTTCCAGCTGGCGCTCTCGTACGCCAAGGCCATCGGCGGCACGCGCGCCGGCGTCATCAAGACGACCTTCACCGAGGAGACCGAGACCGACCTGTTCGGTGAGCAGGCCGTGCTGTGCGGCGGCACCGCCGCGCTGGTCAAGGCGGGCTTCGAGACGCTGACCGAGGCCGGTTACCAGCCGGAGATCGCCTACTTCGAGTGCCTGCACGAGCTGAAGCTGATCGTGGACCTCATGTACGAGGGCGGCCTGGAGAAGATGCGCTGGTCGGTCTCCGAGACCGCCGAGTGGGGCGACTACATCACCGGCCCGCGGATCATCACCGACGCCACCAAGGCCGAGATGAAGAAGGTCCTCGCGGAGATCCAGGACGGCACGTTCGCCAAGAACTGGATGGACGAGTACCACGGCGGTCTGAAGAAGTACGACGAGTACAAGAAGCAGGACGAGAACCACCTCCTGGAGACCACGGGCAAGGAGCTGCGCAAGCTCATGTCCTGGGTCGACGAGGAGGCCTAGTCAGCCCTGGGTCCGGGGCGCCCCCGCGGGGCCGCGCCCCGGACCCCGCTCCTCGAACGCCGGAGGGGCTTACCTTTAGTACACCGCGTCCACCCACGGATGGGTGATCCTTCCGCAGAGGCGCGTGCTGAACCCCTGTACGCCACTATGCTTCTGTTCAACATTCGCGTCGGGCCCACAGCGTCGTGCGTCTTCCACGCGGCAAGCACCCTCCACCGCCTGCGGCCGTGGGACGGCCGTCCGCAATGGATCTGTGAGGACTCACGTGAGCACTGCTGCCACCGGCAAACCCGTCGTACTCATCGCTGAAGAGCTGTCGCCCGCCACCGTCGACGCCCTGGGGCCGGACTTCGAGATCCGGCACTGCAACGGCGGGGACCGCGCCGAGCTGCTGCCCGCGATCGCCGACGTCGACGCGATCCTGGTCCGCTCCGCGACCAAGGTCGACGCCGAGGCCATCGCCGTCGCCAAGAAGCTGAAGGTCGTCGCCCGCGCCGGCGTCGGCCTGGACAACGTCGACGTGTCCGCCGCCACCAAGGCCGGCGTGATGGTCGTCAACGCCCCGACGTCGAACATCGTCACCGCCGCCGAGTTGGCCTGCGGCCTGCTCCTGGCCACCGCGCGCAACATCCCCCAGGCCAACACCGCCCTGAAGAACGGCGAGTGGAAGCGCTCCAAGTACACGGGCGTGGAGCTGGCCGAGAAGACCCTCGGCGTCGTCGGCCTCGGCCGCATCGGCGCCCTGGTCGCCCAGCGCATGAGCGCCTTCGGCATGAAGGTCGTCGCCTACGACCCGTACGTGCAGCCCGCGCGCGCCGCGCAGATGGGCGTGAAGGTCCTCTCGCTCGACGAGCTGCTCGAAGTCTCGGACTTCATCACCGTGCACCTGCCGAAGACGCCCGAGACCCTCGGTCTCATCGGTGACGAGGCGCTGCACAAGGTCAAGCCGACCGTCCGCATCGTCAACGCCGCCCGCGGCGGGATCGTCGACGAGGAGGCGCTGCACTCCGCCCTCAAGGAGGGCCGCGTCGCCGGCGCCGGTCTCGACGTGTACGCGAAGGAGCCCTGCACGGACTCCCCGCTCTTCCAGTTCGACCAGGTCGTGTGCACCCCGCACCTCGGCGCCTCCACGGACGAGGCGCAGGAGAAGGCGGGCATCGCCGTCGCCAAGTCGGTGCGCCTCGCGCTCGCCGGCGAGCTGGTGCCGGACGCGGTGAACGTCCAGGGCGGCGTCATCGCCGAGGACGTCCGCCCCGGCCTGCCGCTCGCCGAGAAGCTCGGCCGCATCTTCACCGCCCTCGCGGGTGAGGTCGCGGCCCGCCTCGACGTCGAGGTGTACGGCGAGATCACCCAGCACGACGTCAAGGTGCTCGAACTCTCCGCGCTCAAGGGCGTCTTCGAGGACGTCGTGGACGAGACGGTGAGCTATGTGAACGCGCCGCTGTTCGCGCAGGAGCGGGGTGTCGAGGTCCGCCTCACCACCAGCTCCGAGTCGCCCGACCACCGCAACGTGGTCACGGTGCGCGGCACGCTCTCCGACGGCGAGGAGATCGCCGTCTCCGGCACGCTGGCCGGCCCCAAGCACCTGCCGAAGATCGTCGCCGTCGGCGAGTACGACGTCGACCTGGCGCTCGCCGAGCACATGGTCGTCCTGCGGTACGCCGACCGCCCCGGCGTCGTCGGCACCGTCGGCCGCGTCCTCGGTGAGTCGGGCATCAACATCGCCGGCATGCAGGTCGCCCGCGCCGACGTCGGCGGCGAGGCCCTCGCCGTGCTGACCGTCGACGACACGGTTCCGCAGTCGGTCCTGACCGAGCTGGCCGAGGAGATCGGCGCGGAGTCCGCGCGCGCGGTGAACCTCACGGACTAGCCCCGGACCAGGGCCGCGGAGCCCCGCGCACAGCGTTCGTCCTCAGGCGCCGGACGGGCCGGAGATCTCTCCGACTCGTCCGGCGTTCCGCTGTTCCCGGGTGCCCGCCCCGCGCAGCGCTCCCGCCGCCACTGCCGCCGCCAGCAGGATCACCGTGCCGGTCAGCGCCGCGGCGTGCATGCCGGTGGTGAACGCCTCGCGCGCCGTCGCGAGAAGCGTGTCGGCCGCGCGGTCCGGCAGCTGCCTGGCGCTCGCCACCGCGCCGCCGAGCGTCTCGCGGGCGGGGGCGGGGGCGGAGCCCGGGATCGCGTCGCGGTAGACCGCGTTGCCGATGGAGCCGAGCAGCGCCATGCCCAGCGCGCCGCCGAACTCCTGCCCCGTCTCCAGGAGCGCCGAGGCGGAGCCCGCCTTCTCGGCCGGGGCGGCGCCGAGCGCCAGGTCGGTGAGCTGGGAGCCGACGACGACCGAGCCGCAGGCCAGGACGCCCGCACCGGCGAGGACCGGCCACAGCGCGTCGGTGCCGGCCAGGGCGAGCAGCCCGTAGCCGCCGGCGGCGACGGCGAAACCGGTGGCCACGACGTGGGCGCGGTCCACGCCGCGCCGCACCAGCGCGGTGGCGACGGGCGCCGCGAGGCCGATCGGCACCGAGGGCAGGAGCGCCCAGAGCGCGGCCTCCAGGGCGCTCTTGCCGAGGACGGACTGAAGGTACTGGGTGGTGAAGTACGCCGAGCCCATCACCGCCAGGGACGCGACGAGGTTCAGCGCGACGGCGGCGCCGAACGCGCGGCGCCGCCCCCGGAAGAGCTCCGGCGGGATCATCGGTGAGGCGGTGGTGCGCTGGCGGTGGACGAACACGGCGGCGAAGAGCAGACCCACGGCCACCGAGGCGACGTACTCGACGCGGACGCCCTCGGCGGGCAGTTCCTTCAGACCCCAGACCAGCGGCAGTACCGCGGCCATCGACAGCGGCACGCTCAGCAGGTCGAAGCGGCCCGGCGCCGGGTCCTTGGACTCCGGGACCAGCAGAGGCGCGAGGAGCAGGAGCAGGACCATCGCGGGCAGGTTGACCAGGAAGACCGAGCCCCACCAGAAGTGCTCGACGAGGACGCCGCTCAGCACCGAGCCGAGCGCGATGCCGGCGACCATGACACCGGTCCAGATGCCGATCGCCTGCGCCCGCTGACCCGCGTCACGGAACATCGTGCGCACCAGCGCCATGGTGGAGGGCATCAGGGTGGCGCCGCCGACGCCGAGGACGGCGCGGGCCGCGATCAGGGTCTCGGCGCTGCCGGCGTACGCGGCGACGAGCGAGGCGGCGCCAAAGGCCGCGGCGCCGAACAGCAGGAGCCGGCGGTGGCCGACGCGGTCACCGAGCGAGCCCATCGTCATCAGCAGTCCGGCGAGCACGAACGCGTAGATGTCGAAGATCCACAGCTGTTGGGTGCCGCTCGGGTCGAGGTCGGCGCTGATCTCCGGGATCGCGAAGTACAGGACGGAGACGTCCATGGAGACCAGCAGCAGCGGAAGCATCAGGACGGCGAGCGCGGTCCACTCCTTCCGGGTGGCACGGAGGGGAGCGGAGGCGGGCGGTTTCGTTGGCATGGCGGCGACTGTACGGACGTCTTATACGCCTGTCTAGTACGCATGTATAAATCGACCGTGTAAGTCGTCTGTGTAAGACGGTGGTATGGGACGGGCGTCTGGATCGGCGTAGGGTGCCCGCATGGGACACCGTGAAGATCTGCTCGAAGGGGCCAAGCGCTGCCTGCTGGAGAAGGGGTTCGCGCGGACGACCGCCCGCGACATCGTGAAGGAGTCGGGGACGAACCTGGGGTCCATCGGCTACCACTACGGGTCGAAGGACGCGCTGCTCGCCGAGGCCTACATCGCGCTCATCGAGCCGATGGGGGAGCATTTCGAGAGTCCGCGGGCCGCGGGCGCCGCCGGGCAGGGGGGCCTGGAGCGATTCCAGGAGGTCTGGGAGAACGTCATCCGCTCGATCCCCGAGGCGCGGCCCATCTGGATGATGACGTTGGAGGTCATCACGCAGGGCGAACGCCTCGCGGGGATCCGCGAGTTGCTGATCAAGGCGCAGAAGCAGGGGCGCAGCGGGCTCACGGCGCTCTTCACCGGCATCGAGGAGAGCGAGATCCCCGACGAGGTGCTGGAGAGCGAGGGCCGCCTCTACACCACGCTCCTCAACGGGCTCATGGTGCAGTGGCTCTTCGACCCGGAGTCGGCGACCACCGCCGGGCAGTTGACCGAGGGGCTGCGGCGCGTGATGGAGCGGGCGCGGGACGGGGCCTGAGAACGGGTGCGCGCACCCGGTGGCCGGCCCAGGTGGGCCGCGGGTGCGCGCGAGGGGATGTCGGGCGGGGGGCTACCAGTTGATGCAGGTGGCCGGGACGTAGCCCTTGATGTTGTAGTCGTTCGGCATGACGTACAGCCACTTGTTGCTGCTCTTGCCGCACAGGCGGTACGACTGGCCGGTGAAGGACTGGCCGTCGTTGCAGAGGAAGGCCTTGCGGCCCTTGTTCAGCTGGCCGACGGCGTGGCCGTTCACCTTCGGGGTGGTGCGGACCTTCACCGTCTCCTTGGCGGGGACGTTGGTGAGGCCGCGGGAGCAGTCCGGCCTCGTGGCGGCCGCGGCGGTGCCCGTGGTGAGGACGGTGCCGGAGAGCGCGACGGCGGATACGGCGACGGCCGAGGCCAACAGCCTGAGCTTCATGAGGTGTTCGTTCTCCCGTTCCAGGGGTGGGTGTTCGGACGGGGGAAACCGTACCCCTCCAAGATCACGGAAGCGGGTGTTCGTTACCCGGCACGGACAGTCGTGACGACTTCAAAACCATGTGCAGCAGCAGCCGGTCCTCGCCCTCGTCCAGGTCCAGGCCGGTGAGCTGCTCCACGCGCGAGAGGCGGTAGTAGAGGGTCTGGCGGTGGATGCCCAACTCCGCCGCCGTGCGCCCCGCCTGGCCCGCGCAGTCCAGGAACACCTCGGCGGTGCGGGCCAGTTCGCGGTGGGCGGGGGCCAGCAGCTGCCCGGCCACCGGATCGTGCGCCGCCTCCGGGGGCAGGGCCGTCAGAAGGCGGTAGGGGCCCACGTCCGACCAGTGCGCCACCGGCCCGAAGCGGTCCTCGGCGAGCGCGGCGCGCGCCGCGCCGGACGCCTCCCACCAGGCGGCGCCCAGGTCGTCCAGGCCGTGCCGGGAGCCGGCGATCCCGGCGGCGCCGCCCGCGGCGACCGAGCGCGCCGTCTCAAGCAGCCGCGAGGCCGCCGTCCGCGCCGGGGACAGCGCGTCGGCCGACCGCAGCCTGATCAGCGCCGCGAGACACTGCCCGGTCCTGCCCCAGGGCACCGTGCAGATTGCCGCCGCGCCCGGCACCGTACGGGCCTCAGGGGCGGCGTCCGGGTCGGGGGAGGGCCAGGGGGCCACGCACACCACCGCGTGCAGGCCCTCGCCGCGGGCGCCGAGGGCGGTGCGCAGCGCGGCCACCGCCATGTCCCGCTGCCAGCCCCGCTCGGCGGTCAGGACGGCGCGGAACTCGCGGGTCAGATCGGCGCCCGCCTGCGCCTCGTCGGCCAGCAGCGCGCCGATCCTGGCCGCCACCTCCATGGCGGCGGCCAGCTGCCGCTCGGTCGGGCCCGGCTCGCCGTCGAGCAGCCACACGTACCCCAGGGCGAAGCCCCGGTGGCGGACGGGCAGGCAGATCCGGCCCCGGTGGACACCCGCCTCCGGGGTGGGCGGGATCCGGACCGGGCCCGTGGCCCGGGTGATGCCGAAGCCCTCGAACCAGGCGCGGACCTCGGCGGTGGAGCGCCGCGTCAGGATCGAGCGGGTGCGCACGGGGTCCAGGACGCTCGCGTCGAAGCCGCTCTCCCCGTCGGCGCCGCCGTCGTGCGCGCCGAAGGCGATCAGCTCGAAATCACGGTTCTCCAGGGTCGCGGGGGCGCCCAGGAGCGCCGAGATCTCGTCGACCAGTTCTTGGTAGTCGCCCTTCACCCGATCATTCTCGCGCAGGGTGCGCGCTTTTTCAGACATCTGTCTGAGATCCAGGGCACCGATGCGTGACAGGTGTCGATGGTTCGGGGCGGGGCGGGTCCCTAGATTTCACGGTGGTTCACCGTGCCGTACCGCCGCATAACCTCTAGGTGGGGCTATGTCGGTATGGCTCTCGATTTCGTACACCTGTGGAGGTGCCCCGTGCTGGGTCCCGTGATCCTCGCCGCGTCACGCAGCGACAAGATGCGCCGCTTCGTCTCGGCGGCCCCCGGCACCAAGCAGGTCGTCGCCCGGTTCATCGCCGGCGAGAGCGTCGACGAGGTCGTGCCGGTCGTCGTCGACGCCACCGACAAGGGCCTCGAGGTCACCCTGGACGTGGTGGGCGAGGACATCACCACCGTCGAGCAGTCCCACGCCGCCCGCGACGCCTACCTGGAGCTGATCGAGCGCCTGAAGGACCTGGGCCTCGGCACCCGGGCCGAGATGTCCGTGAAGCTCTCCATGTTCGGCCAGGCGCTGGAGGGCGGCCACGAGCTGGCCCTCGCCAACGTCCGGCCCGTGGTCGAGGCCGCCGCCGCCATCGGCACCACGGTCACCCTGGACGCCGAGGACCACACCACCCTCGACTCGATGTTCGCCATCCACGACGCGCTGCGCGAGGACTTCCCGCAGACCGGCTGCGTGATCCAGGCCTACCTGTACCGCACCGAGGCCGACGCCCGGCGCCTGGCCGCCAACGGCAGCCGCGTGCGCATCGTGAAGGGCGCCTACAAGGAGCCCGCCGAGGTCGCGTACCAGGACAAGGCCGAGATCGACAAGGCGTACGTCCGCGTCCTGCGCATCCTCATGGAGGGCGAGGGGTACCCGATGATCGGGTCCCACGACCCGCGCCTGATCGCCATCGCGCAGGAGCTGGCCCGGCGCGCCGGGCGCAAACTGGACGAGTACGAATTCCAGATGCTGTACGGCATCCGCGGCGACGAGCACCTGCGGCTGGCCGCCGAGGGCCACCGGATGCGCGTGTACACCGCCTACGGAACCGACTGGTACGGCTACTTCATGCGCCGCCTCGCGGAGAAGCCGGCGAACCTCCTCTTCTTCGCCCGCTCCATCCTCACCAAGGACTGAACCCAGGGCTGAGCTCCCACCCCCTCGACCCTCATAAGGAGACACGGAACTCATGGACGCCGTCACTCAGGTCCCCGCCCCGGTCAACGAGCCGGTCCACGGCTACGCCCCCGGTTCCCCGGAGCGGGCCCGCCTGGAGGCCAAGCTCAAGGAGCTGGCCGAGAACCCCATCGAGCTGCCGATGACCATCGGCGGCGTCAAGCGCCTCGGCGGCGGCGAGCCCTTCCAGGTCGTGCAGCCGCACAACCACAAGGCCGTCATCGGCCACGGCCGCGGCGCCACCCAGCAGGACGCGCAGGACGCGATCGACGCCGCCCTGGCCGCCGCCCCGGCCTGGCGCGCGATGTCCTTCGACGACCGCGCCGCGATCATCCTGCGCGCCGCCGAGCTGCTCTCCACCACCTGGCGCGAGACGCTGGCCGCCTCCACGATGCTCGGCCAGTCGAAGACCGCCCAGCAGGCCGAGATCGACACCCCCTGCGAGCTGGTCGACTTCTGGCGCTTCAACGTCAAGTACGCCCGTGACCTGCTCGCCGAGCAGCCCCCGGCGAACGCCACCGGCGTCTGGAACCGCCTGGACCACCGCCCGCTGGAGGGCTTCGTCTACGCGATCACGCCGTTCAACTTCACCGCCATCGCGGGCAACCTCCCGACCGCCCCGGCCCTGATGGGCAACGTGGTCGTGTGGAAGCCGTCCCCGACGCAGACGCACGCCGCCGTGCTGCTCATGCAGCTCCTGGAGGAGGCGGGCCTGCCCAAGGGCGTCATCAACCTCGTCACCGGCGACGGCATCGCGGTCTCCGAGGTCGCCCTGCACCACCGCGACCTGGCCGGCATCCACTTCACCGGCTCGACCCCGACCTTCCAGCACCTGTGGAAGACGGTCGGCGAGAACATCGCGAAGTACCGCACCTACCCGCGCCTCGTCGGCGAGACCGGCGGCAAGGACTTCGTCGTCGCCCACCCGAGCGCCGACCGCGCGATCCTGAAGACCGCGCTGACCCGCGGCTCCTTCGAGTACCAGGGCCAGAAGTGCTCCGCCACCTCGCGCGCGTACATCCCGGCCTCCATCTGGAACTCCGGCTTCAAGGAGGAGTTCGCGGCCGAGGTCGACGGCATCAAGATGGGTGACGTCACCGACCTGTCGAACTTCATCGGCGCCGTCATCGACGAGCGCGCGTTCGCCAAGAACAAGGCGGCCATCGACCGCGCCAAGGCGGACGACGCCTGCACGATCGTCGCGGGCGGCACCTACGACGACTCGGTCGGCTACTTCGTGCGCCCGACCGTCGTCGAGTGCTCGGACCCGGCCAACGAGGTCTTCACGACCGAGTACTTCGGTCCGTTCCTCGCCGTGCACGTCTACGAGGATGACAAGTACGACGAGATGCTGACCCAGATGGAGTCGGTCTCGGACTACGCGCTCACCGGCTCGGTCATCGCCAACGACCGCGCGGCGGCCGCGTACACGATGGAGAAGCTGCGCTACGCCGCGGGCAACTTCTACATCAACGACAAGTCGACCGGCGCCGTCGTCGGCCAGCAGCCCTTCGGCGGCGGCCGCGCCTCCGGCACCAACGACAAGGCGGGCGCCCCGCAGAACCTCCAGCGGTGGACGCTGACCCGCGCCATCAAGGAGACGCTGGTCCCGCCGACCGAGTACGGCTACCCGCACATGGGCTGACGCCCCCGGGCCGTGCGGCCCACCCCTGAACCCCGCCTCCGACCCGGGCCCCACCCCGGTCGGAGGCGGTGTCATGCCCGGGGTCCGACGAGCGCGTCGACGGCGATGCGGGCCATGTCGGCCGCGATGCGGTCCTCGCCCGGGGTGTCCGGGTCGAGGCGCGTGGTGAACACGGAGATGATCAGGGGCGCCCCGCCGTTCGGGGGCCAGGCCACGGCGACGTCGTTGACCCCGCCGTACGCGGGCGAGCCGGTCTTGTCGCCGACCCGCCACCCGGCGGGCAGCCCGGCCCGGATCCGCTTGTCGCCGGTGGTGTTCTCCAGGAGCCAGCGGACGAGCTGGTCGCGGTCGCGCGGGTCGAGGGCGTCGCCGAGGACCAGCGCGCGCAGGTTCGCGGTCATGGCCGCCGGGGTCGTCGTGTCGCGCGGGTCGCCGGGGATGTTGGTGTTGAGCGCGGGCTCCCACCGGTCGAGGCGGGTGCGCCTGTCGCCGAGCGAGCGGGCGAACGCGGTGATGGCGTGCGGGCCGCCGAGCCTGCGCAGCATGAGGTTCGCCGCCGTGTTGTCGCTGTACGTGATGGTCGCGTCGCACAGCTCCCGGACCGTCATGCCGGTCGCGAGGTGCAGCTCCGTCCTCGGCGAGGCCGCGACGATGTCGCCCCGCCCGTACCTGATCAGGGTGTCGAGCAGTCCGGGCTCCGCCTCGCGCGTCCGGCGCAGGATCGCGGCGGCGGCCAGCACCTTGAACGTCGAGGCGATGGCGAAGCGTTCGCCGGCGCGGTGGCCGAGGGTTTCGCCGGTACCGGTGTGCAGGGCGTGCAGGCCGATGCGGCCCGGATAGCTCTTCTCCAGGGCGCGCAGCCGCCGCCGGGCGTCGTCGGCGGGCGCCGCGTGGGCGGCGCCGGGCACCGAGAGGAAGACGGGCGTGGCGGCCGCCGCGCCAAGGAGGGTCCTGCGGGAGGGAGTTGCGTTCATGATCCCGACCGTACCCGGGCGGTGGGCCGCCGGGCCGAGAAGTCCTCGATCGGCCCGGCGGCCCGCGTGGCGGGCGTTTCCCGGGGCTCGCTCAGACCTCCACGAGCACCTGGTCCAGCGACTTGCGCACCAGGTCGGGGACCTCGCAGTCCGGCGCCGGGTAGCCCACGGGGATCACCGCGAACGCCTTCTCGTTCTCGGGGCGGCCAAGGACCTGGGACAGGAACCGCATCGGGCTCGGGGTGTGGATCAGCGCGGCGAGACCGGACAGGTGCAGCGCGGACAGCAGCATCCCCACCGCGATGCCGACCGACTCGTCGACGTAGTAGTGCTTGTGCTTGGTGCCGTCCTCGCCCAGCCAGTACCGCTGCTGGAAGACGACGATGAGCGCGGGCGCGTCCGTCAGGTGCGGCTTCACCTCGTCGGTGCCGATGGGGCGCAGGGCCGCGAGCCACTCCTCGCCGAGCCGGCCGTCGTAGGAGATCCGCTCCTCGTGCTCGGCGGCCTCGCGGATGCGGCGGCGGATCTGCGGGTCCTGGACGAGGACGAACGTCCACGGCTGCTGGTGCGCGCCGGACGGCGCGGTGGCCGCGCACGCGATGGCGTCCCGTATCACCTGCGCGGGCACCGGGTCCGGCGCGAACTGCCGTACCGTGCGCCGCTCCCGCATCCGCTCCCGCAACTCCGCCGCCCGGACCAGGGATTGGGCCTCGGGCATGCGCTCGGGCCGGTAGGGCACCGAGCGGTAGGGCTCGCCGTGGATGGGGGTCCACTCTCGCTGCTGCTGGGTCTCAGACATGGCTCCGATTGTGCTGCGCGGGAGCCCGTCCGCGCCATGGTGCAGACCAATTGCGCTTCCCTGCGGCTTGGTTACGCTGGCGGGGTGACGGAAAGCATCCTGCGCACGAGCCACACGAGCGAGCTGACACCCGGCGATCTGGGTGCCGCCCGCGCCCTGCTCGACCAGGCCTTCGACGGCGACTTCAGCGACCAGGACTGGGACCACGGCCTCGGCGGCGTGCACGCCCTGGTCCACGACGGCGCGGGCGCCCTGGTCGCGCACGGCTCCGTGGTCCAGCGCCGCGTCCTGCACGCGGGCCGTTCGCTGCGCGTCGGTTACGTCGAGGCGGTCGCCGTGCGCCCCGACCGGCAGCGCCGAGGCCTCGGCGGCCTGGTGATGGGCGCCTTGGAGCGGGTCGTCGAGCGGGCGTACGACATGGGCGCCCTGTCGGCGTCCGACGAGGGGCAGGGGCTCTACCTGCGGCGCGGCTGGACGCCGTGGAAGGGCCCCGTCGGCACGCTCGGTCCGACGGGCCCGGCCCTCATGCCGGACGAGGAGCCGCCGCTGCTGTGGGGCGGCGCCGCACTGGACCCGGAGCACGCGCTGCTCATCGACTGGCGCGACGGGGACGTGTTCTAGGGGCGCGGTGGGGCGCGGTGGGACGCAGGTGGGGCGCCCCGGGCGCCCGATGGGCTTCGCCTGGTCCGTGAGCGGGGAGCGGCATACGTGTGAAGCGCCCGTCTCAGATAGTAGGAAGTCCGAGTAATCGTGGAGACAGGCGCTCCGTATTCGCCTAGCTTGGTAGGAGCCGAACGTCTCGCTTGATCAAGCGAATGGCGGCCGTGAGCCGGAGCCCTGGCGCAGGCGAACCCTGCCGCTCCCCGCTCCCCGCCTCCTGGGGGTCCCCCCGTGCCCATGAGCGCAGTGGGGGAGTCTCGCCAATATTCTGCCTTTGTTCCAAGGAGTGGATCTCCCATGGCCGAGAAGACCGCCCGCCGAGTCCGTCACCTCTCCCGCACGAGCGACTCCGAGCGCAAGAACGCCGCCGCCGCCCTCCAGCGCGCCCTCGACCGCAGGGACAACGGCGGCAAGACCGGTCACTGAGCGCCGCGCACGACCTCGAAGTGGTCGACGCGCTCGCCGTTCCCGGCGAGCGCGGAGACCGACATCCTGGGGCGCGCGCCGGCCGTCACCTCCACCGCGAGGAACGAGAAGCCGGTGTAGCGCACCCGGGACCACTCGACCGTCTCCGGGGCGGCATGGCGCGACTTCGTCCAGCGGAAGGTCGCGACGGAGTCGTGGTCGTGGACCGCGCCCTCGTGGCTGTCCTTCACCCCCGGGCCGAAGCCGTAGAGGTCCTTGCCCCCGCCGCCCGCGGTGACGTACACGATGCCGTCGCGCGCCGGATCGGTCGACGCGCCGACCGGCACGGGCCTGCCGACCTCGCCGTTCTTGATGGCGTCGGTGCGTTCGTAGACGTGGTTGTGGCCGTTGATCACCAGGTCCACCCGGTGCCGGGCGAACAGCGGCAGCCACGCGTCACGCACCCCGCCGTCGGAGGCGTGCGTCGACGTCGAGTACGCGCAGTGGTGGAAGAAGACGACCACGAAGTCGATGCCCTCGGCCGCCCGCAGCTCACCGAGCCGCCGGTCGAGCCAGGCGGTCTGGCGGCCGTCGGAGTAGCCGCGGTTGGCCGGGATCTCGTACGACACGTCGTTGGCGTCCAGCGCGACGACGCCGACGTTGCCGTAGGTGAAGGAGTAGACGCCCGGCGCCTCACGCGGGTCGAAGCCGTTGTCGGGGAGCGACCAGCGCGCCGCCTGCCCGCCGTAGCCGTTCGGCGAGTACCACGCCTCCATGTCGTGGTTGCCGGTCGTGACCATCCACGGCACCGACTTCGCGACCGATTCCGTCTGTGCGAGGAAGGTGTCCCACACGCGCGCGTCGTAGGTGTCCGACTCCTTGCCGTGCCCGGTGGTGTCCGCGTAGCAGAGGTCGCCCGCGTGCAGATGGAAGGACGGGTTCTGGCCGAGCAGCACCTGGTCGATGGCGAGCGCGTGGTGGCCGACGCCCTGGTCACCGAAGGCCGTGAAGACGAAGGTCTCCGGCCGCTCGGGCGCGGTCCGGAACGAGCCGATCGTCGCCGGCCGTCCGGGCGAGGCCGGGTCGAAACCGTCGTGGCCGACGCCGTAGTAGTACGTCGTGCCGGGCCGCAGTCCGTCGAGCGCGGCGTGCAGGTAGTACTGCTCGACGGCGGGCAGCTTCTTCGACAGCGAGGGGGTGTGCAGGTCGCGCACCTCGGCCTCGATCTTCTGGCTCAGCTCCCAGGGCCGCGGCCCCACCCGCACATAGGGGGACCGGACGGCCAGCGGCACCTGCCAGGAGATCCTCATCTGCGTCCTCGGATCGGCCCCGAACGCCAGATGCCGCCCGAAGGGGGCGACCAGAGCGCCGTCGACCCGCGCCCGCCCGGCGGACGAGGCGACCGCCACCCGCGGGCCTCCGCCGTACGCGCCGCCCGAACCGCCCGCCAGCAGGCCGAGGCCGCCCGCCGTGCCGGCCGCGGCGAACGAACGGGCGAGCACCCGGCGCCGGGAGAGCTTCGAGCGCAGGTAGGCGTGCTGCTCCGGCATGCTCATGCGGGACGCCAGCGGCTCCGGTATGCCGACCTTCGGTGTGTCCATGGCAGGAAAGTTCCCAGTGGATGCCAACTCCCGCCCCACGCGGGGATGAACAGCACCCGTCCGCCAGACGACTGTCCGCATGCCGGACACCGCATGTCATCCCCTGGGACGGAGAGTAGGCTGCCCGCATGTCGGCTAGCTCTCGCATCCTCAATCTCGCAGTGATCCCCGGTGACGGCATCGGCCAGGAAGTCGTGGCCCAGGGACTCAAGGTCCTCGGCGCGGTCCTCCCGCAGGATGTGAAGCTGGAGACCACGGAGTACGACTTCGGCGCCAAGCGGTACCACGCGACCGGTGAGACCCTCACCGACGCCGACGTCGAAGCCCTCAAGCGGCACGACGCGATCCTCCTCGGCGCGATCGGCGATCCCTCGGTCCCCTCCGGCGTCCTGGAGCGCGGCTTCCTGCTTAAGCTCCGCTTCCTCTTCGACCACCACGTCAACCTGCGCCCCTCGAAGCTGCTCCCGGGCGTCGCGACCCCGCTCAAGGGCCAGCCCGAGATCGACTTCATCGTCGTGCGCGAGGGCACCGAGGGCCCCTACACGGGCAACGGCGGCTCGATCCGCACCGGCACCCCGCACGAGGTCGCCACCGAGGTCTCCGTCAACACCGCCTTCGGCGTGGAGCGCGTGGTCCGGGACGCCTTCGCCCGCGCGCAGGCCCGCCCGCGCAAGAAGCTGACGCTGGTCCACAAGAACAACGTCCTCGCCTACGCGGGCCACCTGTGGACGAACGTCTTCAACCGGGTGGCCAAGGAGTTCCCCGAGGTCACCACCGACTACATCCACGTCGACGCCGCGACGATCTACCTCGTCACAGACCCCGGCCGCTTCGACGTGATCGTCACCGACAACCTCTTCGGCGACATCATCACCGACCTCGCCGCGGCCGTCTCCGGCGGCATCGGCGTCGCGGCCTCCGGCAACATCAACCCGAGCCGCGAGTTCCCCTCCATGTTCGAGCCCGTGCACGGCTCGGCGCCGGACATCGCCGGCCAGGGCAAGGCCGACCCCTCGGCCACCGTCCTGTCCGTCGCCCTCCTGCTGCGCCACCTCGGGTACGAGTCCGAGGCCGCCCGCATCGAGACCGCGGTCTCCGCCGACCTCGCCGAGCGCGGGGAGAGCGTGCGCACCACGGAGCAGATCGGCGACGCCCTCGCCGTACGAGTAGCGGGCTGACCCGGTAGCTCGAAGATCGACACAAGCCGCCGGGTCTCGTGAGACACCCGGCGGCTTCTCGTATGCGGCCCCGGGGTGTCACCATCGACCCCCGGGCCGCACTCATGCCGTTTCCTCCTCGGGACCCCACGAGCGATAATCGAACGTGGGGCCGTGAAGACAGGGAAGCTCGGACGTCCTCGTACCGCTCGGTACGGGCGTGAGCGCGGTCCGTCACCATCACACCGTGAAGGACGAAGCACTCATGACGACGACGCCGACCATCGAGCTCAAGCCCTCCTCGACGCCGCTGGCCGCTGCCGAGCGCGAGGCGATCATGGCCAACCCCGGATTCGGCCGCCACTTCACCGACCACATGGTGACGATCAAGTGGACGGAGGGCCGCGGCTGGCACGACGGCCAGCTCGTGCCGTACGGCCCGCTGGCGCTCGACCCGGCGACGAACGTCCTGCACTACGCCCAGGAGATCTTCGAGGGCCTCAAGGCCTACCGGCAGCCCGACGGCTCCGTGGCCAGCTTCCGCCCCGACGCCAACGCCCGCCGCTTCCAGGCCTCCGCCCGGCGCCTGGCCATGCCGGAGCTGCCCGTCGAGACGTTCATCGAGGCCTGCGACGTCCTGGTGCAGCAGGACAAGGCGTGGGTCCCGGCGCATGGTGGCGAGGAGTCCCTCTACCTGCGCCCGTTCATGATCGCCACCGAGGTGGGCCTGGGCGTCAAGCCCGCCAACGAGTACCTCTTCGTCGTCATCGCCTCGCCCGCCGGCGCGTACTTCCCCGGCGGCGTCAAGCCCGTCTCCATCTGGCTCTCGGAGGACCGCGTGCGCGCCGTGCCCGGCGGCATGGGCGACGCCAAGACCGGCGGCAACTACGCGGCGTCGCTGCTCGCGCAGGCCGAGGCCGCGGCGAAGGGCTGCGACCAGGTCGCCTACCTCGACGCCGTCGAGCACAAGTGGGTCGAGGAACTCGGCGGCATGAACCTGTACTTCGTGTACGGCGGCGCGGCCGGCGAGAAGCCGGTGATCGTCACGCCCACGCTGACCGGCTCCCTGCTCGCCGGCATCACCCGTGACTCGCTGCTCACCGTCGCCCGCGACCTCGGCTACGAGTCGCGGGAGGCCCGCGTCTCCATCGACCAGTGGAAGACCGACTCCGAGAACGGCACGCTCACCGAGGTCTTCGCCTGCGGCACCGCCGCCGTCATCACGCCCGTCGGCACGGTGAAGTGCAACGCGGGCGAGTGGCAGCAGAGCGGGGGCGAGCCGGGTGAGGTCACCATGAAGCTGCGGGAGGCCCTGTT
Organism: Streptomyces sp. NPDC005898; assembly: GCF_040629635.1. Classification (NCBI taxonomy): domain Bacteria; kingdom Bacillati; phylum Actinomycetota; class Actinomycetes; order Kitasatosporales; family Streptomycetaceae; genus Streptomyces; species Streptomyces sp. NPDC005898. Next base: position 150,825 of record NZ_JBEXWC010000014.1, on the reverse strand, counting down.
GGACATCCAGCGGGGGACGTCCGAGGACGTCCATGGCTGGATGCACGGCCTCGGCTGAGGCCTTGGCGGTTTTCCGGACGGGCCCCGCGTCGCGGTAGACGCGAGGCCCGTCCTCTTGTCTGTCGCCTGCGGGTTCGTGGTGGCTGGTCGCGCAGTTCCCCGCGCCCCTGGGGGGTCCTTCGTCGCGCCCCTATTGGGGGTGCCAGGGGGCGGGGGGTGCCTGGGGCTCGGTCAGGGGCGCGGGGAACTGCGCGACCGGCCCACGGCGACCCGCAGGGGAAAACCGCTCCCGCCCGGCCCGGGCAAGCGCACCGCGAGGGTGAGGCTCCCTGGGGCCCGGGCTACCGCACCGCGAGGGTGAGGCTTCCGGGGGCCGCGTCGCAGGCGGCCCTCAGCGCTGACGAAAGGTGGTCCCGGGTGGGCGCGGGGCCCTCCGCCCACGCCTCCACCGCCCGGTGGAACGCCGCGACCAGCACATCGATGGCGAGCCGCGCCCGCAGTTCCTCCCCGCCCGGCAGGGCGAACCGGCGCCGGGCGACCGCGAGCGCCGCCCGGCTCGTACGGTCGCAGAACGCGAGCCCGTGCGCGTCCATGGACGGAGTCCGCCCCGCGAGCCGCCGGCTGAGCAGCACCCGCCGGGCCCAGCCCTCCGCCGGCATGCGCCCGATCGCCGCGAGCAGCGCGTCCCGCAGCACGTCGAACAGCGGCTGCCCCGCGACCGGTTCGCAGTCCTCCAGCTCCTCCAGGAACGCCCCCCACAGATCCTGGGTGGGCGCCATCGCCACGTCTTCCTTGCTGGTGAACGTACGGAAGAACGTCCGCTTGCTGACCTCCACCGCGTCACACAGCGCGTCGAGCGTCACCCCGTCGAAGCCCCGCTCGGTGAACAGCTCCAGGGCCGTGTCGACGAGCGCCTGTCGCGTCCGCAGCTTCTTGCGCTCCCGCAGGGGCAACCGGTCGAGGTCCATCGCGTCCATGCCGGCAGTGTAGCCCTCGGCGGCCGCGCGGAGGCGAATGCCTCTTGAAGGCTTCTGCCACTCAGTGGCACTATTGCGGCGGCCGGGACCGACCACGGTGCCCACGGCCTTCTTCGGCGTACGACGAAAGGCAACTCACATGCGCGCACTGCTCGTCGACCCCTCCGCCCCCGGCGGCCTCCGCCTCGGCGAGGCCCCCGTCCCCGAGCCTGCCCCGCACCAGGCCTTGATCCGCGTACGGGCGACCTCCCTCAACCACGGCGAGGTGCGGTGGGGCATCGAGGGCGCCCCCGAGGGCGCGGTGCTCGGCTGGGACGCGGCCGGTGTCGTGGAGCGGGCCGCCGCCGACGGCTCGGGCCCGGCGGCGGGCACCCCCGTGGTCACCCTGGCCGGGGACGGCGCCTGGGCCGAATACCGGGTCGCCGACACGGACTGGACCGGCGTCGTCCCCGAGGACGCGGACCTGGGTGCGATCAGCACCGTGCCGGTCGCGGGCGCCAGCGCCCTGCGCGCCCTGGACCGGATCGGCCCGATCCTCGGCAGGCGCGTGCTCGTGACCGGCGCGACCGGCGGCGTCGGACGGTACGCGGTGCAGCTCGCCCGGCGGGGCGGCGCACACGTCATCGCGGTGACCGGCGACCCCGAGGGGCGGGGCGAGCAGCTCAAGGCCCTCGGCGCCCACGAGGTCATCGCCACGCCCGAGGCGGCCGGCGCCCCGGTGGACGGCGTGGTGGACGTGATCGGCGGTCGGCAACTGGTGGCCGCGTACGAGCAGTTGGGCCCGCACGGCACCCTCGTCTCCGTCGGGCAGGCCGGCGGCGAACCGGAGCACTTCCCGCTCAAGGCGCTCTACGGGGAGCAGGGCCGCCACGACCGCTCGATCGTCAACTTCCAGCTGCTCGGCTGCTCGGGCCTCTCCCGGGACCTGACCTGGCTCGCGGAGCAGGTGGCGGCGGGCACGCTCGACCCCGGCACGTCCTGGCGGGGCACCTGGGACAAGGCCCCGGAAGCGATCGAGACCCTGCTCACCCGCCGCCTCCACGGCAAGGCGATCCTGGACATCGCCTGACGTGCGTCACGGCCCAGGCGGGCGACGCGTGAAACCCCCTAAGGGCGCAGGGAACTGCGCGCCCAGCCGCATCCGACCCGCAATGGACAAGGCAACCCCCGGAAGGCACCCGCTCAGCCCGCCACCGTCTCCTCCTCCACCAGCGGAAGCGGCGCCGCGGCCGGCGCCCGCCGGGTCAGCGCCGCGTACGTCACACCGCCCACCACCCCCGACAGCAGGAAACTGCAGTCGACCCCGCCGGTCAGGGACAGCAGCGGACCCTCGTACGTGGGGAGGGCGACCGAGAGCAGACCGACCACCGCGCCGAGCGCCCACGCGAGGGTCGCCTGGACGTTCCAGCCGGAGCGGTACCAGTAGACGCCGCCCTTGGCGCGGCGGTTGAAGACCTGGAGGGCCTGCGCGTCGTACTCCCCGCGACAGCGCCTGAAGCCGATCAGGGTGATGACGGCCCAGGGCGTGCCGATGGCGGTCAACAGCAGCACGAACGCCGTCATCGCGTCCTGCGCCCGCCACGCGTAGTGGCCCACGAAGACGCAGGCCGTGGCGGTGACGGCGACGGTGTACGTGGCGCGGGCGCGCGAGGCGCGGGGCAGGATCGCGTCCAGGTCGAGGCCCATCGAGTACAGCATCAGGCCCGCGTTGCCGACCGAGCCCGCCGAGGCGGCGAGCAGCAGCGGCACGAGGTACCAGGTGGGGGAGGCGTCGATGAGGCCCCCGGCATAGTCGAGGGCGGCGCGCGCCGCGTACGCCGTGAACGTGCCGAAGAGCTGCGGGATCAGCAGCCCCGCGAGCAGCCCCGCCCAGGCCGCGCCGAGCACCGCGCGCGAGCTGTGCCGGGCGGGGGAGACGTAGCGGGTGTAGTCGCCGAGCAGGGTGATGAAGGCGATGGGGCCCGACAGTCCCGCCGCGACCAGGGCGAGCAGCCAGGTAGGCCAGAACGAGCCGAGCAGATGGCCGCCCGCGCCGGGCAGCGCCGAGGTCGTGAAGTCGGGGGCGTACGCGACGACGCCGAGGATCAGCAGCGCCGTCATGCCGAAGGCGAGGATCCGGGACAGGCGCAGCAGCACGCGGTAGCCGAAGACGGCGCCGACCACGGTGGCGGCGGCGAGCAGGGCGTAGACCACGCCGTACGAGAAGCCGCCGGCCGGCATCCCGAGCAGGCGGTGCAGCGTGCCCACCATCACGTCGCCGCCGATCCAGACGGTCAGCGCGGTGTAGCCGAGCGAGAGCAGCAGGCCGACGACCGAGCCGACGAGCCGGCCGCGCACGCCGAACTGGGCCCCGGAGGAGGTCGAGAGGTTCGTCCCGGTGCGCAGGGACACCAGGGCGAGCGGCGCGGTGAGCGCGGTGCCGAGCACCGTGCCCGCCACCACCGCGCTGACCGACTCCCACCAGCCGAGGCCGAACGACACCGGCAGCCAGCCGAAGACGATCACCCCCAGGCAGAGGTTGGAGCCGATGAGGATCGACACGAGGTCGCGGGGGCCGCTGGTGCGTTCCCCGTCCGGGATGGTGTCGACTCCGCGCTGTTCTATCGGCATGAGGGTGCCCCTGACGCTCGCTTGGTCCCGATGGTTGCCCCGTTGTTTGAGCAGCGCTCAATGTGACCTGTCGTACCTGCCCCCGTCAATCCTTCCCGCACGCGGATTTCGCCGTTAGAGTGTTTAGAGTGCTGCTCTAAAGATCGGCGCTGAAGGTTGGAACAGGGAGGTACGGCGCGTGCGACTCACGCCCACCGAACGCGACCGGCTGCTGCTCTTCGGGGCCGCCGAGCTCGCCAGGGCCCGCAAGGCGCGCGGCCTGAGACTCAACGTGCCGGAGGCGACCGCGCTGATCGCCGACACGGTCTGCGAGGCCGCCCGCGACGGCGTCCGGCTCGCCGAGGCCATCGAGCGGGCGCGTGCCGTCCTCGGCCCGGACGACGTCCTGCCCGGCGTCGCGGACGTGGTGACCGAGGTGCACGTGGAAGCCGTCTTCGACGACGGCTCCCGCCTCGCGGTGGTCTCCGACCCCATCGGCGCCGGCCTCGGCGACCGGGCGCCCGGCGCGCTGCTGCCCGGCCCCGCGCACGAGGACCCCGAGCCCGTCGTGACCCTGACCGTGCGCAACACCGCCACCGTGCCCGTCTCCGTGACCTCGCACTTCCACTTCTTCGAGGCCAACCCCCGGCTCGACTTCGACCGCGCCGCCGCCTACGGGCTGCGCCTGGCCGTGCCCGCCGGGTCCTCCGTCCGCTTCGGCCCCGGCGAGAGCGCCGAGGTCGGCCTGGTGCCGATCGGCGGCGCGCGGATCGCCATCGGCTTCGCCGGACTGGTCGACGGCCCGCTGGACGCACCCGGCACCCGCGAAGAGGCCCTGCGCCGCGCGGCCGCCTGCGGCTACCTCGGCGTACCGGGGACGACCGCCCGGGCCGAGGGCGTAGGGGGAGCGACCGAGCGGATCGACGGCGTACCGGGAGCGACCGAGCGGGCCGACGGCATACCGGGCACGGCCGCCCGGGCCACCGGCATACCGGGGACGGCCGCCCGGGCCACCGGCATACCGGGGACGGCCGCCCGGGCCACCGGCATACCGGGGACGTCAGACCGAGCCACCGGCGTGCCGGGAACGACCGATCAGGGCGATCAGGAGGGCGAGCGATGAGCCGACCCGGAGGACACCCCGCCGCACCGCGCCGCCTCACCCCGTACGAGTACGCCGCCACGCACGGCCCCCGCGCCGGCGACCACGTCCGGCTCGGCGACTCCGGGCTGACGATCCGCGTCGAGTCCGACGCCCAGAAGTACGGCGACGAATTCCTCGCCGGGTTCGGCAAGACCGCCCGCGACGGGCTGCACCTGAAGGCCGCCGCCGTCCGCGACACCTGCGACGTCGTCATCAGCAACGTCGTCGTCATCGACGCCGTGCAGGGCATCCGCAAGGTGTCCATCGGCATCAGGGAAGGCCGCATCCACGCCATCGGGCGGGCGGGCAACCCGGACACCCTCGACGGCGTGGACGTCGTGGTCGGCACCGGCACGTCCATCGTGTCGGGAGAGGGCCTGATCGCCACCGCCGGCTCCGTGGACACCCATGTCCACCTCCTCTCGCCCCGCATCATGGAGGCCTCCCTCGCCTCCGGCGTCACCACGATCATCGGCCAGGAGTTCGGGCCGGTCTGGGGCGTCGGCGTCAACTCGCCCTGGGCGCTGCGCCACGCCTTCAACGCCTTCGACGCCTGGCCGGTCAACATCGGCTTCCTCGGCCGCGGCTCGTCCTCGCACGACGCCCCGCTGGTCGAGGCGCTCGCCGAGGGCGGCGCGTGCGGCTTCAAGGTGCACGAGGACATGGGCGCGCACACCCGCGCCCTGGACACCGCGCTGCGCGTCGCCGAGGAGCACGACGTCCAAGTGGCGCTGCACAGCGACGGGTTGAACGAGTGCCTGTCGGTCGAGGACACCCTGAAGGTCCTCGAAGGGCGCACGATCCACGCCTTCCACATCGAGGGCTGCGGCGGCGGCCACGTGCCGAACGTCCTGAAGATGGCGGGCGTCCCGAACGTCATCGGCTCCTCCACCAACCCCACCCTGCCCTTCGGCCGGGACGCCGTCGCCGAGCACTACGGCATGATCGTCTCCGTCCACGACCTGAAGACGGACCTGCCGGGCGACGCCGCCATGGCCCGCGACCGCATCCGCGCGGGCACGATGGGCGCCGAGGACGTGCTGCACGACCTGGGCGCCATCGGCATCACGTCGTCCGACGCGCAGGGCATGGGCCGCGCCGGCGAGACCGTGCGCCGCACCTTCGCGATGGCCGGCAAGATGAAGGCGGAGCTCGGCCCCATGGAGGGCGACGGCCCGTACGACGACAACGCGCGCGTCCTGCGCTACATCGCCAAGCTGACCATCAACCCCGCCCTCGCGCACGGCCTCGCGCACGAGGTCGGCTCCCTCGAGGTCGGCAAGCTGGCCGACATCGTGCTGTGGCGCCCCGAGTACTTCGGCGCCAAGCCGCAGCTCGTCCTCAAGGCCGGCTTCCCCGCCTACGGCGTCACCGGCGACCCGAACGCCGCGACCGACACCTGCGAACCCCTCGTCCTCGGCCCGCTGTTCGGCGCCCACGGCGCCGTGCCCGCCGACATCTCCGTGGCGTTCGTCGCGCGGGCCGCCGTCGACCAGGGCGACGACTCGATGCCGACCCGCCGCCGCCGGGTCGCGGTGCGCGGCACCCGGGGCATCGGCCCGGCCGACCTGCGCCTGAACTCCCGTACCGGAGCCGTCGACGTGCACCAGGAGACCGGCCTCGTCACCCTCGACGGCGACCCGGTCCGCTCCGAACCCGCCGACTCCGTCCCCCTCAACCGCCTCTACTTCCTCTGAAGGTGTACCTCATGTCTGCTGCCGCCGACGGCTTCCGCATGCCCGCCGAGTGGGCCCCGCACGAGCGCACCTGGATGGCGTGGCCGTGCCCCAACCCCACCTTCGACGACCCCGAGGGTCTCGACGAGTCCCGCCTGGCCTGGGCGAACGTCGCCCGCGCCGTACGCCGCTTCGAACCGGTCACCGTGGTCTGCGGCCCCGCCCAGTCCGCGTACGCGAGCGAACTCCTCGGCCCGGACCTCGAGGTGGTGGAACGCGACCTGGACGACGCCTGGATGCGGGACATCGGCCCGACCTTCCTCACCGACGGCAAGGGGCAACTGGCAGCCGTCGACTGGACGTTCAACGGCTGGGGCGCCCAGGAGTGGGCCCGCTGGGACCACGACTCCAAGATCGGCGCGTACGTCGCCGACCTCGCCGGAGCCCGTACGTACCCCTCGACCCTCGTGAACGAGGGCGGCGGCATCCACGTGGATGGCGAGGGCACCGTTCTGCTCACCGAGACCGTCCAGCTCGGCCCCGAGCGCAACCCCGGCCTGACCAAGGCGGAGGTCGAGGCGGAGATCCACGCGCAGCTCGGCACCACCAAGGCGATCTGGCTGCCGCGCGGCCTCACCGCCGACTACCCCGGCCACGGCTACGGCACCCTCGGCCACGTCGACATCGTCGCCGCCTTCGCCGCGCCCGGCGTCGTGCTCGTCCACTCCCAGCGCGACCCGGCGCACCCCGACTTCGAGGTCAGCAAGGAGATCATCGCGACCCTCACGGGCCAGACGGACGCCCGCGGCCGCACCCTGCGGATCGTCGAGGTGCCGGCGCCGACCGTTGTCAAGGACGACGAGGGCTGGGTCGACTACTCCTACATCAACCACTACCTGTGCAACGGCGGCGTCGTCCTGTGCGCCTTCGGCGACCCGAACGACGAGCTGGCGGCCGGCATCTTCCGCGGCCTCTTCCCCGACCGCACGGTAACCCTCGTCGACGCCCGCACGATCTTCGCCGGGGGCGGGGGAATCCACTGCATAACCCAGCAGCAGCCGGCGGTCCGGGGACGCTGAGCCGAGCCGGGCACCCGACAGGAGCGTGCCGAGACACTGGCGGAGGACACGAACACCATGCGGTGAATCCGGTCGCTGGCGGCGACCGCGTCCAGAACGGTCTGTGTGCCGGTGATGTTGCTGCCGATGGCGTCCATCGGGCGCCGAGTGAGCGCAGGTGGGCGGTGATGCGGCTGCCGATGAGTCCGGCGCCGCCGGTGACGAGGACGGTCTTGCCCGCGAGACGGTCGGCGAGCAGATCGAAACTGGCCTGCATGGGAATCCCCGACGCGACAGAGGAAATTCCGGATGAGCACGGCAGGTGTTGTGCGGGACGACGGTCACGCCGCCGGACGAGAGGGGACTTGGGCGACCGTCGTGCGTGACCGGCCACCGTTGATCGGCGCGTTGCAGTGCCGGCAGAACCGTGTGCCCTCGCTCATCCCGGGCCGCCGTTCACGCGCCGCATGGCGGGCTCGCCGCCGGCTTTCAGGGTGCGGCGCAGGCGGCGGCCCTTCGCGCAGATGCGGCCGATGGACTTGCACGTGGGGCAGTCGTAGGTGTGCTTGACCACCGCCTGGCCGATCTCCACCGGGTCCAACTCCGGGACCCCGGCCCGCGGGGTCACTGCTCAGCCTCCTGGGTGATGCGGAGTCCGAAGCCGATGAGGGCCTCGACGGTGGCGGGTTCGCACAGGTCGCCCGGGAACCGCGGGGGCGCCACCCAGTGCGTGCCGGGCGGCTTCGTGCGGCCGATCTTCGGGACGCCGAGGTAGGTGCCCGTGCTGAGGCGAGGTGCGGCGGCCTGGTGCTTCCACGGCTGTCCGGGGCTGGGCCGCATGAGGGCGTAGAAGGTGCCGCCCATGAGGCGGCCGTCGAAGAGGACGGGGCCGTTGAGGAACCGGTGGAGGCGTTCGGTTACCTCCAGCGGATCGCACATGCCCACGGTCGCGAGGATGAGCTGCGCAGGGAGGCGGGCCGCGTCGAATCGCCGGCCGAGCGGCAAAAGGGCCACGCCGGTGTCAGCCCATTCGCGCCGGGCCTGTTCGATGGCGCGCTGGGCGTGCGCCAGCCAGTCAGACATGGCATCCGCCGACTCGGGAGGACCACTCCTCGGGCGCAGCGTGCGCCCCGTACTCTCGCCCATGTCGACTCCTCATCAGTCGGCCACGCCCTGGGGTCGTTAGCGCGGCTGCCAGGGCCTTCGTTGTGCCGACTGACGTTAGGACCGTTATGTGCGTCGCGGCTAGGAAGTTGCACCGAATTACAGGGCAGTTGAATGCTCCTGGCCATGGCGAGCACGCGCCCTTGACACCGTAACCGGGGTCCACGACGGTGATGTAAGTCGCTGCAACCGACTAGCGCGGGAGGCCAGCCCTCATGAACATTCACTTTGTCGGGATCGACCCAGAGACGGACGAGGACGGATGCCCAACCGTCTGGGTGGACGCGAACGCGGGGGACCTGCTGATCCAGAGCTACAAGACGGACAACGAGACGCGCGTCACGTGCGATGCCCTCTCCCCGGCTCGTGCACCGATCCCGCCCGGCGAGACCATCATCCGGATCCCGAGACGGATGATCCCGATCATCAGGAAGGCCTGCGATGAACTCGATCCCGGAGTTCTCTGAACTCCTCGCCAACACCGGGAAGTCGGCTGTCCATCTGGAGATGCGCGACGCCTACTTCAGCAACCCCCGCTTCGAGGACTGGCAGGCCGGGCAACGCGTCGACTGGACCGACCGAGCGTCCTGGTGGCGGCCGTTCCACCAGAACATCGCGGATGCGGTTGCCCGCGGCGTTGCTGTCCGTCGCGTCCGTATCGTGTCCGAACCGGTTACCGACTACATCCGGTGGGAGCACTACCAGACCCGCGCCAACGTTGAGGCCGGTGAGGATGTGCGCTGGCTTCCGCGACACCGAGCCTGGGACCTACTCCTGCCGGGCAGCGACCTGTGGATCTTCGACGGACGGCTCATGCGCGTCCACCACTTCTCGGGCGATGGCGAATGGATCAACAAAGAGCTGTGTGACGACCCGTTCGTGGTCGGCCCGCACGCGGCCGCTTACGAAGCCATCTGGGAGCGGGCCGTTCCGCACGACCAGTACGAGGTCAAGTAGCCCAGCATGTCTCAATTCCCCACGTCCAGCGTGCAGGAAGCGCGCGCAGCTCTCGCAGCTCGGCTGCGGGAGCTACGCCTTGATGCGGGGATCACCAGCAAGGAACTCGCGCGTCGGTGCGGCTGGTCCGTCGCGAAGTCTTCAAGGATCGAGAACGCAGTTACAGCCCCCGCCGACGCAGACATCCGCGCGTGGTCCGTGGCCTGCGGCGCCGATGGCGAGGCGGCCGATCTTGTCGCAGCGAACCGGCAGGCCGACTCCATGTACCTGCAATGGAAGAGGCTCCAGCGGTCGGGCATGAAGCAGCTGGCCGAGGCATCCACCAAGCTGTACGAGCGCACCCGGCTCTTTCGTGTGTACGCCTCCCACGTGATGCCCGGATACTTGCAGACCCCTGGCTACGCGACAGCGCTGATGAGCACGATCGCGGGCTTCCGCGGGACCCCGGACGACGTGCGGGAGGCGGTCGATGTCCGCATGCACCGCAGCCGGGTCATCCATGAAGGCGGCCACCGCTTCGCGACGCTGATCGAGGAGAACGTCCTCCACCACCGGGTCGGCGACCAGGATGTGATGGCGGGCCAGCTCGGCAACCTGCTCGCCGCGATGACGCTCCCATCCATGTCGCTCGGTGTCATCCCGGCCGCAGTCGCGCGGGACGGTGTCATGTGGCCGCTCGAACAGTTCACGGTCTTCGATGATTCACGGATCCATGTGGAGCTTCTGGCGGCGAAGGTGACCGTTACGGCTCCCGGTGAGCTGGACATCTACCTGCGGGCGTTCGCAAGGCTCACCGAACTGGCCGTGTATGGCGCCGACGCCCGCGGCCTCATCGTGAATGCCATCGACGCTCTTGACCGCGCCGGGGCATGACGAAGAGCCCCCCTTCCGCCCGAAGGCGGAAGAGGGCCTGTGCCATGGGTTCTGGCGGCGCGCCGGATCGAGCGCGGCCTGAGGAGCCGGTGAGTTGCCCGGCTCCGGGTAGGGGGCGCCGTCGCGACGGCACACCAGCGCGTCCGGGTCATCGGCCGGCGGCTTGAGGCTGTAAACGTCAGGACAGGACGGTCCGGCCGGGCCGCGCTCCCCGGCGGGACCCATCCTGCCGGCCCTCGCTTGTCCTGAGGGCCAGCGGGTCCCGGGCTCACCCTGCGGCCCCGATGGACCAGCTGGTCCGCCCGAGCCCGGCGCGCCCGCCTCGCCGTCCTTGCCCGACTTCCCCACCCCGTTCTTCCCCGCTGGCCCGGTGCCGCCCTCCTTCCCTGGCCCGCCACCCTTGTCAGGCTTCCCGGATGCACCGCGGTGCCAGGTGGCCTCCGTCATGGTGACGTCGAAGACGAGGCGTTCGTCGGCGCAGATCACTGACACCGTGCGCGGCGAGTGGAGCGTGAAGCGCGCGATCTCGTTGCGGTCGTGGCACTCGCCCTGGAGGCGAGTGATCTCAGCGCGCTCCTAGAGGTGACGAGGCAGCCTTGCTCGTCTTGGGGCGCGCCATGGACACCACCGGAGCGTGCGAAGGCCCGACCACACGGGTGTGGCCGGGCCGGTCCACGGGGGGATCAGCAGGACTCTTCGAACTTCGCCGCGCTGAGCGTCACAGGTCGGCCGTCGAGCTTGGCGCCCGCAGCGGGCTCCTGCGAGCACACCTTCCAGTTCGACTCCATGAAAATGATCCGGTCCTGCCCGGACGCGTCGTTGACGGTGATGCTCGTCCCGGAATCGAGGGCGCCGCGCGCGACCTTGACCGCCTTGCCCTGGAAGCTGGGCATCGTCGCCCCCGCCGCCTTCGGCTCGTCCGCACCCGCGTCCTTGCCCGGGCAGGTCTCTTCCAGTTTGACCGTCGCAAAGTCGATCTTCGTGTCGGTCGGGTGAGTGCCGGCCTTCGGGGTCTGAGAGCAGACCTTCCAGTTCCGGTCGAAGGCCTGCATGCGGTCACGGCCGAGCGCGTCGTGGGAGGTGAGGCCGTAGAACCCGGCCTCCTGAGCCTGATCCTGTGCGGACTGCAGGCCCTTGCCGCTCATGTCGGGCAGGGCGGCCTTCTTGGTGTCACCGCCTGCGTCCTGCTCTGCGGCGGGCTTGCCCTTGCTGGTGCTCGTGTCGTTCTCCTCGCAGCCGGTGAGCGCGAGCAGGCTCGCACTGGCGATGAGCGCGACGATGGCGGTGCGGGTGTGCATGTTCTCCCCTGGGATGCGGGTGTGCTGAAGGAGCATCATGCGCCGCGTGGAGGGGAGGTGAATGCACAGTGACGTCTCTGTGACACAGAGCGGCTGAAACTGCGTCAGGGCCGCATGGCGCGGGCCTGTTGTTTCCGGGCATGCCGGGTCCGCGGACCAGTGCGCGACACGCCCTCACTCCCAAGATCACCCTCATTGCGCCGCTCATGCCCAAGTGCCCTCACCGCGAGGAGGGTGCGCGGCCGGGCCTCATGCCGGGGGCTGCCCGACGCCAGCTCGCGTGTCGTTGCGGTGCGGGCCCCTGTAAGAGCATGCGAAAGTCCGGCCGCTGAGTGTGCGGCCGGGCCTGGTGTACGGGTCAGACCTTGCAGAAGCCCGTCGCCCGCAGCGCGTCGTTGATCTTTGCGCCCTGTTCTTCCGTCGTCGTCACGTCCTTGTACGTGAAGCGCTGGGACGCGAGCCAATCGAGGCGCTTGGCCTTGCCGTTGATCGCCATGCACTGGTTGCGCGCGGCGTCCACGGCCTTGTCCTCGTAGCGCACCACGTCCGGCGCCGCCGCCTGCAGGGCCCGGATGAGCTTGGCTCGCTCGACGGCGTCGGGCTTCGGCGGGAGACCGGAGGAGCGGGCGATCTCGTCCTTCTGCTTCTGCGTCAGCTGAGGAGCCGTGGCGCTCGGGCCGGTGTTCCGCTCGCTGTCGGCCTTGTCGTCGCTGGAGGAGCAGGCGGTGAGGGCGAGGGCGCCGGCGAGGAGCAGTGCGACGGTGGTGGTGCGGTGTTTCATGGTCCCCTCAAGTGTGGTGAGTTGAAAGGGGCCATCATGCCGTCTTGTGCGGGTGCGGGTATACGAAAGCCCCGCACGGTGGCGGTGATCCGTTCGGATGCGAGCCGCGTCCGCAGGCGGATCCTCGTGAATCGCTGGACGGTTCAGTCACAGGTCTGCATGATCGCCCCTTATGGAGAGCACGCCCACGCCCAGGGGTGAACCTCAGATGTCGACAGGCAACGCGGACACATCCTGGAACAAGCGCAGAATTGTCATAGCGACGTTCTTTCTGTCCGCTCCCGTCGCCATTCTCCTTTATGTGCGGTTGGGTCCCGGTGAATGGAGGATGTCGTCGCCGGTGGCTCTTTTGCTGCTCGCCGCAGTGGGGACGGTCGGCGCGTACGTCCTCAGGCCGCTGGATGTCGAGGCGGGGCGGGTCTCGGAAGGGCGAGAGCGGGTCCGGGAGGCGGAGCATGACCTGGAGCAGGCGCTACGGCTGCCCGTCGGTGAGGCGATGGTCGTGCACGGCGATGTGTACATCTCGTCGCCGCCCGGCAGCACTGCCGATGACGCTCGGCGGCGGGATGGTGACGCAGCGCCCTTCCCGGGCGGCGACGCCGGTGGCGCCCATCGAGACAGGGCGAGACTGACGCTCTCCGAGTTGTGGACGGTGACGCACCGGCGCCTTGATCTTTACCACGACATCGCACTCGGTCAGGCGTCCCGCTCGTTCCGCAATGCCCAGATGGCGATGATCCTCGGCTTTGCTCTCCTCGTGGGATTCGTGATCATCGCGTTGCAGGCGAGCACGACCGCAGGTGCCGTCGTCGCGGGCGGACTGGGGGCCGTCGCGGCCGCTCTCGCGGGCTACGTCAGCAGGACATTCGTACGATCGCAGGAGGCCGCGGCAAGTCATCTGCGCGCGTACTTCGATCAGCCGCTGGAGTTCTCGCGCTACCTCGCGGCCGAGCGGTTGGTGGCGGACGCGAACCTCAGTGACGAACAGCGCGCCGAGATCGTCTCCGCCCTCGCGCAAACGATGATCAGCGGTCCGCCGACGCCGAACGAGACAGGCCCCGATACGGCACGGGGCGCCTGAGAGGCGAGCTTCCGGAAAAGGATCATCGGACTCGAACCGGACCCGGTCGTGGACGTCGCTCGGTCCTGGGGTGACGCCGGCGTGGACCAGGGCCGGGGTGTCGCCCGCGGTGCCCGGTCTACTGGTCGCGGACGGCGTCGCGCAGCGCCGTGTGGGCGTCGCGGCTGCGCTCGCGGCCCGCGGCGAGAGCGGCTTCGACCTCCTCGGCGAAGCACCCGTCCCGTACCTCTCCCAGCCGGATGTCGGCCAGGTCGATGGCCGACCACGCGGCCTCGACCGCGATCGAGGTCAGCTCCGGGTCGGTCGTGGTGAGCGCCAGCCGGTCGAAGGCGTGCGTCACGGCCGAGCGGGCCCGGTACAGCTCGGCCCTGCCCTCCCTGCCCGGGAGTTCACCGTCCCGCAGGTCCGCTATCTGGAGCCAGTACTGCTCGCGGTAGGCCAGGGACGCGGCGAGGAGCTGCGCGGTGGCGTCCAGGACCTGCTGCCGGTGCTCGGCCGCGCGGGCGCGACGGTCCGTCCAGTGCGCGGTGAGACTGGCCAGCGCGGCACCGGCGAGCGTGCCGAGCACGGCGATCAGGGTGGACCACATCGGCTTCCCTCGGGCTGAAGGGCTTGCTGTCCGCACGGTGGGTTCCGGACCAGCGGCGTCGGAATACTGGCGCATCCCGCGCGGCGCCCGCAACGGGGATCCGCGCGGACGTCTGGACTCCGCCCCTGAGGCGACGCCTCCTCTCCTTCCACGCGATGTGGGAGACTCGACCGCTGTGCAGGTCAGTGGGGGAGCAGGCGGACCGCAGGGGGCGGTACCGCCGTACCGCGCGGCCCGAGGTGATCAAGGAGCGGTGACATGGCTGGTCAGGTCCGCGCGCGGAAGAACGCACCACCGCGTGAGGACGTCCTGGCCGCCGCCATGGAGATGATCGCCGAGCGCGGTCTGGAGAAGCTGACCATGGCCGCGCTCGGCCGTGAGGTCGGCATGAGCTCCGGGCACCTCCTCTACTACTTCCGCACCAAGGACGAGCTGCTCCTGCGCACCCTGGAGTGGAGCGAGGGCCGCCTCGGCGCCGAGCGCGGCCGCGTCCTGGCCCGCCCCGGCACCGCCCGCGCGCGCCTGGACGCCTACGTCCGGCTGTACGTTCCCGACGGGCCCGGCGACCCCCACTGGACCCTCTGGCTGGAGGTCTGGAACCGCTCCCTGAACGCCGACGCGGACGGCCGCGACCGGCAGGCCGCCATCGAGGGCGCCTGGCACCGCGACCTGGTGGCGCTGCTCGCCGAGGGCGTGTCGCGCGGGGAGTTCGCCCTGGCCGACCCCGACCGCTTCGCGGCCCGCCTGCGGGCGCTGCTCGACGGCTTCTCCATCCACGTGGCGATCGGGCTGCGCGGGACGGACCGCGAACAAGTCCTCGCGCACGCGAGGGAGTTCCTGGACGGGGCGCTCACCCCGGTCGCCTAGCGACAACACCCCGGCCCGCCCGGGTGTCCCCGTCGCCCTGGCCCGACAAGGGCGCGGACGGCGCGTCCACCGCGCCGCCCGCATCGTGAGACGGAGCGACGCGGCACGGCCCCGCTGTGGCAGGCTGCGTCCGTGCTCTCGTTCGCCACGATTATTGGCAGCAGGCGCGCCGGTCCGCAGTGACCGTCTCGTACCACCAAGTACGGGCGGACACCGTCGTCCTCGACCCGCGCGCAGACCTCTCGCACCCGCGAGGGGTTTTTTCGTTTCCCGGCCCAACAACAGCCGGACGCGGAGCGCACGGGATCATTGTGGGCGGTGGAGCCGGTCTTTCCGGTAGACCGAGATCCGACACAGGAGCCTGATCAGCATGACGGAAACCAGCACCCCCGACGATTCCTTCCATGTCTTCGACACCACCCTCCGGGACGGTGCGCAGCGTGAGGGCATCAATCTGACGGTCGCGGACAAGTTGGCCATCGCCCGGCATCTGGACGACTTCGGGGTGGGTTTCATCGAGGGCGGCTGGCCGGGGGCCAATCCGCGGGACACGGAGTTCTTCGCGCGGGTGCGGCAGGAAGTGGTCTTCCGGCACGCTCAGCTCGTGGCTTTCGGCGCCACGCGGCGCCCAGGGGGCAGAGCGGCCGAGGACGCGCAGGTCAACGCCCTGCTGGAGTCGGGCGCCCCGGTGATCACGCTGGTGGCCAAGTCCCATGACCGGCACGTCGAGCTGGCCCTGCGCACCACGCTGGAGGAGAACCTGGAGATGGTGCGCGACACCGTCTCCTACCTGTGCTCGAAGGGGCGGCGGGTCTTCGTCGACTGCGAGCACTTCTTCGACGGCTACCGCGCCAACCCGGAGTACGCGAAGGCGGTGGTGCGGGCCGCCGCCGGGGCGGGCGCGGACGTGGTCGTGCTGTGCGACACCAACGGCGGCATGCTGCCCGCGCAGATCCAGGCCGTCGTGTCCACGGTGGCCGCCGACACCGGCGCCCGCCTGGGCATCCACGCCCAGGACGACACCGGCTGCGCGGTGGCCAACACCCTGGCCGCCGTCGACGCCGGCGCCACCCACGTGCAGTGCACCGCCAACGGCTACGGCGAGCGCGTCGGCAACGCCAACCTTTTCCCGGTCGTCGCCGCCCTGGAACTCAAATACGGCAAGCAGGTCCTGCCCGAGGGCGCGCTGCGCGAGATGACCCGCGTCTCCCACGCCATCGCCGAGGTCGTCAACCTCACGCCCTCCACCCATCAGCCGTACGTGGGTGTCTCCGCGTTCGCCCACAAGGCGGGCCTGCACGCCTCCGCGATCAAGGTCGACCCGGACCTCTACCAGCACATCGACCCGGACCTCGTCGGCAACCGCATCCGCATGCTCGTCTCCGACATGGCGGGCCGCGCCTCCATCGAGCTGAAGGGCAAGGAGCTGGGCGTCGACCTCGGCGACGACCGCGCGCTCGTCGGGCGGGTCGTGGAGCGCGTCAAGGAGCGCGAGCTCCAGGGCTACACGTACGAGGCCGCCGACGCCTCCTTCGAGCTGCTGCTGCGGGAGGAGGCCGAGGGCCGGGCCCGCCGCTACTTCCGCGTGGAGTCCTGGCGGGCCATCGTCGAGGACCGCCCCGACGGCAGCCACGCCAACGAGGCGACCGTCAAACTGTGGGCCAAGGGTGAGCGCATCGTCGCCACGGCGGAGGGCAACGGCCCGGTCAACGCGCTCGACCGGGCCCTGCGCGTCGGCCTGGAGCGCATGTACCCCCAGCTCGCCAAGTTGGAGCTGGTCGACTACAAGGTCCGCATCCTGGAGGGCAAGCACGGCACGTCGTCCACGACGCGCGTACTGATCTCCACGTCGGACGGCGTCGGCGAGTGGTCGACCGTCGGCGTCGCGGAGAACGTCATCGCCGCGTCGTGGGACGCCCTGGAGGACGCCTACACGTACGGCCTCCTGCGGGCCGGGGTCGAGCCCGTCGACTAATCCCCCGGGCGTCCGCCGGGCGTCCCCCGGGGGAGGCCGCCCTGTTCCCGGGCCGGTGCCCGAGGCCCCGCTGCGTTACGTTCGAAGTATGAGGAATCGGACGAAGCGGTTCACCGTCGGGCTCTCCGGGCTGCTGCTCGCCCTGGGCGCCACGTCCTTCACGGCGGCGCCCGGGGCGCGGACCGCCTCCACCACCTCGCAGGTGGCGGCGGCCTGGCAGAAGAGTCCGGTGTACGTCGACCCGGCGGCGTCGGACCAGCTCTCCGACACCCGGGCGGACGCCCTCGCCCGCAAGATCGAGGACGCGGACAAGCCGGTCTTCGTGGCCGTGCTGCCGCAGGACTTCCCGCGAAGGGACATCTTCCGGAACCTGCGCACCGAGACCGGCGTGACAGGGGTGTACGCGATCCGCCTCGGCGACGGTTTCGACGCGAAGGCCGACCGTTCCGTGCTGTCGCGCAACGCCGTCGCCAACCTCGTCTCCCTCGTCCGCGGGCAGAGCGCCGACACCCAGCTCGACACCTTCGTGGACGAGGCCCTCGCGCAGGCGTCCGGCAGGGCGCCGAAGTCCTGGAGCGGCGGCCCGGCCGACGAAGGCGTCAACGCGGGCACCCTCGCCGGCGTCGGCGTGGTGGTCGTGGCCGGCGGCGTCGGCGCGTACGCCGTGATCCGGCGCAAGAAGCGGCGCCACGAGGAGGCGCAGCGCGCGGCACTGCGCAAGCTCTCCGTCGTCGTGGACGAGGACATCACCGCCTTCGGCGAGGAACTCGACCGGCTGGACTTCCACCCGGCGGAACCGGGCGCCGACGACGCGATGCGCGCCGACTACGAACACGCGCTGGACGCCTACGAGAAGGCCAAGGCGTACATGGCGGCCGCGACGCACCCCGAGGACGTGCGCGGCGTGACCCAGGCCCTGGAGGACGGCCGCTTCTCGCTGGCCTCGCTCGCCGCGCGCCGCGAGGGGCGCGAGCCGCCCGAGCGGCGCGCCCCCTGCTTCTTCGACCCCCGGCACGGCCCCTCGGTGCGGGACGCGGTGTGGGCGCCCGCCGGGGGCGCGGAACGCGAGGTCCCCGTGTGCGCGGCCGACGCGGCACGCCTGGCGGACGGCCAGGACCCGATGGCGCGCACCGTGGCGACGGAGTCCGGGGAGCGCCGCCCCTACTGGGAGGCCGGACCGGCGTACGGCCCCTGGGCGGGCGGGTACTTCGGCGGCGGCATGCTGCCCGGACTGCTGGTCGGCACGATGCTCGGCGGCATGATGGCCGGCCCGGCGTACGGGGCGGACTACGGCGGCGGCCACGGGGACGGCGGGGGCGGCTTCGAGGGCGGTGACCAGTCGGGCGCGGACTTCGATCCGGGAGACTTCGGCGGAGGCGGCGGCGACTTCGGGGGCGGCGGCGACTTCGGCGGGGGCGGGGACTTCGGGGGTGGCGGCGATTTCGGGGGTGGCGGCGGATTCTGAGGGGCGTCCAGGAACACTCGTTCCGTCAGGGACGCTCGGGGGCGGGGCCGTCCGGCGTGAGCGCCTGGAAGGCCGCGCACAGGAGCCGGACGCTGCGTCGGAACTTCTCGTCCTGGCTCAGGCGGGGCATCCGCTCCATGACGAGCGGGAAGCGCGCGCACAGGCCGGCGTAGACGTCGGCGGTGATGTTCGGCGTCTGGGTCCGGGGCTCGGCCTGTTCCTGGAGCACGAAGCCGGTGACGTGGCTGAGGAGGGTGTCGGCCGCGACGCCGCACTGTTCGGCGGGGACACCGGCGCCGATCAGGGTGGCGAGGAGCCGCTCCATCAGGGAGAGGGCGCCGGTGCTGAGCGTGCCGGGGCTGTCGGCCAGAAGGAGGGCGCCGCCCGGATGCCGCAGGAGGCTCCGGCGCAGTTCGGCGGCCTGCGTCTCGATCCGGTCCTGCCACGGCGCCTCGGGCGGGAGGGCGGCGAGGGCGGTGTCGCCGGCGTCGTACGCGTGTCGGCAGACGCGGTCCGCCATCAGCGCCAGCAGCTCGTCCTTGCCGCGCACGTGGTAGTAGAGGCTGCCCGCTTGCACGCCGAGTCGCTCGGCCACCCGGCGCATGGACAGGCCGTGGTACCCGGTCTCGGCGAACGTGGCCATGCCGGCGTCGACGATCCGCTCTTTGGTGAGCTTCATGGTCCTACCGTAACAGCGTTTTCAAACACCGTTTGAAAAACCTCGTGCCGCGTGTAGTCTCGGCGGCGACCGGTTTTGAACACTGTTGGAAAGGCTGGCGCGGGGGATATGGGCGGACTGTTGTTCGGAGCTACGACAGCGGCGTTGATGGTGCTGATGGCCAAGAGCGGTCGCGCGGCGGTGGGCGAGGGCCTGCTGCGAGGGCGTCCGTTCCCGTGGGCCGTGGCGGTGCTGGGCGTCCTGGCCATGGCGGGCGTCGTTCTCCAGCTGAGCTGGCCGGGGGCGATGGAGGCGCTGGACGCCGACCCCGCCGAGAGCGGCTGGTGGCGTGAGTTCACCTCGGTCTTCATGCAGAACGGCGGCGTGGGGGGCGTGCTGTGGAACCTCGCGACGCTCGCGCTGGTGGCGGCGCTGGCCCACTGGTGCTGGGGCGGCACCCTGACGCTGCTGTTCTTCCTGTCCGGCATCCTCCTGCCGGAACGGCTCGACACCCTGCTGGGCATCGGCGGCGACGCCGGCGCGGATCCTCGTAATTTCGCGGGCAGTTCCGGGGCGACGTACTTCCTGGGGGCGACCCTCGCGGCGGCGCTCCTGACCCGCGTGCACGGGGCCACGGCCGGAGCCGGAGCCGAGGCCGCAGCCGGAGCCGTGAAGGACCGGGTGACGGCGGTCGCCGTCCCGGTCCTGGGCCTCGCGATGTGGCTGACGCAGGAGAACGGCCATGGCCTGGTCGCGGTGTACGGCTTTGCGGTGGGGGCGGGAGCGGCCGGCGTGTGGGCGGTACGGGGTCGGACGCGGCGCTCGTCGGGAGCGGTGGACTGCACGACACCGTGACCCGGCGACGGGGAGGGGCGGCGGCCCGGGCTGGGGGCGGCGCTGAGCTGGTGGCGTCGCTGGCCTGGGGGCGGCGTCGATCTGCACGCCGGCCTTCTCCATTCGGCCCACACTTCCGGCGTCAGGGCTTCCGGCGTCAGGGCTTCCGGAGTCAGGGCTTCCGGCATCAGGGCCGGTAGATGCACTCCGCGATCGTTGCGTGCTTCTTCCAGCCCAGGGTCTCGTACAGCGCGCGTCCGGCGTCTGTCGCGGCGAGAACGCCCAGGTCCGCACCGTGTTCCACGGCTCGGTCGGCGAGAGAACGCATCACGAAGCCGCCCAGCCCCTTACGCCGATGGCCCTCCGCCGTGATCACCCGGTCCACCACCGCGGTCTCGCCGACCACCGCCAACTGCCCCTGGGCCGCGAGCTCGCCCGCCGCGTCCCGTACGCGGACGTACACGACGTCGTCGGCAGCCTGAACGGTGGCGGTGTAACCCTCGGGCGTGGCCACGTCGGTGGCGGTCAGGTCGCTGGCCATCAGGTGGCCGGTTTCTTCCCGGGCCAGCACCCATCCCGGTGAAAGCCAGGGCTCGATGTCCTCGGGCTCCGCGGGCATCTTCATCCACGTGCGTGGCGTCGTCACCGAGGCGGCCGCGCCGCGGACCAGCGACTCATCGGGCACGGGCAGGACATGGCGCCCCACTTCCGCAGGGTTGTCGGCCACCTCGATGTAGAACCCCCAGGGGCGTTCGACCGGCGGGGGCGTGCGCCGGGATATCGCCCAGCCCGCCGCCCACGTCCTGACCATGTCCGCAAGCATCATGTCCTCCCGAACCAGTGGTGCGTCATCCGATGGTAATGACCTCAAGGCGCTTCGGAACCTTACCTCCCTTGCCGGGAGGGGCTTGCGGCCGGGTTGATGAGACGATACGGTTCGTCTCATCGCTTGGCGGTTCGGTCGGGCGGTCGTCGTCTTGCCGGAGGTGGCTCATGGTGCGGGAACAGTATGTGGAGGCGGCTCCGGGGGTGCGGCTGTGGACGGAGCGGCGAGGGGCCGCCGACGCCCCGGCGCTGCTGCTCGTCATGGGGGCCCAGGCCTCCGGTCTCGGCTGGCCCGAGACCCTGGTGGACGCGCTCGCGGAGCGGCATCACGTCATCCGCTACGACCATCGTGACACGGGGCGCTCCACCCACGGCTTCGACGAAAACCCGTACCCCGTCACGGACTTGGCGCAGGACGCCGTCGCCGTACTGGACGGCCTCGGCGTCGATCGCGCGCACTTCGTGGGGTTGTCGCTCGGCGGCATGCTGACCCAGCTGGTCCTCGCCGACCACCCCGAACGGGTGCTGAGCGCCACCCTGATGGGGACCTGCGCGCTGAGCGAGACGCCGTACGTGGGGCCGGACGGGGTGAGCGTTCCCGTCGCCGAACTGCCCGGCATCGCGCCGGAGGTGCTGGAGATGTGGGGCCGCCCGGTCGAGGACCACGGCCTGGAGGCGGAGCTGGACCGGCGGGTGGAGCACTGGCGGGTGCTCGCGGGCGACGGACTGCCGTTCGACGCCGCGTACTTCAGGGAGTTGGAGCGCCGCGTCATCGAGCACGCCGGCACCTACGCGGTGTCGACCGCGCACGGCCGCGCCGACGCCTCCGGGATGCTCCGCACCGCCGAACTGGCCGCCACCGAGGTCCCGACCCTCGTCGTCGCGGCCCCGGCGGAACCGGTCTTCCCGCCCCCGCACCCGCAGCACCTGGCGCAGGTCATCGCGGGCGCGCGGCTGGTGGAGATACCGGGCATGGGGCACGCGCTGCCCCCGGCGGTGCTCGGGCCCCTCACGGAGGCGATCCTGAGCCACACCGCCGGGCGTCCGTCGGCGTGACCCCCGCGCGGCGGGGATCGGCGTGAGGCGGCAGCTCCCCCCGCCGGACTCGGTCGTCCGGAGCCGGACTGGGCCGCCCCGAGCCGGACTCGGCCCCTCGGCCGGCGTCGAAGGTCAGGAGCCCGACTCGCCCGGCGCAACCGACTCGTCCGACCTGATCGCCGAGATGTCGAAGTTCAGCTTGATCTTGTCGGAGACCAGGACGCCGCCCGTCTCCAGCGCGGCGTTCCACGTGAGGCCCCACTGGGACCGCAGGATCTCGGCCTTGCCCTCGAAGCCCACGCGCTCGTTGCCGAACGGGTCCTTGGCGGAGCCGTTGAACTCCAGGTCGATGGTGAGCGGCCGGGTCGTGCCGAGGATCGTCAGGTCGCCGGTGACGCGGTAGTCGTCGCCGCCGAGGAACTCCGCCGCGGTGGAGCGGAACGTCATCCGGGGGAACTCCTCCGTCTTGAAGAAGTCCGCGCTCTTGAGGTGCCCGTCGCGGTCGGCGTTGCCCGTGTCGATGCTGTCCATCCGCACGTCGAGGGAGGCCGTCGAGCGGGCCGGGTCGGCACCGTCCAGGTGCAGGGTGCCCGAGACGTCGAGGAAGGAGCCCTTGACGTTGGTGACCATGGCGTGCCGGGCGACGAAGCCGATCGTGGTGTGCGCGGGGTCGATGGTGTAGTCGCCGGTCAGCGCGGCGAGCCCCGGGTCGACCGCGGCGGGCGCCGGGGCGGCGACGGTGGTGGTGTCGGTGGCGGTGGTGTCGTTCTTGCGGCCGAAGAGACCCATGGCGTGCTCCTTGGGGGATGAGCTCCGACGGGGAGCTTCAGTTGAAGGTTCAACAAGAACGAAGGTAGCGCGACTTGGTTCAACATTCAACCTCTAGCGTTCTGGAGGGTTCGAACCCCCCGGGTGGCGGGCGCGAGCCGCAAGAGGTCGAGGTCATGGTGCCAAGCTGACGCCACAAGGGGTCAAGCTCCTCCTCAACCCCGGTGACCTGGCCCAAAGCGCAAACGCGAGCCGCCGAAGAGGCCGTTAGCCCACCCGCGCCGCCGCCCACATTTGCGATGGCGCCACAACGGTGCCACTATGACGCCATGAACCTCACGCAGTACGTCGACCACCTCCGGCAGGAGCTCGCGGTCGCCGCCGAAGCCGGGGGCGAGGAGGCCCGCGCCCTGGCCGAACGCCTCACCGCCCCCCTGGAGTCGGCCGCCCGGCTCACCCTGCTGAACGCCCTGTCCGCCGCCGCCGAGGAGATCACCAGCGATCTGGCGCCGGGATCGGTCGACGTCAGGCTGCGCGGGCTCGACCCCGAGTTCGTGGTGACGCTCCCGCCCGCGCAGGAACCGTTCGACGCCCAGGCGGAGTACGCGGCCCTCATGGCACTCAAGGCGGCACCCCCCACCGCGCCGCCCCCGCCGGACGCCTCCGACGAGGGCGGCACGGCCCGCGTCAACCTCCGCCTCCCGGCCCACATCAAGACCCGCGTGGAAGAGGCGGCCGGCCGTGACGGCCTGTCGGTCAACGCCTGGCTCGTCCGCGCGGTCTCCGCCGCCCTCGACCAGCCCGACGGCAGGCCCGCCGCCCCCTCGGGCCACCGCGACGGACTGGGATTCGGCACCGCCTTCACGGGCTGGGTACGCTGACCCGCCCTCGCGCCGCCCCACCGGGCCAGGCCCGCACACACCACCGCACGACTTCGCGCGGCCGACGCGATCTGCCGCGCCGGCACCGGGCCCGCCAGGGCCCGTCGAGCCACTAGGACGGGACTGCCATGCCTGTTTTCGACACGCCCGAACCGATCACCGCGGGCGTCGCCTTCGACGCCGGGACCCTGCGCGTCGTCGCCGGGGACGCCGCGCGGACCACCGTCGAGGTACGCCCCGGCCAAGCCGCCCGGGACGCGGACGTCAAGGCGGCCGAGCGCACCCGCGTCGACTTCGTGAACGGCACCCTCTCGGTCAAGGGTCCCAAGGACCGTTCCCCGTTCAGCAAGGGCTCCTCGCTCGACGTGGAGATCACGCTGCCGGCCGGCTCCGCGCTGCGGGTCGACACCGGGCTCGCGCACGTCACGGCGCGCGGCACGCTCGGCGACTGCGAGATCAAGACGGGCGCTGGCGACCTCCAGGTCGAGCAGGGGGCCGGCCTCCGCCTCACCACCGGCCACGGCGATGTCTCCGTGGGCCGGGTGGACGGCGCCCTCCGCGTCACCGCCTCCGGCGAGATCCGCGTCGGCGACGTCACGGGCACGGTGACGGTCAAGAACTCCAACGGCACCACCGACCTCGGGGCGATCGGGGGCGACATCGAGGTGAAGGCGTCCAACGGCGCCGTCACCGTCGGCAGCGCGGCCGGGGACGTCAGGCTCAGGACCGCCAACGGCGCTTTGCGGGTCAGGGAGCTGGTGCGCGGCACAGCCGTCCTGGAGACGGCCGCCGGCCAGATCGAGATCGGCATCCGCGAGGGCACGGCGGCCTGGCTCGACGTACGGACGAGCGCCGGGGCGGTGCGTCAGCCGCTGGCGGAGGCCGAGGCGCCGGCCGCGAGCACGGACGCGGACGTGGACGTCGTCAAGGTGCGGGCCCGCACCGGCCTGGGCGACATCACGGTCAGCCGGGCCTGACCGGCCCGCGCGCCGGACGCCCCGCCGGCTTTGTCGGCCCTCGCCAACGCGGCGGCCCCCGAAGCGCGTACGCGGACCGCCGCTGTGAGGCGTCTCTCAACCGGGCTAACGACCGGCCAGGTCTCTCCGGACGCCACTGTCCCGCGTATTTTTGTGGAACCCCTACAGTTGGCGAGGGCCTGAGCAGTCACTTCTTCGGTGACCCCGCCCTCTTCTGTCCGGGGGTGCCAGGAAAACGGCCCGGAGACTGTACAGAGTCGACGGTCCGTTTCCCCGGGGGCGCTCCGTAAGGTCGCTACATGACCGTTTTGGACGAGACCGCCTCTTCCGGGGGCGAGCCCACCGACGCGCGTGGGCGCGTGGCCGAACTGCACGAGATCCGTGCGGCGGCGCTGCGCGGGCCCAGCGAGAAGGCGACCGAGGCGCAGCACGCCAAGGGCAAGCTGACCGCACGCGAGCGGATCGAGCTGCTCGTCGACCCCGGGTCGTTCCGCGAGGTCGAGCAGCTGCGCCGGCACCGGGCGACCGGTTTCGGTCTGGAGGCCAAGAAGCCGTACACGGACGGTGTGATCACCGGTTGGGGCACGGTCGAGGGCCGGACGGTGTTCGTCTACGCGCACGACTTCCGCATCTTCGGCGGCGCGCTCGGTGAGGCGCACGCCACGAAGATCCACAAGATCATGGACATGGCCATCGCGGCCGGTGCGCCGCTGGTCTCCCTGAACGACGGCGCGGGCGCCCGTATCCAGGAGGGCGTCTCCGCGCTCGCCGGCTACGGCGGCATCTTCCAGCGCAACACCAAGGCGTCCGGTGTCATCCCGCAGATCAGCGTGATGCTGGGCCCGTGCGCGGGCGGCGCGGCGTACAGCCCGGCCCTCACGGACTTCGTGTTCATGGTCCGCGAGACCTCGCAGATGTTCATCACGGGACCGGACGTGGTGAAGGCCGTGACCGGCGAGGAGATCACCCAGAACGGCCTGGGCGGTGCCGACGTCCACGCCGAGACCTCCGGTGTGTGCCACTTCGCGTACGACGACGAAGAGACCTGCCTGGCCGAGGTCCGCTACCTGATCTCGATGCTCCCGTCCAACAACCGGGAGAACCCGCCGACGCACGAGTCGCAGGACCCGGCCGACCGCCGTTCCGACGTGCTGCTCGACCTGGTGCCGGCGGACGGCAACCGCCCGTACGACATGGCCAAGGTCATCGAGGAACTGGTCGACGAGGGCGACTTCCTGGAAATTCACGAGCGCTGGGCGCGGAACATCATCTGCGCCCTGGCCCGTCTGGACGGCAAGGTCGTGGGCATCGTGGCGAACCAGCCGCAGGCCCTGGCCGGCGTCCTGGACATCGAGGCCTCCGAGAAGGCCGCCCGCTTCGTGCAGATGTGCGACGCGTTCAACATCCCCATCGTCACCCTCCTGGACGTCCCCGGCTTCCTGCCCGGCGTCGACCAGGAACACGGCGGCATCATCCGCCACGGCGCGAAACTCCTCTACGCCTACTGCAACGCCACCGTCCCCCGCATCTCCCTCATCCTGCGCAAGGCCTACGGCGGCGCCTACATCGTCATGGACAGCCAGTCCATCGGCGCCGACCTCACCTACGCCTGGCCCACCAACGAGATCGCCGTGATGGGCGCCGAAGGCGCCGCCAACGTCATCTTCCGCCGCCAGATCGCCGCAGCCGAAGACCCCGAAGCCATGCGCGCCCGCATGGTCAAGGAGTACAAGGCCGAACTGATGCACCCCTACTACGCCGCCGAACGCGGCCTGGTCGACGACGTCATCGACCCCGCCGAGACCCGCGAGGTCCTCATCAACTCCCTCGCGATGCTCGCCAACAAACACGCCGATCTGCCCTCGCGCAAGCACGGCAACCCCCCGCAGTAACGGCGGGACCGGCCCGCGCCGCAGCAGCCCACAAGGAGAACGCCGCAGATGACACCGCCCGACATCAGAGTGGAGAAGGGGCACGCCGAGCCCGAGGAAGTCGCGGCCATCACCGCGATCCTGCTGGCCCGCGCCGCAGCCCGGCCCGCCGACGCCCCCGCCCGCCGCGGCCGCGACAAGGCCGGCTGGCGCCGCCTGGAGCGCACCCCCGGCTTCCGCGCCCCGCACAGCTGGCAGGGCTGACACCACCGCCTCACCAAGGCCCCGTACCTCCCTCAGGAGGACGGGGCCTCACGTGTGCGTTGCCACGGACCCCCGGAGATGGACGGCGGCCGACTCCGCGAGGGCCCGCACCGCCGGCTGCCAGGGCCGGCCGCGCGGCCCGCTCAGGACCAGCCGACGCGCGGCCCGTGGCTCCACCGGCAGCAGGACGAGGTCGGCCGGGACCAGCGCCTCGGAGACCTCGGACAGGACGCTCACCCCCATCCCGGCCTGCACCATGCTGATCAGCGTGGCCAGGTCCCGCACCCGCCGCACCGGGCCCACCCGCCCCCCGGCCAGGCGGTACAGCTCCCGTACCCGCTCCTCGCAACCGCCCGGCGAGACGAGGAACGCGTCGTCCTCCAGATCGCGTACGTCGACGGCCGCCTCGCCCGCCAGCGGGTGATCGCGCGGGAGCAGCGCCCGGTAGCCGTCGTCGGCGAGCGGCACACCGGGCCCGGGCGGCGGATCGATCACCTCGCCGAAGGACTGACCGACCTGGCCGTCTCCGCCCTCGGCAAGTCGAGGGCGCGCACGATCGTGCACCTCGACCTCGTCCCCGCCGACCGGTACCACGTCGCCGGAAAACCCCTGACGGGCGCCGCCCGCGACGCGCACCTGGAGGTCAGCCTCACGGCGGGCACCGACAGCGCGGCGCAGAAGGCGGCCTTCATCGCCGCGGCCCACACCTTGCTCACCGAGCTGCTCGGCCCGCTCGCCCGTGGCGGTGTCGCCCTGCACGAACTGCACCCCGAGAGCTACGGCTATCGGGGCGTGACCCAGTTCGAGCACTACCGAGAAGCGGGGGGACGCTAGCGCAGTCGTGCCATCAGGGCGTGTTCGACCAGCGTGATCAGCGCGCTCTTCGCGTCCGCGCGGTGGCGGGCGTCGGTGGTGATGATGGGGGTGTCCGGGCCGATCTGCAGGGCTTCGCGGACTTCGTCGGGGGTGTAGGGCTGGTGTCCGTCGAAGCCGTTGAGGGCGATGACGAAGGGCAGGCCGCTGTTCTCGAAGTAGTCGACGGCGGGGAAGCAGTCGGCGAGGCGCCTGGTGTCGACGAGGACGACGGCGCCGATGGCGCCGCGCACCAGGTCGTCCCACATGAACCAGAAGCGGTCCTGTCCGGGGGTGCCGAAGAGGTACAGGATCAGGTCCTGGTCCAGGGTGATGCGGCCGAAGTCCATGGCGACGGTGGTCGTCGTCTTGTCCCCGGTGTGGGTGAGGTCGTCGATGCCCGCGGACGCGGACGTCATGACGGCCTCGGTGCGCAGCGGGTTGATCTCAGAGACCGCCCCGACGAACGTGGTCTTGCCCACGCCGAAGCCGCCCGCCACCACGATTTTCGCGCTGGTGGTGGAGCGGGCTGTTGCTCCGCCGCTAGAGCTTGCGAAGTCCACTGAGCACCCTTTCGAGCAGTGTCACGTCTGGCTGGCCGCCGGCGGACTCGTCGCCGCCGGGCTGGTGGATGGCGACAAGTCCGGCCTCCGCCAGGTCGGCTACGAGGATCCGGGCGACGCCGAGGGGAATGGTGAGCAGTGCCGAGATCTCAGCGACTGACTTGATCTCGCGGCACAGGTTGCAGATCCGCTGATGCTCGGGCAACTGGCCCTGCAACTGGTGCGGCTGTGCGGTGGTGTGCACCAGCGCCTCGATGGCGAGCTGGTAACGCGGCCTGGTGCGGCCGCCCGTCATGGCGTACGGGCGCACCAGCGGGTTGTGCGCCGCCGCGGCGGGCGCCGGTTCGGGGGCGCGCCGCTGGGGCTGCACGGGCTGGATCCGGGGCGCGCGCCCCGGCGTGCCCTGGTCGTAGGGGCGCGGACCGGGCTGCTGGGACGGCGCGTAGGGCTGGCGGCGGTGACTCGGCGCGGAGGGGAAGTTGTACCGGTTCGGCCCGCCGTCGTGCTGACCACCCTGGCCATGACCAGGGGTCCAGTTCGCCGATGACGAACTGTCTGGGGGTGTTGCCACGTTGCTTCCTCCTCCGACTGTGCCGGGCACCATCACTGTGGAGCCGCGTCCCGAAACCTTACGGGGCCGGGACGCGAAAACGCACCGTCTGTCTGTTAGTTGAGAAGGCTCCCCTGGAGCTCCGCGCGCAGGTCCGGCGTGAGGACGGTGCCCGCACGATCGACGAGAAGTGCCATTTCGTACCCGACGAGGCCGATGTCCGCGTCCGGGTGGGCGAGAACGGCGAGCGAGGAACCGTCGGAAATGGACATGATGAAGAGAAATCCTCGCTCCATCTCCACAACGGTCTGGGTCACGGCGCCGCCCTCGAAGATCCGGGAGGCCCCGGCCGTGAGGGAGGTCAGACCCGAGGCGACGGCCGCGAGCTGGTCGGCACGGTCACGGGGGAACCCTTCGGACATCGCCAGAAGGAGTCCGTCGGCGGAGACCACCACCGTGTGGGACACCCCTGGGGTGTTGTCCACGAAGTTGGTGATCAACCAGTTCAGGTTCTGCGCCGCCTGGCTCATCGGGCTCACACTAACGCTCCTGGTTGTAGGTGCTATCAGGGCTGAAGCCCTGGCCATTCGTGTCACTGCTGGTGTTGCGGCCCCGCTGGACGCCGCGGCGCAGGTTGCTCAGCCTGCCCCGGACTTCCTCGGGGTCGCGGGAGACCTGGGGGCCGCCCTGGGGGGTCTGTTCCGCGGTGCCCTCGACCAGATTGGCCTTGGGCACCCGCCGCGGGAGCCCGGACGAGGTGACTCCGCCCGCCTTCGGCTCCTTGAGGCGCTCGGCCCGCTGCCAGCGCTCGTCGTTGGACGAACGCAGGTCACGGCCGTTCTGCCCGCCGTGGCCGTCGGTCGTGGCGGGGGCGCTCCCGTTCCCGTTCGGGCCCGAGGGGCCGCGGCGGGGGAGACCCGCGTCGGTCAGGTCGTGGACGGCGGACGGACCCGGTCCCGGCCGCTCGAAGCCTACGCTCTCGGCGCCGGCCGCGGGGGCCTGAGCGGATTCCGCTTCCTGACCGTAATCAGGCTGGTGGCCGTCACCGCTGGGCCAGTCGTCCTGGCCGGTACGTTCCGGATAGGAGAGCTGGGGGTCCTGGTAACCGTCCTGCGCCGGGTAGTACCGCTCGTCGTACGCGGGCGCCTGCCGCTGCTCGCCGTAGCCGCCCTCGACGTACTGGCCGTTGTCGTACTGCCCCTCGGCGTACTGCGTGTCGGCGTACTGCGCGTCGGTGTGCGGGGCGGCGGCGTACTGCTCACCGGCGTAGTCGTCGCCCCCGTACGCCGGCCTGCCCTGGTCGTACGAGCTCTGCTGCTCGTCGTACGCGGGGGAGTGCTGCGGCTCGTACGCGTCCTGCTGCTGGGCCTGCTGGGCCTGCTGGGCCTGGTACGGCTGCTGGGGCTGGTGCGGCTGCTGCTGCGGCTCGACCTCGTCGCGGAAGAGCGGGCGGCCGCCGCCCGGCTGGTGGGCCTGCGCCTCCAGGGCCGCCCTGCGCTCCTCGCGCATCAGCGAGCGGCCGACCGGGTCGAGACCCTGCGGCTCGCCGCCGTCACCGTGGTAGCGGCTGTCGTCGAAGCCCAGCTCCGCGGCGGTGCGCAGCGGCTCGGCCGCCGGTACCTGCTGCTCGGGGATGATCGAGGAGACGGTGAACTCGGGGTCCTGCGCGTGCTCGCCACCGCCACCGTGCGTGATGCCGTCCGGCAGCATGACCAGCGAGGTCGTGCCCGCCTGCTCGCCCGAGGGGCGCAGCTGGACGCGGATGCCGTGCCGGTCGGCGAGGCGGCCGACCACGAACAGGCCCATGCGCTGCGAGATCGCGGCGTCCACGGTCGGCGGGTTGGCCAGCTTGTGGTTGATGTCCGCGAAGTCCTCGGCGGTGAGGCCGATGCCCTTGTCGTGGATCTCGACCATGACGCGGCCGTCGGGCAGCCGGGTCGCGGTGACGCGGACCTTGGTCTGCGGCGAGGAGAACGTGGTGGCGTTCTCGAGCAGCTCGGCCAGCAGGTGCACGAGGTCGGTCACGGCCAGGCCGTGGATCTCGGCCTCCGGGACGCCCTCCAGCTCGATGCGCTCGTACTGCTCCACCTCGGAGGAGGCGGCGCGCAGCACGTCGACCAGCGGGACCGGCTGGTCCCAGCGGCGGCCCGGCTCCTCGCCGGAGAGGACCAGGAGGTTCTCGCCGTTGCGGCGCATGCGGGTCGCCAGGTGGTCCAGGCGGAAGAGGTTCTCCAGCTGGTCCGGGTCGGCCTCGTTGTTCTCCAGGTCGGTGATGAGGGTCAGCTGGCCCTCGATCAGCGACTGGTTGCGGCGCGAGAGGTTGGTGAAGATCGCGTTGATGTTGCCGCGGAGCAGGGCCTGCTCGGCGGCGAGCCGCACGGCCTCGCGGTGCACCTGGTCGAAGGCGCGGGCGACCTCGCCGATCTCGTCCGTGGTGGAGATCGGGATGGGCTGTACGCGGGTGTCCACGCGGCCCGGGTCGGTGCGCGAGAGCTGGTCGACCAGCATCGGCAGGCGCTGCTCGGCGATGCCGAAGGCGGCGGTGCGCAGCCGGCGCATGGCACGGGACATCTGGCGCGCCATCATCCCGGCCAGGATGAAGGCGGCGAGCAGGGCGAGCACCACGATGGCGCCGGTGATGTAGGCGTTGCGCTGCGCGGTGGCGGCGATGTCGGACGCCTCGTCCACGGCCTTGTCGGCGAGGTCCGACTCGATCGTGCGGTAGGCGTCGAACTTGGCGCTGGTGGTCGCCCACCAGGCCTGGCGCGTGATGCCCCGGCTCGCCAGCTCGACGCGGGTGCTCGGCTGCGTGCTCTCCATGGTGGCGAGCGCCGCGACCATCTTCTCCTGCGACGGCGGCGGATCGGCCTGCTTCTCGGCGGCGGCCGTCAGCTCCTTCTTCGCCCGCTCCAGCTTCGCGACGTCCTCGGGGGTGCCACCACCGGTGTACTCCTCGATGGCGATGCGCTCCAGGTAGGCGTACGAGGAGAGCGAGGTGCGCTGGAGCGTGAGCGAACCGGTGCCGGGGCCCGGCTTGACCAGCAGGTGGGTGCCGAGGGACCGCTGGAGCGACAGCGCGGCCTTGGAGAGCGAGATCGCGTAGACGGTACGGCCGTAGCTGGTGATGTTGCCGGTGCCCAGACCGAGTTCGTTGGCGAACTCCATCAGGGGGTGCTGGATGGCGACGTAGCCCTCTTCGGTCTGGGCGCCACTCAGCTTGGTGGTGTAGGCGGCCTGACGCAGCGGAACCAGCTTGGGCTCCACCTTGTGGAAGGCGTCGAGACGACGGTTGAGGCCTTCCTTGTCCGGCATCTTCTCCGTGGCGTCCTTGAACGCGGCGGCCGCCTTGTCGGTGGCCTTGCGGGCCCGCAGGACGGCCGGGTCGTCGCGCTTGCCGTTCAGCAGCGGGACGGCGGAGATGTCGCGTTCCTCGATGAGGCGGTTGCCGTAGTCGAGGGAGGCCCGCACCAGGCGGGCGGTGTTCTCGGCGTCCTGGGCCTCGTTCCAGGTGTCGATGGAGCCCTTCACCTGGAAGCCGCCCATGACCAGGCCGACGAGCACGGGTATGAGGAGGATGGCGTTCAGCTTGGTCGGCACGCGCCAGTTGCGGGGCGACATCCGGCCGCCGGAGGGAGCCGGGGGCTCGTTGCCGGGGGCGCCGCTCACGTCAACGGGGGACGCCGCTGTGCGCGGCGGCGGGGTGAAGTTGCCCCGCGCGTCCCCGGTGGGGGGTGCCGCGGGGCTCGTCTTGCTTCGCCTCACTCGACCAACAACCTCTCGGCGGCGGCACTCACTCTCGTGCCGCTGTCGTCTCCAAGGCCCGTGCTACTGGGCAGTTCAGCGCATTCCAGCACGTCAGGCGCCGCTCTTCCAAACAGTGGGATGCACAAGTCCCGAGTGGTGTAAGCCTCAGATAAATCGGTCATAAAGAGCGAGCCCCGCCAAAAGGCGGGGCTCTTGTGAGCACAGTGGCACCAGGCGACCGCGACGCGTGGCGGTCACCGGACAATTCTCTGTCGAAACGTTATGAATACGGCGTCGGCCCGTGTCTAAGGACACAGACCCCTCCGATCAGGCTACGACAACTTCCGTATACACCTGCCTACTTGAGACGTGCCATAAGTGCGTGCTCCACCAGCGTGATCAAGCCACTCTTTGCGTCTGCACGGTGTCGCGCGTCGGTGGTGATGATCGGCGTCCCGGGACCGATCTGCAGGGCTTCGCGGACTTCGTCGGGGGTGTAGGGCTGGTGTCCGTCGAAGCCGTTGAGGGCGATGACGAAGGGCAGGCCGCTGTTCTCGAAGTAGTCGACGGCGGGGAAGCAGTCGGCGAGGCGCCTGGTGTCGACGAGGACGACGGCTCCGATGGCGCCGCGGACGAGGTCGTCCCACATGAACCAGAAGCGGTCCTGTCCGGGGGTGCCGAAGAGGTACAGGATCAGGTCCTGGTCCAGGGTGATGCGGCCGAAGTCCATGGCCACCGTGGTGGTGGTCTTGTCCCCGGTGTGGGTGAGGTCGTCGATGCCCGCGGACGCGGACGTCATGACGGCCTCGGTGCGCAGCGGGTTGATCTCAGAGACCGCCCCGACGAACGTGGTCTTGCCCACGCCGAAGCCGCCCGCCACCACGATCTTGGCGGAGGTGGTGGAACGGCCGGAACCGGAGCCTGAGCCGCCCGAGCCGTTAGAGCTTGCGAAGTCCACTGAGCACCCTTTCGAGCAGTGTCACGGCAGGCTGGCCGCCGGCGGACTCGTCGCCGCCGGGCTGGTGGATGGCGACGAGCCCGGCCTCGGCCAGGTCCGCCACCAGGATCCGGGCCACACCGAGCGGCATCGACAAGAGGGCCGAGACCTCGGCCACCGACTTGACCTCACGGCACAGGTGGCAGATCCGCTGGTGCTCGGGAAGCATCCCCATCAGCTGGGCCGGGTCGGCCGTGGTGCTCACCAGCGCCTCTATGGCGAGCTGGTAGCGGGGCCGGGTCCGGCCGCCGGTCATCGCGTACGGACGCACCAGCGGCTGGTCGCCCTCCATTCCGTACGAGGCGTCGCCGTACGGGTTGTGAGAGGCGGTGGGCGGGGTCATGGATCCTCCGGGCGGGACAGCAGGTCATCTGCGTGTGCCGTCTGACAGAGCCGGTGGGGGCATGTGGCGGCCGGACGGTTGGTCAGTACGTTCGGTCGGTGGGGCGGCCGAAGGGGCGGGAGCGCGGCTGGGCCGGCGCCGCGCTAGTGGAGCAGGCTGCCCTGCAACTCGGCGCGCAGGTCCGGGGTGAGAACCGCCCCCGCGCGGTCGACGAGCAGCGCCATCTCGTACCCGACGAGGCCGATGTCGCACTCGGGGTGCGCCAGCACGGCCAGGGAGGAGCCGTCGGAGACCGACATGATGAAGAGGAACCCCCGCTCCATCTCCACCACGGTCTGGGTGACGGTGCCGCCCTCGAAGATCCGGGAGGCCCCGGCCGTGAGCGAGGTCAGCCCAGAGGCGACCGCGGCCAGCTGGTCGGCGCGGTCGCGCGGGAACCCCTCGGACATGGCCAGAAGGAGGCCGTCGGCGGAGACCACGACCGTGTGGGACACCCCTGGGGTGTTGTCCACGAAGTTGGTGATCAACCAGTTCAGATTCTGTGCCGCCTGGCTCATCGGACTCAACTAACGCTCCTGCTGGTGAGTGGGGCGAGGGAAACTGCCGGTCTGGCCGGTACCGGCCTGTCGACCCTGCTGAATGCCCCGACGGAGATTCGTCAGCCGGCCGCGCACGTCGTCGGGCGCACGCGAGACCTGCGGACCTGCGCTGTCCTGCTGCTGCTGGGCCGTGCCCGCGACCAGGTTGGCCCTCGGGACGCGACGCGGCAGTCCGGATGTGGTGACGCCGCCCGCGGTGGGCTGGCGGACGCGCTCGGCCTGGCGGCCCAGCTCGTCGTTGGGGGAGGAGCGCCAGCCGGCCGGGGTGGCGGGGGTGGCGGGGGTCGCGCCGTTCTGGGTGTTGGCGTTGCCCGGCGCGCCGGGCGCGGCCTGACGCGGGGACCGCGAGGGCAGCGGACGCTGCGGGCCGGGGCCCTGGGGCGCCTGCTCCGGAGTCTGCTGCTGCGCGGGCTCCGCGGCGCGGCCACCGTCCGGGCGGCCGTGCCGGGCCTGCTGCTGCTCCGGCTGACGGCTCTGCTGCTCGGCCTGGGCGCGCTGGTCCTGCTGCTGCTGGAACCAGTTGGTCTCCAGCGTGTCGTACAGCGGCGTACGGCCGTCACCGGGGCCGGCGGCGGGCAGCAGGTCCTCGGGCCGCGCGGACCCCGGCTGCTGCTCGGCGGCCTGCGGCTGGTGCGGCAGGCCCTGGTGCGGGTCGCCGCCCTGGCCGCGGCGCGGGGCGGGCGGACGCGGCACGGTGTAGTCGGGCATCTCCCGATTGCCGTGCTGCGCGGGGCCGCCGGGCTGCGCGGGGCCGCCTGCCTGGCCCTGCGGCCGGCGCGGCTGACCCTGCTGACCCTGCTGCGGGTTGTGCTGGGGCTGCTGGTGCTGCGGTGCGCCCTGCTGGGCGTCGCCCTGGCCGCCGAAGACGTCCGAGCGGACGAACTGGCCGGTGCCCTGGTCCTGCGGCGCGGGGGTGCCCGGGGGCGGCGCGTCGAAGTCGGGGCGGGGGAACTGCGCGGTGGAGCCCGGACCCTGCCGGTCGTCGGGGGCCGCGGTGGGCTGCGTGAACTGGCCGGTGGACTCGTGCTCCTCGTGACCGCGCGGCGCGTCGAAGGGCTCGCGCGACTGCGGCCGCGCGTTCTCCTCGCTCCAGCTGGGCACGCGCGGCTGGGGGTTGCCCCCGGGCAGCTCGGCGCGGGGCCCGCCGCGGGGCGGCAGCTGAGGCCGGCGCCCCGGGTCGCCGTCGGCCGGCGGGGGCATGGCGTTCGTACGCTGCTGGGGGACCGGCGGCTGCTGGACACCGCCGCCACGGCCGCCCTGCGGCGCCTGCTGCTGGTGCCCCTGCGCCTGCTGAGGAGTCTTACGGCCCTGCTGCCCCTGCTGCCCCTGAGGCGTGGCCGGCGGACGCTGCTGGCCGGTGTCCCGGGCGGGCAGCGCGGCGCGCGGACCCAAACCGGCGACCTGCTGGCGCGGCGCCGGGGCACCGGGCCTGCCCGCGCCACCGGGGCCGCCCAGGCCGGGGCCACCAGGCCCACCGCCGAGCGCGGGACCACCGCGGCCGGGGCCACCGGCACCGCCGGGGCCGCTGCCGAGCGCCGGGCCGCCGTTGCCGGCACCGACCCCGCGGCGTGCGGCCGCGGCGCCCGCGGCGGCCTGAGCGGCCGCGGGACCACCGGACGGACCGGGCTTGCCGGGCATCTTCTTGCCGCCCTGGGCGACGTCGACGGGGAGCATGACCAGCGCGGTCGTGCCGCCGGAGTCGGAGGGGCGCAGCTGGATGCGGATGCCGTGGCGCTGCGAGAGGCGGCCGACCACGAACAGACCCATGCGGCGGGAGACGGAGACGTCCACGGTGGGCGGCGAGGCGAGCCGCTCGTTGATCGCGGCGAGGTCCTCGGGGGAGAGGCCGATGCCGGTGTCGTGGATCTCGATCAGGACGCGGCCGTCGGGCAGCGCGTGACCGGTGACCTTGACCTTGGTCTGCGGCGAGGAGAACGAGGTGGCGTTCTCCAGCAGCTCGGCGAGCAGGTGCACGAGGTCGTTGACGACGCGGCCGGCGACCTCGGTGGCGGGCACGGCGGACAGTTCGATCCGCTCGTACTGCTCCACCTCGGACGCGGCGGCGCGCAGCACGTCGACGAGCGGCACGGGCCGGGTCCAGCGCCGTCCCGGCTCCTCACCGGCGAGCACGAGGAGGTTCTCGCCGTTACGGCGCATGCGGGTCGCGAGGTGGTCGAGCTTGAAGAGCGAGGAGAGCTGGTCGGGGTCGGCCTCGCGGGACTCCAGCTCGGAGATGAGCGAGAGCTGGCGCTGGATGAGGCCCTGCGAGCGGCGCGAGAGGTTGGTGAACATCGCGTTGACGTTGCCCCGCAGAAGGGCCTGCTCGGCGGCGAGGCGGACGGCCTCGCGGTGCACGTCGTCGAAGGCCGCGGCCACCTGGCCGATCTCGTCCCGGGAGTGCACACCGACGGACTCCACGGAGGTGTCGACGTCCTGCGGGTCCGACTCCGAGAGCTGCTTGACCAGCTCGGGCAGGCGGTCCTGGGCGACCTTGGTCGCGGTGTCCTGGAGCCGGCGCAGCGAGCGGATCATGGACCGGGCGACGACGAAGGCGCCGACGAGGGAGACGCCGAGCACGAGCAGGATCAGCGCACCGTTGAGGATGGCCGACTGCTCCGACTCGTTGCGCAGCTCGCGGGCCTTCTGCTCCATCTCGCCGAGCAGCGTCAGCTCGATCTTGGACATCGCGTCGATCTTGGTGGCGTCGTTGTCGACCCAGTCCTTGTACGACTTCTTGTCCTGGAGCTTGATGCCGCCCTCCTGTTCGAGGACGCGCTTGGCGTACTCGTCGGAGGACTGGATCGAGTTGTTGCCGCCGTCGATGGGCTTGGTCAGGTCCCCGGCGTTGCCCGCGTAGATCTTGCTGAACGTCTGGAGCTGCGAGCGCTCCTTCTCGTTGGCACTGAGACCGAAGGTGCGGTCCGTCTCGCTGAGCTTGCCGTACTCGGAGTCGTTCGGGGGCAGGGCGGCGGCGATGATCGCCCGCTGCACCGAGGCGTACTCCTTGGCCGAGGAGAAGGCGGCCAGGGCGCGGGTGCGCTGGATCATGTCCGGATTGCTGGTCGCCTGGGCCATGTCCTGCGACAGCGCGAGCAGCTGCTCGACGAGCTGGCTGTAGGCCTCGACGGTCTGCGACGTCGAGGTGCCCTTCTTGTAGGCGTCCTTGCGGACCTTGTTGATCTGCTGGAGCTGCTGGGTGATCTGGACCGCGCTGTGCCGGACGCCGAGCAGACCCTTCTCGCCGTCCGAGTCGTTCAGGTCCTGGGTGCCCTGGAGGAAGTTGCGGTAGATCCGGTCGGTCTTGGCGCGCGCGCCCTTGACCGTGTAGTCCGAGGCCGTCGCGCCGTGCGAGAGGGGGCCCGCGGACTTGTCGCGCTCCTCCTGGAGCGCCGCGGCCAGCGCCGTGGCCTGCTTGGTCATGTCGGTCAGCAGCTTCATGTTGTCGAGCTGCTGGATCTCGTCCATGGACGAGTTGATGCGGAGCGCGCCGAGCGAGGTCGCGGTGATCACGGGGAGCGCGAGCAGCGACACCAGGCGGGTGGAGATGCGCCAGTTGCGCAGCGCTATTCGTGAGCCGGGGCCGGGGGGAGTCTTGGCGTCGGACGCACCCTTGCCCTTGCCCTTGGCCGGGGCGGCCGTCGGGCCGGTGCCCGTCGCACCCTGGCGCGCGGCGCCGGCCGTGCCGCCGGGCGCGCCCGGTCCCGGGTTCTGGGCGTGCTGGGGCGAGGAGCCGCGGTCGCCGCCGCGCTCCGGCTCCGCCGAGGCATCCCCTCGGCCGCGACCGGCCTGGGGAGACCCCTTGCCATCCCTCTTGAAACGTCCCTGCACTAGCGTCGCAACCTCTGGACCAGGCGTCCTGCCGCTTGACGGCGGGACGGTGTCGGCGTCGTGGGGCGTCAGGCGCCCCATGGGTGGTCGTTGAGTGACCGGCGCTGCTCCCCCTTCCCGCCGCCACTCGGCGCTGCGTTGCGCCTCTGCGCGCCGGTTCGATCCCGCGGCGGTCCCGGGAATTCCAGCACAGTGCCGGATCTCCAACAAGGCCCGCGTGTCGGCCCCCCGACCGGGTGACACCGTGTGAGGGCAGGGTCACGAGACGTAGAAAGTGATCTGGGTCAAAACGGGCGCATCCCCGCAAAGGCGCTACCGAGAGGGGGTGTCCCAGTCTTCATGATCAGGAGCGGAATGGTGCCTTCAGTGGCGCAATGTCCGTTTCCAACTGCCGCAGGAGGGGCCTGGTTTGACCCTTTTGCCCGCTCATTCGTGAGCAAACTCACATGAAGATCATGGCCTCTTCCGGACTTTCGCCGGGAATTGGATGTTTAGCCTGACGCTTTACAGGGATGGCGAGACCGACAAACCCGCGTCCGTCAGACGACGCCTCAACCGACAAGGTCCGAACAGCAGATGAAGACTGTGAAGTCCACCATGTTCCGCAACATAGCCAACCCGCGCCGCACCACTCTCGCGCATCTGAAGGACGCCGACGACGTCCAGCGCGCGGCCGAGCTCCCGGAGCACGCCGTCGACCTCCCCACCCAGACCGCCAACCCCAAGCGCACGATCCTCATGGAAACCCCCGAGACCTTCACCCCCTCCGGCGCCTGACGAAATCAGCCCGTCCGGCGTTTGAGGACGAGCCGCGAAGCGGCGACAGACCGAGGCGAAGACAGGGGGCCACGGCAGACACACCCGTCAGCAGGCCGCAGGCCCCCGCGTTAGCCTGGGGTGTCACACCGCAACCACCTCAAGAGGCAAGAGCGTGCGCATCGCCAGGTTCTCCATCGACGGCAATGTCGGCTACGGCGCGGTCGAGGGGGAGAGCGCCCCCGGCAAAGAGGGCGGCCTCGTCCTCGACATCATCAAGGGCATCCCGTACGCCGACTTCGAGCTGTCCGGCACCAAGGTCCCGCTGAGCAAGGTCCGCCTGCTGCCGCCGGTGCTCCCCAACAAGATCGTGGCCTTCGGCCGCAACTACGCGGAGCACGCGGCGGAGCTCGGCAACGAGACGCCGGACGTCCCCTTCGCCTTCCTGAAGCCGTCCACCTCGCTCGTCGGCTCCGGGGACGCCATCACGTACCCCTCGTTCTCCGAGGAGCTGCACCACGAGGCCGAGCTGGCCGTGGTCATCGGCCGCATGTGCCGCGAGGTCCCGCGCGAGCGGGTCAAGGACGTGATCTTCGGCTACACCTGCGCGAACGACGTCACCGCGCGCGACGTGCAGCGCCGCGAGAAGCAGTGGGCCCGCGCCAAGGGCTTCGACAGCTCCTGCCCGCTGGGCCCCTGGGTGGAGACGGGGCTGGACCTGGCCGCCGCGAACGACCTCACCATCCAGTGCACGGTCAACGGCCAGCAGCGCCAGCTCGGCCGCACCAGCGAGATGACCCACTCCATCGAGGACCTCATCGTCAACATCTCCGAGGCCATGACGCTGCTCCCCGGCGACGTCATCCTCACGGGCACCCCGGCCGGCGTCGGGCCCCTCAACGTCGGCGACGAGGTCGCCGTCACCATCGAAGGCATCGGCACTCTCACCAACAAGGTGATCAAGCGTGGCTAACGCGACCCCCGTACGCGTACGGTTCTGTCCCTCCCCGACCGGCAACCCCCATGTGGGCCTGGTCCGCACCGCCCTGTTCAACTGGGCCTACGCCCGGCACAACGAGGGCACCCTGGTCTTCCGCATCGAGGACACCGACGCGGCGCGCGACTCCGAGGAGTCCTACGCGCAGCTCCTGGACTCGATGCGCTGGCTGGGCCTCGACTGGGACGAGGGCCCCGAGGTCGGCGGCCCGCACGCGCCGTACCGCCAGTCGCAGCGCATGGACATCTACCGCGACGTGGCGGCCAAGCTCCTCGACGGCGGCTACGCCTACCCCTGCTACTGCACCACCGAGGAGCTGGACGCCCGCCGCGAGGCCGCCCGCGCCGCCGGCAAGCCGTCCGGTTACGACGGCCTGTGCCGCGCCCTCACCGACGAGCAGAAGCAGGCGTACGAGGCCGAGGGCCGCAGCCACATCGTCCGCTTCAAGATGCCGGACGAGGCGACCACCTTCACCGACCTGGTGCGCGGCGAGATCACCGTCCAGCCGGAGAACGTCACCGACTACGGCATCGTCCGTGCCAACGGCGCCCCGCTGTACACGCTGGTCAACCCGGTCGACGACGCCCTGATGGAGATCACCCACGTCCTGCGCGGCGAGGACCTGCTCTCCTCCACGCCCCGCCAGATCGCCCTCTACAAGGCGCTGATCGAGCTGGGCGTCGCCAAGACGATCCCCGAGTTCGGCCACCTCCCGTACGTCATGGGCGAGGGCAACAAGAAGCTCTCCAAGCGCGACCCGCAGGCGTCCCTCAACGTCTACCGCGAGCGCGGCTTCCTCCCCGAGGGCCTGCTGAACTACCTCTCCCTCCTGGGCTGGTCGTTCTCCGCGGACCAGGACCTCTTCTCGATGTCCGACATGGTGGCGCGGTTCGACGTCGCGGACGTGAACCCGAACCCGGCCCGCTTCGACCTGAAGAAGGCCGAGGCGATCAACGCCGACCACATCCGCATGCTGGACGTGAAGGCGTTCGCGGAGGCCTGCGAGCCCTGGCTGAGGGCCCCGCACGCCAACTGGGCGCCCGAGGACTTCGACGAGGCCGCCTGGCAGGCCATCGCGCCGCACGCGCAGACCCGCCTGAAGGTCCTCTCCGAGATCACCGACAACGTCGACTTCCTGTTCCTGCCGGAGCCGGTCTTCGACGAGGCCAGCTGGACCAAGGCCATGAAGGAGGGCTCCGACGCCCTGCTGCGCACGGCCCGCGCCAAGCTGGAGGCGGCCGACTGGAGCTCTCCGGAGTCCCTCAAGGAGGCCGTCCTGGCCGCCGGCGAGGAGCACGGCCTCAAGCTCGGCAAGGCCCAGGCCCCGGTCCGCGTCGCCGTCACCGGCCGCACGATCGGCCTGCCTCTCTTCGAGTCCCTGGAGATCCTGGGCAAGGACAAGGCGCTGGCCCGCATCGACGCGGCGCTGGCGAAGCTGACCGCCTGACCAGCGGATACGTGCACGAAGGGCCCGGAAGCCGAGACGGCTCCCGGGCCCTTCGCCTACCGTCGATGCCATGCCCGCCAAAGCAGTGCCCGCCCAAGCCGTGCCCGTCAAAGCCGTGGTCTGGGACATCGACGACACGATCTTCGACTACGCGAGCGCCGACATGACCGGCATGCACGCGCACCTCACCGCCGAAGGCCTCCTGGAGGGGCACGAGTCCGCCGAGCGCGCCCTGGAGCGCTGGCGGCTGCTCACCGAGCGGCACTGGGCCCGCTTCGGCGCGGGCGGCATCACCTTCGAGGCGCAGCGCCGCGACCGCGTACGCGACTTCCTGGACGCCCCCGGCCTGAGCGACGCCGACGCCGACGCGTGGTTCCACCGTTACGTCGGTCACTACGAGGCGGCCTGGTCCCTCTTCCCGGACACGCTCCCCGCCCTGGACGCCCTCGCCGACGGCTACCGCCACGCCGTCCTGTCCAACTCCGCGCTGGCCGTCCAGGACCGCAAGCTGCGGCTCCTCGGGGTGCGCGACCGCTTCGAGGCCGTCCTGTGCGCCGCCGACCTCGGAGTCTCCAAACCGGCCGCCGAGGCCTTCCTCGCGGCCTGTACGGCGCTGGGGCTGGCCCCCGCCGAGATCGCCTACGTCGGCGACCAGCCGGAGATCGACGCCCGGGGCGCCCGGGACGCGGGCCTGGTCGCCGTCTGGCTCGACCGCGACGGCACGAGAGGGGAGGGCCCCACCGGCGTGCACCGCATCAGGGACCTCTCCGAGCTGCCCGCGCTGCTGCGCGCCGATACCCGTTTTGGAGCGCCGTCCACCTTCGGGTAATGTTCTTCCTGCGCCGCCCGAGAGGGCCGAAAGGTCCGGCCGGGAAGCGCACATCAAAACAAAATCCCCCCAGGGGGTTGCGGTTTGATGGCCTATGGTGTAATTGGCAGCACGACGGTTTCTGGTTCCGTTAGTCTAGGTTCGAGTCCTGGTAGGCCAGCTCGCAGAGCTCATCTGCAAAATGTGGATCATGTCCACGAAGCCCCCGTTGTGTAGCGGCCTAGCACGCTGCCCTCTCAAGGCAGTAGCGCCGGTTCGAATCCGGTCGGGGGTACAGATCCTTCCCACGGGGACAGCTCGGGTCGCACCCACTGTCCCTGATGCAGGATCGCTAGGGCCCCCGTTGTGTAGCGGCCTAGCACGCCGCCCTCTCAAGGCGGTAGCGCCGGTTCGAATCCGGTCGGGGGTACTGTGGTCTGGTCTAGACCACCAGTGGGCTATGGTGTAATTGGCAACACGAAGGTTTCTGGTTCCTTTGTTCTAGGTTCGAGTCCTGGTAGCCCAGCGCAGTACAGCAGCATCAGCTAGCCCCCGTTGTGTAGCGGCCTAGCACGCCGCCCTCTCAAGGCGGTAGCGCCGGTTCGAATCCGGTCGGGGGTACAGAAAAGACGAGAGGCCTTCCCGCTGGGAGGGTCTCTTCGTCATTCCCGCCCGTCCCGCTCCTCTCACCCGTCCCGCCGTGTGTAGCGGCGGTTCGACTCCTCGCCGTGCGCGAGCCGGCGCAGGGCCAGCAGCACCGGCTCGTACAGCACCGTGAGCGCCACCGCCGCCTCCAGCTGCTCGTCGGGCGACTCGTACCGCTCCAGCAAGTCCAGGTCGGCGACGGCCAGTTGGTGCCCCGAGCGGGCATAGGGCGCCAAGTCCTCGACCGCGCACGGATATCCGAGCCGCGTCAGGCTGGCGACCGCCGTCACGAGCATCCGGTGCGCCGGTGATTCGTCCCCGTAGGCGCGGGCCGCCTCCCAGCCGAGACGGGCGAGCAGCGCGTCCACCGTGCGCCGCGCCGCGTCCTCGGCCGGCTCGTCCCCGGTGCCTTCCGGGCCGTGCGGCAGAGCCCAAACCGCCGTGCCCAGACGGGAGTTGTGGTCCAGCTCCTCATCCTCCAGGGCGGCCAGGACCTCGCGCGCCGAGGAGATCGGCACCCGGCCCACCTGGATCAGCGCCCGCACGAGCCGCAGCCGCCGCAGATGCGTCTCGTCGTACTCGGCCTGCGTCGCCGTCACCCGGCGACCCGCCGGCAGCAACCCCTCACGCAAGTAGTACTTGATCGTGGCCGTGGGAACCCCGCCGCGCCGGCTCAACTCCGCCAGTCTCATCGATTCACGCCTCCTCCTGTGCAGCCCTCCTTGCGGCCCAGCTTGGAGAGTGGCACTATCCAATCATGGATAGCAGGACTATCCAATGTTCGGCCAG
Organism: Streptomyces sp. NPDC005898; assembly: GCF_040629635.1. Classification (NCBI taxonomy): domain Bacteria; kingdom Bacillati; phylum Actinomycetota; class Actinomycetes; order Kitasatosporales; family Streptomycetaceae; genus Streptomyces; species Streptomyces sp. NPDC005898. The sequence continues at coordinate 107,297 of NZ_JBEXWC010000014.1, read as the reverse complement.
GGCTCTACCAAGGGGGACCGCCATGAGCGACAAGCCGATCGAAGGGCGCATGACCGCGGAGGCGACGGGGGAGGTGGTCGTCTTCCACATCGGGATGCGCGTCAACAGCTTTCTCGCCGTGCGCAGTTGGTGGCCCGTCTTTCTGGCCATGCCGCGGATGCTCAAGGAACTGTCGAAGGACCCGGGGAGCGGGATGCTGGGCTTCCGGCTGCTGTACGGCGGCCCGCGCCTGCTGTACGTGGTGCAGTACTGGGAGTCGAGCGAGAAGCTGCTCGCCTACTCGGCGGCGCGGGACAAGGCCCACCGGCCCGCCTGGGCGGCCTTCAACCGGCGCATCCGGGAAGGCAGGGGCAAGGTCGGCTTCTGGCACGAGACGTATGTCGTGCCGGCCGGCGCGCACGAGGCGATCTATCTCAACATGCCGCCGTTCGGCCTGGCGAAGGCCACCGGCGTGGTCCCGGTGGGGCGCCGCGGGGACCGGGCGGCCGACCGCCTCGGGACGGTCTGAGGGGCCGGCCTGAGAGGCGGGCACAAGGCGCCCGCGAAGAAATGAGCGCTCGAAGGGGCCGCCGCGGCGTTGGGGCGGCCCCTTCGAGCGCTCGGGGAAGGCGGTGTGTCAACCGGAGCGGCGCAGGGCCTCGGAGAGCCGCCCGGCCGCGTCGATGACCGCCTGGGCGTGCATGCGGCCCGGGTGACGGGTCAGGCGCTCGATCGGCCCGGAGACCGACACGGCGGCGACCACGCGGTTCGAGGGCCCCCGCACGGGCGCGGAGACGGACGCGACGCCCGGCTCCCGCTCGCCGATCGACTGGGCCCAGCCCCGGCGCCGTACGCCCGAAAGGGCCGTCGCCGTGAAGCGGGCGCCCTGGAGGCCGCGGTGCAGGCGCTCCGGCTCCTCCCAGGCCATCAGGATCTGCGCGGAGGAGCCCGCCTTCATGGTGAGCGTCGAGCCGACCGGGACGGTGTCCCGCAGACCCGAGAGGCGCTCCGCCGCCGCGACGCAGATGCGCATGTCGCCCTGGCGGCGGTAGAGCTGCGCACTCTCGCCCGTGACGTCGCGCAGGTGCGTGAGGACCGGGCCCGCCGTGGCGAGCAGGCGGTCCTCGCCGGCCGCCGCCGCGAGCTCCGCGAGGCGCGGGCCGAGGATGAAACGGCCCTGCATGTCCCGCGCCACCATCCGGTGGTGTTCCAGTGCCACGGCCAGCCGATGGGCCGTGGGTCGTGCGAGCCCGGTGGCCGCGACCAACCCCGCGAGGGTGGCCGGACCGGACTCCAGGGCGCTCAGGACGAGAGCCGCCTTGTCGAGAACGCCGACGCCGCTAGAGTTGTCCATGCGTCGATACTCGCGTCTCACTCTGTGAAACGCAAGTTCAATTTTCCGTGGAACGCGCCACTCTGTAGGAGCGATCCGCGGACCAACGGATTTCGCGGCCGACGTACGGCACGAGGGGTACGGGCGTCGGCGGACAGATTCTCTAGTTGGGCCGGCGAAGCGGCCGGTCGGAGGGAAAGCGATGGGTAGGACACTCGCGGAGAAGGTCTGGGACGACCACGTCGTCCGGCGCGCCGAGGGCGAGCCCGACCTCCTCTACATCGATCTGCACCTGCTGCACGAGGTGACCAGCCCCCAGGCCTTCGACGGCCTCCGCCAGGCCGGCCGCCAGGTGCGGCGGCTCGACCTCACCATCGCGACCGAGGATCACAACACCCCGACCCTCGACATCGACAAGCCCATCGCCGACCCCGTCTCGCGGGCCCAGCTGGAGACGCTGCGCAAGAACTGCGCCGACTTCGGCGTACGCCTGCACCCGCTGGGCGACGTCGAGCAGGGCGTCGTCCACGTGGTGGGACCGCAGCTGGGCCTGACGCAGCCGGGCACCACCGTGGTCTGCGGCGACTCCCACACCTCCACGCACGGCGCCTTCGGGGCGCTGGCCTTCGGAATCGGTACCTCGCAGGTCGAGCACGTCCTGGCCACCCAGACGCTGCCGATGGCCCGCCCCAAGACCATGGCCATCACCGTCGACGGCGAACTGCCCGCGGACGTCACGGCCAAGGACCTGATCCTCGCCGTCATCGCGAAGATCGGCACCGGCGGCGGCCAGGGCTACGTCCTGGAGTACCGAGGCCCGGCCATCGAGAAGCTCTCGATGGAGGCCCGCATGACCATCTGCAACATGTCCATCGAGGCGGGCGCCCGCGCCGGCATGATCGCCCCGGACCGGACCACCTTCGACTACATCCAGGGCCGCCCCCACGCGCCCGAGGGCGCGGACTGGGACGCCGCGGTGGCGTACTGGCAGACCCTGAAGACGGACGAGGACGCGGTCTTCGACGCCGAGGTCCGCATCGACGCCGCCTCGCTGGCGCCGTTCGTCACCTGGGGCACCAACCCCGGCCAGGGAGCACCGCTTTCGTCGCGCGTCCCCGACCCGGCTTCGTACGAAGACGCTTCGGAGCGCAACGCCGCCGAAAAGGCCCTGGAGTACATGGGGTTGACCGCGGGGCAGCCGCTGCGCGACATCAAGGTGGACACCGTCTTCGTAGGTTCGTGCACCAACGGCCGCATCGAGGACCTGCGCGCGGCCGCCTCCATCGTCGAGGGCCGCAAAGTCGCCGACGGCGTACGGATGCTGGTCGTGCCCGGCTCGGTGCGGGTCTCCCTGCAGGCCGTCGCGGAGGGCCTGGACAAGGTCTTCACCGCCGCCGGCGCCGAATGGCGGCACGCGGGCTGCTCGATGTGCCTCGGCATGAACCCCGACCAACTGGCCCCCGGCGAGCGTTCGGCGTCCACGTCCAACCGCAACTTCGAGGGCAGGCAGGGCAAGGGCGGCCGCACCCATCTGGTCTCCCCGCAGGTCGCCGCCGCCACCGCCGTCACCGGCCATCTGGCCTCGCCCGCCGATCTGTCCGACGCCCCCGTGACCGCCGGAGTCTGAGAACCATGGAAGCATTCACCACGCACACCGGCCGGGCCGTCCCGCTGCGCCGCAGCAACGTCGACACCGACCAGATCATCCCCGCCCACTGGCTGAAGAAGGTCACCAGGGACGGCTTCGAGGACGGCCTCTTCGAGGCCTGGCGCAAGGACCCGGAGTTCGTGCTCAACAAGCCCGAGCGCCAGGGCGCCACCGTGCTGGTCGCCGGACCCGACTTCGGCACCGGCTCCTCCCGCGAGCACGCCGTGTGGGCCCTGCAGAACTACGGTTTCAAGGCGGTCGTCTCCTCCCGCTTCGCCGACATCTTCCGGGGCAACTCGCTGAAGAACGGCCTGCTCACCGTGGTGCTCGACCAGCAGGTCGTGGACGCGCTGTGGGAGCTGACGGAGAACGACCCGAAGGCCGAGGTCACCGTCGACCTGCGCGACCGCCAGGTCCGGGCCGAGGGCATCACCGCCGACTTCGAACTCGACGAGAACGCCCGCTGGCGGCTGCTGAACGGCCTGGACGACATCAGCATCACGCTGCGGAACGAGCCGGACATCGCCGCCTACGAGACCAAGCGGCCCTCGTACAAGCCGCGCACCACCCGGGTCTGACCCCCCGCGCGGCACCCCGCAAAGCCCTGATGTACCCCCAATCGTGGACGGTTGGGGGTACATCTGTGTCTGCCCCCGGGAAGGGGCCCGATGGCCTGAACGGGTGGAGTCAACTCCCGTGATTCGGCCGGAAGAAGAGGCCGGAAATCCCCTTGTACTCGGCTGGACCGGGTACCCTCATGAGGGCGCCGGACGGCGGTAGTTACCCCCTGCGGAGGCGACAACTCGCCCCAGATGGCACAATCGGTGCATGGAACGCGACAGCCAACTCGAGCTCTACGGGCTCGTCGCGGACCAACTGAAGGAAGCGCACTCCCGAGTGCGCGCACTGCAAGTCCCGGAGGGCGTACGGATGGCGCTGACCCGGAAGCTGCTGGTCATTACGGCCGCGGCCAAACACGATCTCGCCGATGCGGCAAGGCGTCTGGAGCGTTTGATGGCTTCCCTCGACGAAGCGGGCGAGGGCCGATTCCCCGAAGACACCTGAGTGTCGAGCCTCAACGGGCCTTCGCGGAACTCCGAGATGGGCCAGTTCGTTGCGGCACAAGGGTGATTAGCCCGTTTCGTGTTTGATTTGCGGTATATATCTGCCTAACGTGCGAAAAAGCCGGAGTATTTCGCTCCCGGCAATGTCTCCGAAGGGGAAGACGTGAACAAGGCGCAGCTCGTAGAAGCGATTGCCGACAAGGTGGGGGGCCGTCAGCAGGCCGCCGACGCCGTGGACGCGGTCCTGGACGCCATCGTCCGTGCCGTGGTCGGCGGTGACCGCGTTTCGGTCACCGGCTTCGGCTCGTTCGAGAAGGTCGACCGCCCGGCCCGGTACGCCCGCAACCCGCAGACCGGGGAGCGCGTGCGGGTCAAGAAGACCTCGGTCCCGCGTTTCCGCGCCGGTCAGGGCTTCAAGGACCTGGTGAGCGGCTCCAAGAAGCTCCCGAAGAACGATGTCGCGGTCAAGAAGGCACCCAAGGGCAGCCTGACCGGCGGCGCTTCCGCGACGGTCAAGAAGGCGGCCGCCAAGAAGGCCACCACCGCCAAGAAGGCCACGGCGAAGAAGACCACCGCCAAGAAGGCCACCCCGGCGGCGAAGAAGACCACGGCGACCGCCAAGAAGGCCACGGCGACGGCGAAGAAGACCACCGCCAAGAAGGCCACGGCGACGCCCGCGGCGAAGAAGACCACGGCGACGGCCAAGAAGACCACCGCCAAGAAGGCCACGCCGGCCGCCAAGAAGGCCGCCACCGCGAAGAAGACCGCGCCGGCCGCCAAGAAGGCCGCCACGGCGAAGAAGACCGCGCCCGCCAAGAAGGCGACCACGCGCAAGACGACCGCCAAGAAGGCCACCGCCCGCAAGAAGTAAGAGCGGGCACAGGGGCACTCACGCGCCGGGCCGGACTCCCACGGGGGAGCCCGGCCCGCGTCGTGTGCCCAAGGGGCGGCCCGTGCCGGCCCGGCACACGCCCTAGAAGGTCTGGAGCGTCACCAGGGTGATGCGGCGCGCCTCGCCGTCGCCCTCGACCTCGATCCGCACCCGCTGCCCCGGTCGCAGCAGCCGCAGCCCGCCCGCGTCGAACGCGGGGGCCGCGAAGGGCACCGGCGTGCCGTCGTCGAGCAGCACGCTGCCGCTGCGGGTCTCGGAGTCGTACGTGTACGCGGTCGCCTGCATGGCAGCAGCGTACTCAGTCCGCGATGAGCAGTCGGGCGGCGGCCGCGGAGGTCCGGGGGCCCACGCCCAGCGCGAGCGCGGCCCGCAGGTCTTCGCCGGTGTCCACGTCCTGGCGTACGGAATCGACGTCGGCGAGCGTCAGTTCCACGGCTCCGGACGCCGTGTGCCGCGCGCGGGACGCCGTGCCGAATGCGGGGCGCAATTCCACACCGGCCGCCGCGGCCAGCAGCGTCGTCCCGATTCCGGCGGCGTCCGGCAGAAATGCCCGGGGAAATTGCGCGGCCCGGTCGAGGACCCGGCCCAATTCCATGGGGCGCAGCGCGGGCAGATCGGCGTTCAAAGCGGCGACGGGCGCTTCGGGCCGTTCGGCGCGCACGGCCGCGGCGCCGTGCCGCAGTGCGGCGTTCAGACCGTTTCCGGGCTCATCGGCCAGGATCCGGGCCCCCAGTGCCGACAGTTCGCGGCGCGCGAGGGCGTCATCCGTGACGACCGCCACATCCCGTACCGCGGGGCAGGCCACCGCGGCGGCCACGGTGTCCTGCGCGAACGCCAGGGCCAGGGCGGGGCGCGGACCGTCGCCGGCGGTGGCGGCGAGCCTGCTCTTGGCGCGCGCCAGCGGCTTCAGGGGTATGACCAGGGTCCACTGCACGGGCGCTCCGTCCTTGTCGTCGCGCCCATTGTGACCCGCTCGCCGCGGGCGGTGGCGGCAGACGGGTGGGCGTACGGTGTTCTCGACAGACCGGCAGCCTGGGGTGACACTTGTGCGGCCGCCCAGGTTCATGGAGGAAAGGTGTCCGTGTGTCCCGCCGCAGAATCGGCTTCTGGTACCGCCTTGCGGCGGTGATCGCAAAACCGCCGCTGGTGGTTCTGTTCAAGCGGGACTGGCGTGGAATGGAACACATTCCGGCCGACGGCGGATTCATCACGGCGGTGAATCACAACTCGCATATCGACCCGTTGTCGTACGCCCACTACCAGTACAACACGGGACGGGTGCCGCGTTTCCTGGCAAAGGACGGCCTTTTCCGGGACGGCTTTGTCGGCAGGGTCATGAAGGGCACGGGCCAGATCCCGGTCTACCGGGAGACCACGAACGCGCTGGACGCCTTCCGCGCCGCGGTCGACGCCATCGAGCGCGGCGAGTGCGTCGCCTTCTACCCCGAGGGCACGCTCACCCGGGACCCCGACATGTGGCCGATGACCGCGAAGTCCGGTGCCGCGCGGGTCGCCCTGGAGACCAAGTGCCCGGTGATCCCCGTGGCGCAGTGGGGCGCCAACCTCGCGTTGCCCCCGTACAGCAAGAAGCCCTCTTTCTTCCCGCGCAAGACCCTTCAGGTGAAGGCCGGGGCCCCCGTCGACCTGTCGCGCTTCCACGACAAGGAGCCGACGCCCGAGGTGCTCCGCGAGGCGACCGAGGCCATCATGGCCGCGATCACCGGACTCCTGGAGGAGATCCGCGGCGAAAAGGCCCCCGACCGGCCCTACGACCCCCGCCGGGCCCGGCTGGAGCAGCGACGCAAGGCAGCGGCCCGCAGGGCCCGGCGGGGCAGCGCGGACAGCACCACGGACAGCACCTCGGAGGACAGCAAGTGACGAACCCCGCGCACCCGGCAGGGGCCGTGAAGGCCGCCGTCTTCGGAACGGGCTCCTGGGGTACGGCCTTCGGCATGGTGCTCGCCGACGCGGGGTGCGACGTCACCCTGTGGGGGCGGCGCGCCGAGCTCGCCGAGGCGGTCAACTCCACGCGGACCAACCCCGACTACCTCCCCGGCGTCGAGCTGCCCGGCAACCTCCGGGCCACCACCGACCCCGCCGAGGCCGCCGATGGCGCCGACTTCACCGTGCTCGCCGTGCCCTCGCAGACGCTGCGCGGCAACCTCGCCGCGTGGGCCCCGCTGCTGGCCCCCGACACCGTCCTCGTCTCCCTGATGAAGGGCGTGGAGCTGGGTTCCGCGATGCGCATGAGCGAGGTCATCGGGGACGTCACCAAGGTCCCCGCCGACCGCGTCGCCGTCGTCACGGGACCCAACCTCGCCCGGGAGATCGCCGCCCGGCAGCCCGCCGCCGCCGTGGTCGCCTGCGAGGACGAGGCGGTCGCCCAGCGCCTGCAGCGGGCCTGCCACACGCCGTACTTCCGCCCGTACACCAATACCGACGTGGTCGGCTGCGAGCTGGGCGGCGCCGTGAAGAACGTCATCGGCCTCGCGGTCGGCATCGCGGACGGCATGGGCCTCGGCGACAACGCCAAGGGCTCCCTCATCACCCGCGGCCTCGCCGAGACCACCCGGCTCGGCCGCGCGATGGGCGCCGACCCGCTGACGTTCTCCGGACTGGCGGGCCTCGGCGACCTGGTGGCCACCTGCTCCTCGCCGCTCTCGCGCAACCACACCTTCGGCACCAACCTCGGCAAGGGCATGACGCTGGAGGAGACCATCGCGGTCACCCGGCAGACCGCCGAGGGCGTCAAGTCCTGCGAGTCCGTACTGGATCTGGCCCGCAGGCACGGCGTCGACATGCCGATCACGGAGACCGTCGTCGGCATCGTGCACGACGGCACGCCCCCGGTGGTGGCCCTCAAGGAGCTGATGGCGCGCAGCGCGGGCCCCGAGCGTCGCTGACTGTTCCCCGGGCAGCGGGTACGCTCAACGCGATATGAGCAGCGAGAACCTCCCCCCGAGCCCTGAAGCGAGCCCCGAGTCGAGCTCCGGGCAGCAGCTCCGCAAGCCGCGCGTGGCCGTCGTCTTCGGCGGCCGCAGCTCGGAGCACGGCATCTCCGTGGTGACGGCCGGTGCCATCCTGAGCGCCATCGACCGCACCAAGTACGACGTCCTGCCCATCGGCATCACCACCGACGGCCGTTGGGCCCTGACGGCGGACGAGCCGGAGCGGATGGCCATCACCGACCGCAGGATGCCGAGCGTCGCCGAGATCGCCGAGTCCATGGAGGGCGGCGTCGTCCTGCCGCTCGACCCGGGCAACCGCGAGGTCGTCTACAGCGAGCCCGGCTCCGTGCCCAAGGCGCTCGGCGACGTCGACGTCGTCTTCCCGATGCTGCACGGCCCCTACGGAGAGGACGGCACCCTCCAGGGACTGCTCGAACTCTCCGGAGTGCCCTACGTCGGCTCCGGTGTCCTCGCCTCGGCCGTCGGCCAGGACAAGGACTACATGAAGCGGGTGTTCGCCTCCTTCGGGCTGAACGTCGGCCCCTACCTGGTGATCCGCCCGCGCGAGTGGCGCCAGGACGAGGCGGGCGCCCGGCAGCGCATCGCGGACTTCGCCGGCGAGCACGGCTGGCCGCTGTTCATCAAGCCCGCGCGCGCCGGCTCCTCGATCGGCATCACCAAGGTCGACTCCTTCGAGGGCCTTGACGAGGCGATCGCCGAGGCGCAGCGCCACGACCCGAAGATCCTCGTCGAGGCGCTGCTGCGCGGCCGCGAGATCGAGTGCGGCGTCCTGGAGTTCGAGGACGGCCCGCGCGCGAGCGTCCCGGCCGAGATCCCGCCGGTGCAGACGCACGACTACTACGACTTCGAGGCGAAGTACATCGACTCGACGCCCGGTATCGTGCCCGCCCCGCTGACGCCCGAGGAGACCGAGGAGATCCAGCGGCTCGCGGTCGAGGCGTTCGAGGCGGCGTCCTGCGAGGGCCTGGTGCGCGCCGACTTCTTCCTCACCGAGGACGGCCGGTTCGTGATCAACGAGATCAACACGATGCCGGGCTTCACGCCGATCTCCATGTACCCGCAGATGTGGGAGAAGAGCGGCGTCCCCTACGCGGAGCTGGTGGACCGCCTCATCCAGGCGGCGCTGAACCGCTCCACGGGCCTGCGCTAGTCCACTGGTCCATCGGCCCGAGGGCGTCAGGCGATGCCCTTGGGGATGGTCCTCTTGATGGGGGCGGCGAAGTCCGTGAGCGGGCCGAGGCCGTCCCCCGCCCGCTCCTTGGGCAGCGTGACCTCCACGTAGGCGAGCCGCGCCCCGGTGGTGAACGTGTACGACCCGTCCTCGCGTTTCTGCAGGAGCCAGGCGACCCCGTTCACCCGCACACCGTTCTGCCCGGCGTAGGCGGGATCGATCATCTCGGGGGGCCGCTCGACGCCGCAGCGCAGTATGATCGCCGGGTCTCCCCACCCGGCGGTCAGCTCCGACTTCGGCCCGGGGTCGGTGCGCTCCAGCCCGTCGATCTTCTTCGGGAGCTGTTCGTGCAGGTCCCGGCAGAGCCCCGCCGCCTTGGCACCCGGGGACGGAACCACCACCGACGCCCGATCGTCCGTGGCCGAGCAGGCCGCCGTCGTGAGCGACAGGGCGAGAGCGGACGTGGCGACAAGGCGGCGGCGCCGGAGACGAGCGATGTTCACCGGGTCAGGGTAGACGGGGGCTACAAGTGCACGACCGGGCAGGTCAGGGTGCGGGTGATGCCGTCCACTTGCTGGACCTTGGCGACCACCATGCGGCCGAGCTCGTCGACCGTGTCCGCCTGGGCGCGCACGATGACATCGTAGGGACCGGTGACGTCCTCGGCCTGGATCACTCCCGGGATCTTGCCGATCAGCTCGGCGACGGTCGACGCCTTGCCGACCTCTGTCTGGATCAGGATGTACGCCTGTACCACGGAACCTCCAGGGTGCCGACGAGGATCATGTGGGGAGAAGGGACGCCACGGTACCGCGTCGCCGCGCGTCACGGGGAGACCCGGGCGAACCGCGGCGTGCACATCGTGATGGACGGACAACACGACTCGACGGTCACGTCGACCGTACCGACGACAGTGACGGCTCGCGACCGGGGGCCGGGCAGCGCGAAAGGGCATGGTGAGACTCGGTGAAGGGAACCGTGGGCGAATTGGGGGAGTTCGGGCTCATCAGAGAGCTCACCTCGCGGCTCACCTCCACTCCGGCCGTACGGCTCGGCCCCGGCGACGACGCCGCGGTCGTGTCCGCTCCGGACCGCAGGGTCGTGGCGAGCACCGACATCCTCCTGGAGGGGCGGCACTTCCGCCGCGACTGGTCCACCGCCTACGACGTGGGCCGCAAGGCCGCCGCGCAGAACCTCGCCGACATCGCCGCCATGGGCGCGGTGCCGACCGCGCTGCTGCTCGGCCTCGTGGTGCCGGCCGACCTCCCCGCCAACTGGCCCACCGAGCTGATGGACGGCCTCAGGGACGAGTGCCAGGTCGCGGGCGCGGCCGTCGTCGGCGGTGACGTCGTGCGCGGCGACACCATCACCGTCGCCATCACGGCCCTCGGCGATCTGCGCAACCACGAGCCGGTCACGCGCGCGGGCGCCCGGCCCGGCGACGTCGTCGCCGTCACCGGCTGGCTGGGCTGGTCCGCCGCCGGCCACGCGGTGCTCTCCCGGGGCTTCCGCTCGCCGCGCGCCTTCGTGGAGGCCCACCGCAGGCCCGAGCCGCCCTACCACGCGGGCCCCGCCGCCGCCGGACTCGGCGCCACCTCCATGACGGACGTCAGCGACGGGCTCATCGCCGACCTCGGCCACATCGCCGAGTCGAGCAAGGTACGCATCGACATCCGCTCCGGTGACGTCGACGTGCCCACCCAGATGAACGACATCGGCCAGGCCGTCGGCGTCGACCCGCTCCAGTGGGTGCTCAACGGCGGCGAGGACCACGCGATCGTCGCGACGTTCCCGCCCGACGTGAAGCTGCCCGCCCGCTGGAAGGTCATCGGCGAGGTCCTCAACCCCTCGGCGCTGCCCCAGGTGACCGTGGACGGCGCGCCCTGGACCAGCAAGGGCTGGGACCACTTCGGGGACAACGGGGACGCCGAGTGAGCGCGCCGCCCCGGGTGCTCACCGTCGCCGGCTCCGACTCCGGGGGCGGCGCCGGCATCCAGGCCGACCTCAAGACCATGCTTGCCCTCGGCACCCACGGCATGAGCGTCGTCACGGCCGTCACCGCGCAGAACTCCCTGGGCGTGCAGGGCTCTTGGGAGCTTTCGGCCGAGGCGGTGCGGGCCCAGTACCGCAGTGTCGTGGACGACATCGGCGTCCAGGCCGTGAAGACCGGCATGCTCGCCTCGGCCGAACTGGTCGAGACCGTCGCCGACTTGCTGGCGGGCACCGACGCTCCCGCCGTGGTCGACCCGGTCGGCGTCTCCAAGCACGGCGACCCGCTGCTCGCGGCCTGTGCCCTGGACTCCGTCCGCACGAAGCTGCTGCCGGTGGCGACGGTCGCGACCCCCAACCTGGACGAGGTCGCCCAGCTCACCGGCGTCGAGGTCGCGTCGGAGGACGACCTGCGCCGCGCGGCCGCCGCCGTCCTCGCGTACGGCCCGAAGTGGGTGCTCATCAAGGGCGGCCATCTGCGCGGCGACGCCGTGGACCTGCTCACCGACGGCTCCGAGGAGCACCTGCTGCGCGCCCCGCGCCACGACAACCGCCACACCCACGGGACCGGCTGCACCCTGGCCGCCGCGATCGCGGCGCACCTGGCGCGGGGGCGGGACGTGCCGCAGGCGGTGGCGGCGGCCAAGGAGTACGTCACCGGGGCGATCGCCGCCGGGTTCGCGCTCGGCGGCGGGATCGGCCCCGTCGATCACGGCTGGCGGTTCCGGCAGGCCTAGGCCGCGCCCCACGCGCGTGCGGGCACGAAAAAGCCGGCTCCCCGAGGGGAGCCGGCTGATTCAGCAACCAGCTAGGTGCCGCGCTGACGTCAGCGCGAGACCTTGCCGGCCTTGATGCACGAGGTGCAGGCGTTGAGGCGCTTCGGCGTCCCGCTCACCACGGCACGCACACGCTGGATGTTCGGGTTCCAGCGACGGGGCGTACGGCGGTGCGAGTGCGAGATGTTGTTGCCGAAGCCCGGCCCCTTGCCGCAGACGTCGCAGTTGGCAGCCACGGGTCACTCCAAAGACTTCAGATGCACTTACGGTTAATCCCGGCATGCCGAGATCAGTGCAATGATCGAAGTGGCGTTGCCAGGAGGAATGTCCCGATGAGTATCGGGCAACCGGAGCAGCATACAACGACTGCTTCGGTACAACGAAACTACCACGGCTCGCCCGGCCCCCGCCCCGGGCCCCGTGTTCACCCTCGGTCTACGCTGCGTCCATTCCGGATGGTCAAGGAGGCGAACAGGTGCCGCAGAACCTCGACGCGGTCGCGGTGCGCGCCTGGTGCCGACTGGCTCTGGACGCCCTCGGCAGGGCCCGTGAGGAGATCGACTCCATCAACGTCTACCCCGTCGCGGACGGGGACACGGGCACGAACCTCTATCTGACCGTGGAGTCGGCGTCTCAGGCGGTCGACGCGGCCTTCACGGGGCACGAACCGGCGCTTCCCTCGCTGGCGGAGACGGTGCGGGCGATGGCGCACGGGGCGCTCATCGGGGCCCGCGGGAACTCGGGGACGATTCTGTCCCAGCTGCTGCGGGGGATGGCCCAGGTCCTCGCGGGGCCCGCCGGCGGCCAGGAGGGCGGCGACTTCTCGGCCGACGCCCCCGGTGACGCGGATCACGTCGACGCCCCCACCCTCGCGCTCGCCCTGCACCGGGCCGCGGAGTCCGCGTACGAAGCCGTCGCGCACCCCGTCGAGGGCACCGTCCTCACGGTGGCCACCGCGGCGGCCCGAGCGGCCGGGGCGGCACAGGGCGCCGACTGCGCGACGGTGGCCGAAGCCGCGTACGAGGGCGCCTGCGCGGCCCTGGACGCGACCCCGGGGCAGCTCGCCGTGCTGGGGCGCGCGGGAGTGGTGGACGCCGGCGGGCGCGGCCTCGTCGCGGTGCTCGGGGCACTCGTGCGGGCCCTGTCGGGCGGCACAGTGGCACACAGGGCGGCCGACAGCGGCCACGCGCGCGTGAGCGCCGAGGAGGGCGCCGAGTGCGAGGAGGCCCCGGCCGAGGGGGGCGGCCCCGCGTTCGAGGTGATCTACCTCCTGGAGGCCGACGACGGCGCGGTGGCGCGGCTGCGGACCCGGCTCGACCGGCTCGGCGACTCGCTCGTCGTGGTCGGCGGCGACGGGCTGTGGAACGTCCACGTCCACGTCGACGACGCGGGAGCCGCCGTCGAGGCGGGCGTCGAGGCGGGCCGCCCGCACCGCATCCGCATCACCCACTTCGGGGCGGACGACGTCCACACCACCCCGCGGCCGCCCCGGGAACGCACCCAGCGGGCCATCGTCGCCGTCGTCCCCGGGGAGGGCCTCGCCGGCCTCTACGCCGAGGCCGGGGCGACCACCGTGCCCGCGCGCGTGGGGGAGCCGCCCGCGAGCGGCGAGCTGGTCGACGCCATCCGCAGGGCGCACGCGCACGAGGTCGTGCTCCTGCCCAACGACGCCGAGCTGCGCCACACCGCGGCCGCCGCCGCCCAGCAGGCCAGGACCGAGGGCGTGCGCGTCGCCCTGATCCCGACCCGCTCCGCGGTGCAGGGCATCGCCGCCCTCGCCGTGCACGCCCCCGACCGCCCCTTCGACGAGGACGTCGTCGCCATGACGTCCGCGGCCGGCGCGACCCGCTACGGCGAGCTGACCGTCGCCGAACGGCAGTCCTGGACCATGGCGGGCATCTGCCAGGCCGGCGACGTCCTCGGCCTGATCGACGGCGACGTCGCGGTGATCGGCTCGCAGGTCGCCCCCACCGCCACCGCCGTCCTTGACCGCATGCTGTCGGGGGGCGGCGAGATGGTCACGCTCGTCCTCGGCGAATCCGTCCCGGACTCCGTCGCCGGGCGGTTGGAGAAGCACGTGCGCGAGACGTACCTGGCCGTCGACACGGTCGTCTACCGCGGCGGCCGGCAGTCCGCGCTGATGCTGATCGGCGTGGAGTGAGCCCCTCGCCGGGCGGCGGGCAGGGGGGACCTGCGGCGGATTGTCAGTGGCGTGGTGTGCAATGGATCTCGTGCCCGCGCTCGAAGAACCCCTGAAGAAAGTGGTCGGCCCCGCCACCGCGAAGGTGATGGCCGAGCACCTCGACCTGCACACGGTCGGCGACCTCCTGCACCACTACCCCCGGCGGTACGCCGAGCGGGGCGAGCTGACCCGCCTCGCCGACCTCCCCCTGGACGAGCACGTCACGGTGGTCGCCCAGGTCGCGAGCGCGCGCCTGCACACCTTCGCGTCCGCCAAGGCGCCCCGCGGCCAGGGCCAGCGCCTGGAGGTCACCATCACGGACGGCAGCGGCGAGCTGCGCCTGGTCTTCTTCGGCCGCGGCGTCCACAAGCCGCACACGGAGCTGCTGCCCGGCACCCGCGCGATGTTCGCGGGCAAGGTCTCCGTCTTCAACCACCGCCTCCAGCTCGCCCACCCCGCCTACGAGCCGCTGCGCGGCGGCGACCCGGACGCGGTGGACAGCTGGGCGGGCGCGCTCATCCCGATCTACCCCGCCTGCAAGCAGCTGGAGTCCTGGAAGATCGCCAAGTCCGTCGAGACGGTCCTGCCCAGTGCCCCGGAGGCCCTGGACCCGCTGCCCGCCTCCCTCAGGGAGGGCCGCGCCCTCATCCCGCTGCCCGAGGCGCTCCTGAAGATCCACCGCCCGCACTCCAAGGCGGACATCGCCGCTGCCCGCGACCGGCTGAAGTGGGACGAGGCCTTCGTCCTCCAGGTCGCCCTGGCCCGGCGCAGGCACGCCGACGGGCAACTGCCCGCCGTCGCCCGCAGGCCCAAGGAGGGCGGCCTGCTCGACGCCTTCGACGCCAAGCTGCCCTTCACGCTCACCGAGGGCCAGCAGAAGGTCTCCAAGGAGATCTTCGACGACCTCGCCACCGAGCACCCGATGCACCGCCTCCTCCAGGGCGAGGTCGGTTCGGGCAAGACGATGGTCGCCCTGCGCGCCATGCTCGCCGTCGTGGACGCGGGCGGCCAGGCCGCGATGCTCGCCCCCACCGAGGTCCTCGCCCAGCAGCACCACCGCTCCATCGTGGAGATGATGGGCGAGCTGGCCGAGGGCGGCCTGCTCGGCGGCGCGGACCAGGCCACCAAGGTCACGCTGCTCACCGGCTCCATGGGCACCGCCGCCCGCCGCCAGGCCCTGCTCGACCTGGTCACCGGCGAGGCCGGCATCGTCATCGGCACCCACGCGCTCATCGAGGACAAGGTGCGGTTCCACGACCTCGGCCTGGTCGTCGTCGACGAGCAGCACCGCTTCGGCGTGGAGCAGCGCGACGCCCTGCGCGGCAAGGGCAAGCAGCCCCCGCACCTGCTGGTCATGACGGCCACGCCCATTCCCCGCACGGTCGCGATGACCGTCTTCGGGGACCTGGAGACATCCGTCCTCGACCAGCTGCCCGCCGGGCGCTCACCGATCGCCAGCCATGTCGTGCCCGCCGAGGAGAAGCCGCACTTCCTCGCCCGCGCGTGGGAGCGCGTGCGCGAAGAGGTGGAGAAGGGCCACCAGGCGTACGTGGTGTGCCCCCGCATCGGCGACGACCCCGACGAAGCCGCCGACCCCGCGAAGGGGGCCAAGAAGGGCGCCAGGAAGAAATCCGCCGAGGAGAAGGCCCAGGAGGCGGCCACCGCCGAGAAGCGGCCCCCGCTCGCCGTGCTCGAGGTCGCCGAGCAGCTCGCACGCGGCCCGCTCCAAGGGCTGGCGGTGGAGGTCCTGCACGGCCGCATGCAGCCCGACGACAAGGACGCCGTGATGCGCCGCTTCGCCGCCGGCGAGACGCAGGTCCTGGTCGCGACGACGGTCATCGAGGTCGGGGTGAACGTGCCGAACGCCACCGCCATGGTGATCATGGACGCGGACCGCTTCGGCGTCTCCCAGCTGCACCAGCTGCGCGGCCGCGTCGGCCGGGGCTCGGCCCCCGGCCTGTGCCTGCTGGTCACCGACATGCCCGAGGCGAGCCCCGCCCGCGCCCGCCTCGGCGCCGTCGCCGCCACCCTCGACGGCTTCGAGCTGTCCCGCATCGACCTGGAGCAGCGGCGCGAGGGCGATGTGCTGGGCCAGGCCCAGTCCGGGGTGCGCTCCTCGCTGCGGATGCTCGCGGTCATCGACGACGAGGAGGTCATCGCCGCCGCCCGCGAGGAAGCGGTCGCCGTGGTCGCCGAGGACCCGGACCTGGAGCACCTGCCGGAGCTGCGCACCGCCCTGGACGCCCTGCTCGACGCCGAGCGCGAGCAGTACCTCGACAAGGGGTGACACCCGCGCACGCCATATCGTGGGAGGACCACCGCCCAGCAGAAGGACTCAGATGACCCGCGTGATCGCCGGTGCGGCCGGCGGACGCCGCCTCGCCGTCCCGCCAGGGAACGGCACCCGCCCCACGTCCGAGCGCGCGCGCGAGGGCCTCTTCTCCACCTGGCAGGCCCTCCAGGGCACGCTCGACGGAGCGCGCGTGCTCGACCTGTACGCGGGCTCCGGCGCCGTGGGCCTGGAGGCGCTCTCCCGGGGCGCCGCGCACACCCTGCTCGTCGAGGCCGACGCCAGGGCGGCCCGCACCATCAGGGAGAACGTGCGGGCGGTCGGCCTGCCCGGCGCCGAGGTCCGAGCGGGCAAAGCGGCCCAGATCGTCCGGCAGGGGACGCCCTCCACCCCGTACGACCTGGTCTTCCTCGATCCGCCGTACGCCGTCACCGACGACGATCTTCGGGAGATCCTGCTCACACTCCGCTCGGAGGGGTGGCTCACGGCGGACGCGCTCGTCACCGTTGAACGCAGTACAAGAGGCGGGGAATTCGGCTGGCCGGAGGGTTTCGAGTCCCTCAGGTCCCGTCGCTACGGCGAAGGGACGTTTTGGTACGGTCGCGCCGCCTCTACGTGCGACGACTCAGTGATCGCGCCATGACCGGACCGGAGAGCGAGGGACTCACGTTGCGCCGCGCCGTATGTCCGGGGTCTTTCGACCCCATCACCAATGGACACCTCGACATCATCGCCCGCGCCTCCAAGCTGTACGACGTGGTGCACGTGGCGGTGATGATCAACCAGTCGAAGAAGGGCCTGTTCGAGATCGAGGAGCGGATCGACCTGATCCGCCAGGTCACCGCCGACTTCGGCAACGTCGAGGTCGAGTCCTTCCACGGCCTCCTCGTCGACTTCTGCAAGCAGCGCGACATCCCGGCCATCGTGAAGGGTCTGCGCGCGGTCAGCGACTTCGACTACGAACTCCAGATGGCCCAGATGAACAACGGCCTCTCGGGTGTCGAAACCCTGTTCGTCCCGACCAACCCCACCTACAGCTTCCTCTCCTCCTCGCTGGTCAAGGAGGTCGCGGCCTGGGGCGGCGACGTCGCGCACCTGCTGCCGCCGGTGGTCCACGCGGCCCTGGTCGAACGCCTGGGCGTGAAGTGACCCCCTGACGGCTCGTCATCCGGTGTCGGGCGGGCGCCCATCGGCCTTACAGTCGTCCCGTCCGTCTCCCAACCAGCTGTAGAGAGTGGCGAGCACACGGTGGACGTGCAGAAGAAGATCGACGAGATCGTCCGGGCGATCGGCAGCGCCCGGTCCATGCCCATGTCGGCCTCGTGCGTGGTCAACCGCGCCGATCTGCTCTCGATGCTCGAAGAGGTGCGCCAGGCCCTGCCCGGCTCCCTCGCGCAGGCCGAGCAGCTCATCGGCGGCCGCGAGCAGCTGGTCGAGCAGGCCCGCCAGGAGGCGGAGCGCATCATCGAGAGCGCGCACGCCGAACGCGGCTCCCTGATCTCCGACACCGAGGTCGCCCGCCGCTCCCAGGACGAGGCCGACCGCATCCTCGCCGAGGCCCGCCGGGCCGCCGAGGAGGTCCGCGCCGAGGCCGACGACTACGTGGACGGCAAGCTCGCCAACTTCGAGGTCGTCCTCACCAAGACCCTCGGCTCGGTGGGCCGCGGCCGCGAGAAGCTCCTCGGCACCGGTCCCGGCCTGGACGAGCACGGCTACGAGGACGAGGACGCCCCCGAGCGCAGCCACGACCCCGAGACCCTGCGCCGCGACGCCGACGCGTACGTCGACGCCAAGCTGGCCGCCTTCGAGGCGGTCCTCGCCAAGACCCTGGAGGCGGTCGGCCGGGGCCGCCAGACCCTGCACGGCCGGGCGCCCGCCGACGAGCTGAGCGCGCTCGGGGACATCCACACCATCCAGGGGCACACCACCGACGCGGAGTACCTGGCGGACCTCGCGGGCCCGGCCGCCGCCCCGGCCCCCCGGCAGACCCCGGCGCCCCAGCAGCCGCCGCAGGCCCCACCGCTCCCGCCCCAGCAGCCGTACGTGCCCCAGCAGGCCCAGCAGCCCGAGCCGGACCCGTACGGCTACCAGCACCAGGACGCGCACCAGGACCCGTACGGCTACCAGCAGCAGTACGGCCGGCAGGACCCCTACGGCTACCAGCACCAGGACCCCCGGCAGTACCAGGAGCCGCGGCAGCACGAGGACCCGCAGCACCAGTACGGATACGCGCAGCAGGGCTACGAGCAGCCCGCGTACGAGGAGCCCGCCGCGCTGGAGGAGGCCAGCCTCTTCGACACGACCATGATCAGCGCCGAGCAGCTGCGCCGGTACGAGCAGGGCCGCCAGTAGCGCACCGGCCCGGATTGGGCCGTGGGCGAAAGGTCAAGTATCCTGGCTCTTCGGTCGCGCATACGTCCGCGACTTCGGCTGCCCGCCCAAGCCTCGGTCCCGAGGCACTGGACGCGGCGGCCCCTCCTCATGAACTTCCAGGATTCGAAAGCAGGAAAAGCCCTGAGTGCTCGCCTTGACCACCGCAACCCTCTCGTGTTCGACACACACGAGCTGGGCCGGCGTCCCGGTGCGCTGCAGCGGCTGACCCGTGAGATCGAGGCGCCCGGCCCGCCGGGCACCTTCGGCATCGAAGGGGTCGTCGGAGTGCCGCAGGGCGCGCCGGTCCAGCTGGAGATCCGCCTTGAGTCGGTCATGGACGGGGTGCTTGTCACAGGCACCGCCCGTGCGTCGGCGCAGGGGGAGTGCGTAAGGTGTCTGGAGCCGCTAGAGCTGGAGCTCGACGCGGACTTCCAGGAGATGTTCTCGTACCCTGACGCCGACGACCGGGGCCGCAGCAGTGCGGAGCCGGCCGACGACGCCGAGGAAGACGAGGACAGGCTCTTCCTCGAGGACGGCTTGTTCGACCTCGAGCCTGTGCTGCGTGATGCGGTGGTGCTCGCACTGCCGATGCAGCCGGTGTGCCAGGAAGACTGCCCGGGCCTGTGCTCCCAGTGCGGAGTGCGGCTCGCGGACGACCCGGACCACCACCATGACGCCGTCGACATTCGTTGGGCGGCACTGCAGGGACTCGCCGGGACCATCCAGGACGGCGAGAAGGACGAGATGAGCGGCGCCGGCGAAGCGGGCGTCGACGAGAAGCAGGAGAAGTAGCCGTGGCTGTTCCGAAGCGGAAGATGTCGCGCAGCAACACGCGCCACCGCCGGTCGCAGTGGAAGGCTGCGGTCCCCACCCTGGTTTCGTGTGAGCGTTGCCAGGAGCCCAAGCAGCAGCACATCGCGTGCCCGAGCTGCGGCACCTACAACAAGCGCCAGGTCCTCGAGGTCTGAGCGGCTGGTGAGAGGCACCGTGTCTAGCCCCAAGAAGGCGGAAGACGCCAAGAAATTGGCGGAGACAACGGCCTCGTCCCACACGCTTCTGGAAGGGCGGCTCGGGTACAAGCTCGAGTCCGCCCTTCTGGTGCGTGCGCTGACCCACCGTTCGTACGCGTACGAGAACGGCGGCCTGCCGACGAACGAGCGTCTGGAGTTCCTCGGGGACTCCGTGCTCGGCCTCGTCGTCACGGACACGCTGTACCGCACCCACCCCGATCTGCCCGAAGGCCAGCTGGCCAAGTTGCGGGCCGCGGTGGTCAATTCGCGTGCGCTGGCGGAGGTCAGCCGCGGCCTCGAACTCGGCTCCTTCATCCGGCTCGGCCGGGGCGAAGAGGGCACGGGCGGCCGGGACAAGGCATCCATCCTCGCCGACACCCTGGAAGCGGTGATCGGCGCGGTCTATCTGGACCAGGGTCTGGACGCGGCGGGCGAGCTGGTGCACCGGCTCTTCGACCCGCTGATCGAAAAGTCCTCGAACCTGGGCGCGGGCCTGGACTGGAAGACCAGTCTCCAGGAGCTGACCGCGACGGAGGGCCTCGGCGTGCCCGAGTACCTCGTCACGGAGAGCGGCCCCGACCACGAGAAGACCTTTACTGCTGCCGCCCGCGTCGGAGGCGTCTCGTACGGCACCGGCACCGGCCGCAGCAAGAAGGAAGCGGAGCAGCAGGCCGCGGAGTCCGCCTGGCGTGCGATTCGCGCCGCGGCGGACGAGCGGAAGAAGGCGGCCGAGGCCGCCGTCGCTGCCGAGCGGCCCGA
The DNA here is from genome assembly GCF_040629635.1 of Streptomyces sp. NPDC005898. Classification (NCBI taxonomy): domain Bacteria; kingdom Bacillati; phylum Actinomycetota; class Actinomycetes; order Kitasatosporales; family Streptomycetaceae; genus Streptomyces; species Streptomyces sp. NPDC005898. Next base: position 86,862 of record NZ_JBEXWC010000014.1, on the reverse strand, counting down.
GGGGATCGTCGACACCCCCTCGGTCTGACGGCCGCCTATCCTTTGATGCCGGTCGCCCCTCGTGGGGCGGCCGGCATCGTGCTGGAGGAGACCAATGCCCGAGTTGCCCGAAGTCGAAGTCGTCCGGCGTGGCCTGGAGCGCTGGGTCAGCGGCCGGGTCGTCGCCGACGTGCAGGTGCTGCACCCGCGCGCCGTGCGGCGCCACCTCGCGGGCGGGGAGGACTTCGGTGCCCGCCTGAAGGGGCACCGGATCGGGCTCGCCCGGCGGCGCGGCAAGTATCTGTGGCTGCCGCTCGCCGACTCCGGGCAGTCGGTCCTCGCCCACCTCGGCATGAGCGGCCAGCTCCTGGTGCAGCCGCACGACGCCGCCGACGAGAAGCACCTGCGGATCCGGGTCCGCTTCGACGACGTCCAGAGCACCGAGCTGCGCTTCGTCGACCAGCGGACCTTCGGCGGGCTCTCCCTCCACGACAACACCGCCGACGGCCTGCCCGACGTCATCGCGCACATCGCGCGGGACCCGCTCGACGCCGCGTTCGACGACGACGCCTTCCACCTCGCGCTGCGCCGCCGCCGTACGACGATCAAGCGGGCGCTGCTCGACCAGTCGCTGATCAGCGGCGTCGGCAACATCTACGCGGACGAGGCGCTGTGGCGCGCCCGCCTGCACTACGAGCGGCCCACCGCCACCCTCACCCGCCCTCGCACGGCCGAACTCCTCGGCCACGTGCGGGACGTGATGAACGCGGCCCTCGCCGTCGGCGGCACCAGCTTCGACAGCCTCTACGTCAACGTGAACGGCGAATCGGGCTACTTCGAGCGGTCGCTGGACGCCTACGGCCGCGAGGACCGGCCCTGCCGCCGCTGCGGCACCGCGATCCGCCGCCGCCCCTGGATGAACCGGTCCAGCTACTTCTGTCCGCGCTGTCAGCGGCCGCCGCGCGTGGCGTCGTAGCGCTCCCGCGCCCGCAAAACCTCGTCCTGGCGGTCCTCCACGCACCGGATCAGGCCGACCAGCCGCCCGGCGATCTCCCGCCCCAGCGCGGTGAGTTCGTAGTCCACGCGCGGCGGGTTGGTCGGCTGGGCGTCACGCCGCACCAGGCCGTCGCGCTCCAGGGCGTGCAGGGTCTGGGAGAGCATCTTCTCGCTCACCCCGTCGACACGGCGGCGCAGTTCGTTGAAGCGGAACGTGCCGTCGTGCAGCGCGCCGAGGGTGAGCGCGCCCCAGCGTCCGGTGACGTGCTCCAGCGTGCTCCGGGAGGTGCACTGCCGGGAGAACACGTCGTACGGCAGGTCCGTGGCGTCCATGAGGGCACCTTACTCCCGCGCAGCGCTCACCGTGGGTTAGTGCCCTGCACCGGTGCCTCACGGCGTCCGCGCAGGACTCAGAAGCCGAAGTCCTGCGTCCACCACGGGCCGCCCGGCGCGAAGTGGGCGCCGACTCCCATGGTCCTGTAGTCGCAGTTCAGGATGTTGGCGCGGTGGCCGGGGCTGCCCATCCAGGCGGCCATCACCGCGCGGGCGTCGGCCTGGCCCCGGGCGATGTTCTCGCCGCCCAGGTTCGTGATGCCCGCCTTCTCGGCGCGGTCCCACGGCGTCGCGCCGTCCGGGTCGGTGTGGTCGAAGAAGCCGCGCTCGGCCATGTCCTCGCTGAAGCGGCCGGCCAGCGCGGCGAGACGGCCGTCGGCGGTCACCGGACGGCAGCCGGCCTTGGCCCGCTCCACGTTGACCAGCGTGAGCACCTCGGCCTCGGCGGCGCTCTCCCCGGAAGTCGACGGCACCCTCGGCGCGGGAACCCGCGGTTTGCGGGCGGGCGGCTCGGTGGGCTTGCGGGAGGGCGCCGCCGTCGGCGTCCTGGCGTCCTCGGGCTTCGGCGCCCGGGACGACGGCTTCTGCGACGGCTTCGCCGAGGGCTTCCCCGCGGGCTTCTCGGACGGAGTGCGCGACGGCTTCGGGGCGGCCTTCGAGGGCGCGGGCTCAGGACCGCGGGAGCGGTCGGTGCTTCGGCTCGGCGACGGCTCACCGCGCTCGGCGCCGCCCCCCGAGCCGCCCTGGGCGGCGACCTCGGCGGGAGCGCTCGCCGAGCGCACCTCGCCGGAACCGTCAGAGCCACCGAGGCGGTAGCCGTCCGTCCCGGGCAGTACGCCCGTGGCGACCGCGACGGCGCCCATCGCGACGGCGGCGGAGACACCGAGCAGGCCCGTGCGCAGGGGGGCGCCGACCCCACCCCTGCGGCGGTGCGACACCGTCGCCGGACGGCGGTCGGGGGTGGCGGCGGCCCGCGCAGCGCCGGAGCGTCGGTGGCGTCCCATCTCCTGGCCTTTCGTTCTTTCGCGACGATCTTTATGATCAAGCTTTATGATCAGTGTTTATGATCTAGGCGACTCACCCATTCGGGTGAGGTTCATCGAGTCGCGACTGTACGCGATGGCTTATGGGGCCGAAGTGCTCTCAGGGCAATGGGCCGGTTAGCGTGCACCCATGAATGAAGAAGTGCGACTCACCGCCTGGGTGCGAGGGCGCGTACAGGCTGTGGGTTTCCGCTGGTTCACCCGGGCCAAGGCCCTGGAGATCGGCGGCCTGAGTGGTTTTGCTCTCAATCTGGAGGACGGCCGCGTCCAGGTGGTCGCCGAAGGCCCCCGCGCCGGCTGCCAGGCACTCCTCGACTGGCTCCGCGAGGGCGACACACCCGGCCGGGTCGACGGTGTCACCGAGATCTGGGACACACCGCGCGGCATATACGACAGCTTCGCCATCCGCTGACCCTGACCCGGACGGACGTCACCGGACGGGTAGGGCGAGGTCCCCGTCCGGGTGTCGCGGGCCACTGCCCGACGGAGGAAAGACCTGGTGGTTGCCAAGAACGGCAGGGCGTGGCAGGCTCCGCGGATAACGATGATCTCCACGCCCCCAGGGCCCCGCAGGAGAAGCAGCGCCGCCTGATCCCGGGCCGCGCGCCCCCGGGTCGCCCGCCGATACGGGGTGTGATCGTGTTGACCGTCAAACTTTTTGGTGAGACTCTGGAAGCCCCGCGCACCTTAACTGTTTGGCATGTGAGAACGGCCAGCAAGACCAGCAGAACAACGAGTGCCAAGCACCGCGGGTGCCAATCCCTCACGACCCACACCGCACCGCTTCGGTCGGTCACTCATTGTGGAGGACCATCCATCATGGCAAAGGCGCTTCTCGGTTACGTCGGCGGCAGCGACCCGCGACTCCTCGCCGAGATGCGACGGCTCCAGCAGCGCGTCCAGGACCTGGAATCCGAGCTCGTTCGGATCCAGCAGGAGAACGACGCGCTCGCGGCTGCCGCTTCTCACGAATCGCTCATGGAGAGCATCGACGTACCCCAGGCGGAGCCTGCGCTCACCTGACCGCACTCGATCCAGTGGCATCGGCGCCTTCCTGTGAAGGCACCGCGCGACAAGCACGTGGTCAGGCTGCCCTGTCAGCTGCTGTCTCCAGATCTGCAAGGGACGCTTCGGCGTCCCTTCTTTCTTTTCCCCCGCATACGCTGCTTCCTTTACCGTCTGATGTGCCCTGCACCCTCATCGGTGAAACGGTCAGTGAAAGGTAGAGTCCGACGGCGTGCATCTCAAGGCCCTGACCCTGCGCGGATTCAAGTCCTTCGCGTCGGCCACGACGCTGAAGTTCGAACCGGGCATCACCTGCGTCGTCGGACCGAACGGCTCCGGCAAGTCCAATGTCGTGGACGCGCTCAGCTGGGTCATGGGGGAGCAGGGCGCCAAATCCCTGCGCGGCGGGAAGATGGAGGACGTCATCTTCGCCGGCACCACCGGGCGCCCCCCGCTCGGCCGCGCCGAGGTCTCCCTCACCATCGACAACTCCGACGGCGCCCTGCCCATCGAGTACGCCGAGGTCACCATCACGCGGATCATGTTCCGCAACGGCGGCAGCGAGTACCAGATCAACGGCGAGACCTGCCGCCTCCTCGACATCCAGGAACTGCTCTCCGACTCCGGCATCGGCCGCGAGATGCACGTCATCGTCGGCCAGGGCCAGCTCGACGGCGTGCTGCACGCCGACCCCATGGGGCGCCGCGCCTTCATCGAGGAGGCCGCGGGCGTCCTCAAGCACCGCAAGCGCAAGGAGAAGGCCCTGCGCAAGCTGGACGCGATGCGCGCCAACCTCGCCCGCGTCCAGGACTTGACCGACGAGCTGCGCCGCCAGCTCAAACCGCTCGGCCGGCAGGCCGCCGTGGCCCGCCGGGCCGCCGTCATCCAGGCCGATCTGCGCGACGCCCGGCTGCGGCTGCTCGCCGACGACCTTATGCGGCTGCGCGAGGCGCTGAACGCCGAGATCGCCGACGAGGCCGCCCTCAAGGAACGCAAGGAACGCGCCGAGTCCCTGCTCAAGGCCGCCCTCCAGCGCGAGGCACAGCTGGAGGAAGAGGTGCGGCGCCTCACCCCGCGCCTCCAGCGGGCCCAGCAGACCTGGTACGAGCTCTCGCAGCTCGCCGAACGGGTGCGCGGCACCGTCTCGCTGGCCGACGCCCGGGTCAGGAGCGCCACCGCCGCGCCCCCCGAGGAGCGGCGCGGACGCGACCCCGAGGACATGGAGCGCGAGGCCGCGCGGATCCGGGAACAGGAGGCCGAGCTGACCGCCGCCTTGGAGGCCGCCGAGCGGGCCCTTGACGACACGGTCGCCCACCGTGCCGAGCTGGAGCGGCAGTTGGCGGTCGAGGAGCGGCGGCTCAAGGACGTGGCCCGGGCCATCGCCGACCGGCGCGAGGGCCTCGCCCGCCTCGGCGGCCAGGTCAACGCGGCCCGTTCGCGCGCCGCCTCCGCCCAGGCGGAGATCGACCGGCTGGCCGAGGCCAGGGACGAGGCCGCCGAGCGCGCGGTCGCCGCCCAGGAGGAGTACGAGCAGCTCAAGGCCGAGGTGGACGGGCTCGACGCGGACGACGCCGAGCTGGGCGCGCGGCACGACGCGGCCAAGCGGGACCTCGCCGAGGCGGAGGCCGCGCTCACCGCGGCACGGGAGGAGGCGACCGCCGCCGAGCGCGAGCGGGCCGCGGTCGCCGCCCGCCGCGAGGCGCTCGCCCTCGGACTGCGGCGCAAGGACGGCACCGGCGCGCTGCTCGCCGCCAAGGACCAGCTGACGGGGCTCCTCGGCCCCGCCGCCGAACTCCTCAGCGTCGCCCCTGGATACGAGGTGCAGGTCGCCGCCGCGCTCGGCGCCGGCGCCGACGCCCTCGCGGTGAGCGGACCGGGCACCGCGGCCGACGCCATCCGGCTGCTGCGCAAGCAGGACGCGGGACGGGCGGCGCTGCTGCTGGCCGGCGCCCCGGACGAGGCACGACAGCGGCGCGCCGGCGGTCCGCCGTACGTCGCGGATCTCGTGCGGGGACCCGAGGAGCTGATGCCGGCGGTGCGGCGGCTGCTGCGCGGCATCGTGGCCGTCAACACGCTGGAGGACGCCGAGGACCTCGTCTACGTCCACCCGGAGCTGACCGCCGTCACCGCCGAGGGCGACCTGCTCGGCGCGCACTTCGCGCAGGGCGGCTCCGCCGGGGCGCCCAGCCTGCTGGAGGTGCGGGCCTCCGTGGACGAGGCCGCGGCGGAGCTGGCCGAACTGGCCGTGCGGTGCGAGGAACTGGCGGCGGAGCAGAGCCGGGCCGCGGAGCGGCGGGCGACATGCGCCGCCCTCGTGGAGGAGTTGGGGGAGCGGCGCCGGGCCGCCGACCGGGAGAAGTCGTCCGTCGCCCAGCAGTTGGGGCGGCTCGCGGGGCAGGCGCGGGGCGCCTCGGGCGAGGCCGAGCGGTCCGCCGCCGCGGCGGCCAAGGCCCAGGAGGCGCTGGAGCGGGCGGTCGAGGAGGCCGAGGAACTCGCGGAGCGGCTCGCGGTGGCCGAGGAGGCGGCCGCCTCCACCGAGGGCGGGGAGGAGGAACCCGACACCGCCGTGCGCGACCGGCTCGCCGCCGACGGGGCCAACGCCCGCCAGACCGAGATGGAGGCCAGGCTCCAGGCGCGTACGCACGAGGAGCGGGTGAAGGGGCTCGCCGGGCGGGCCGACTCCCTGGACCGGGCCGCCCGCGCCGAGCGCGAGGCACGCGCGCGTGCCGAGCAGCGCACGGCACGGCTGCGCCATGAGGCCGCCGTCGCCGAAGCCGTCGCCTCCGCAGGGCGCCAGCTGCTCGCCCACGTCGAGGTCTCCCTCGTACGCGCCGACGAGGAGCGCGCCGCGGCCGAGCGGGCCAAGGAGGTGCGGGAGCGGGAGCTGGCCGCCGAGCGGGGCCGGGGACGCGAGCTGAAGGCGGAACTCGACAAACTGACGGATTCGGTCCACCGCGGCGAGGTACTCGGTGCCGAGAAGCGGCTGCGGATCGAGCAGCTGGAGGCCAAGGCACTGGAGGAACTCGGTGTGGAACCGGCGGGGCTCGTGGCCGAGTACGGCCCCGACCAGCTCGTGCCGCCCTCGCCCCCCGCCGAGGGGGAGGAGCTGCCGCAGGATCCGGAGCACCCGCGCAACAGGCCGGTGCCGTTCGACCGCGCCGAGCAGGAGAAGCGGCTCAGGTCAGCCGAACGGGCGTATCAGCAGCTCGGGAAGGTGAACCCGCTGGCCCTGGAGGAGTTCGCGGCGCTGGAGGAACGCCACAAGTTCCTCAGCGAGCAGCTGGAGGACCTGAAGAAGACGAGGGCCGACCTCCTCCAAGTGGTGAAGGAGGTCGACGAGCGCGTCGAGCAGGTCTTCACCGAGGCCTACCGGGACACGGCCCGGGAGTTCGAGGGCGTCTTCTCGCGGCTGTTCCCCGGCGGCGAGGGACGGCTCGTGCTGACCGACCCGGACAACATGCTCGCGACGGGCGTGGACGTCGAGGCCCGGCCGCCGGGCAAGAAGGTCAAGCGGCTCTCGCTGCTCTCGGGCGGGGAACGGTCGCTGACGGCCGTGGCGCTGCTCGTCTCGATCTTCAAGGCGCGGCCCAGCCCGTTCTACGTCATGGACGAGGTCGAGGCGGCGCTGGACGACACGAACCTCCAGCGGCTGATCCGGATCATGCAGGAGCTCCAGGAGGCCTCGCAGCTCATCGTGATCACGCACCAGAAGCGCACGATGGAGGTCGCGGACGCGCTCTACGGCGTCTCGATGCAGGGCGACGGCGTCTCCAAGGTGATCAGCCAGCGGCTCCGCTAGCCGCCGCCGGCTCGCTCCGCCCTGCCGTCAACGAGGAACTGCCTTCAAGACTTGAACATGAGCAGCCTCACGGTGCCTGAAAATTCACAGCTCAACAACTATTGACTTCGAAACTTGAAGGCATAGTCTCTGCAACGTTGCTTTTACCTTCAGGTGGTGGGCGGCGTGAAGTTGTGCGCCACTTGAAGAGCTCGCCCCCACCCCCGGCAGTGCAGCCGGTGGCCCGAGGAGTACATGTGACCAGCACATCGCAGGCGCCAGGGTCCGGAGCCAGAGAGGCCCATCCGGACCATCTCGGCCATGTCATCTTCATTACGGCGGCGGCCGCGATGGGTGGCTTCCTGTTCGGCTACGACAGTTCGGTGATCAACGGCGCGACCGTCGCCATCCAGCACCGTTTCGACGTCGACGCCAACACGCTCGGCTGGATCATCGCCACCGCGCTGCTCGGCTGTGCCGTCGGTGCCGCCGTCGCCGGCCGGGTCGCCGACCGCATCGGCCGCATCCGGTGCATGCAGATCGCGGCCCTGCTCTTCGCGGCCAGCGCCGTCGGCTCCGCCCTGCCCTTCGCGGCCTGGGACCTGACCATGTGGCGCCTGATCGGCGGCATCGGCATCGGCATGGCCTCGGTGATCGGCCCGGCCTACATCGCCGAGGTCGCGCCCCCCGCCTACCGCGGCCGGCTCGCCTCGTTCCAGCAGGCCGCCATCGTCATCGGCATCGCCGTCTCCCAGCTGGTCAACTGGGGCATCCTGAACATGGCCGACGGCGACCAGCGCGGCAAGCTGATGGGCCTGGAGGCCTGGCAGTGGATGCTCGGCGTCATGGTGATCCCCGCCGTCCTGTACGGCCTGCTGTCCTTCATCATCCCCGAGTCGCCGCGCTTCCTGGTCTCGGCCAACCGCCAGACCGAGGCGAAGAAGGTGCTCGGCGAGGTCGAGGGCCACGCCATCGACCTGGACGCCCGCGTCGCGGAGATCGAGCACGGCCTGCACCGCGAGCACAAGCCGTCCTTCAAGGACCTGCTCGGCAAGGTCGGCTTCCTGCCGATCGTCTGGATCGGCATCGGCCTCTCGGTCTTCCAGCAGCTCGTCGGCATCAACGTGATCTTCTACTACTCGAACCAGCTGTGGCAGTCGATCGGCAAGGACCCCTCCAGCTCGTTCCTGTACTCGTTCGAGACCTCGATCGTGAACATCGTCGGCACGGTCATCGCGATGATCTTCGTCGACCGCATCGGCCGCAAGCCGCTGGCGATCATCGGCTCGGCGGGCATGGCCGCGGCGCTGTTCACCATGGCCTGGGCGTTCTCCTACCGGACCGGCTCCGGTGACGACGTCTCGCTGCCCAACGCGCAGGGCCTGACCGCGATCATCGCCGCCAACGCCTTCGTGCTCTTCTTCGCCCTGTCCTGGGGCGTGGTCGTCTGGGTGCTGCTCGGCGAGATCTTCCCCAACCGGATCCGCGCCGCCGCGCTCGGTGTGGCCGCCTCCGCGCAGTGGCTCGCCAACTTCGCGATCACCAAGACCTTCCCGAGCATGTCCGAGTGGTCGCTGAGCGGCTCGTACATCATCTACGGCGCGTTCGCCGCGATCTCGATCCCCTTCGTCATGAAGTTCGTCAAGGAGACGAAGGGCAAGGCCCTGGAGGAGATGGGCTAAACCCCGCTGCCCCCTCCTCATCAGGAAGCTGCCCCGGCCGACGGACTCGTGCTCACTTGTCCTTCAGCCGGGGCAGTACGTTTTCGCAGAAGTGGTGCAGACTGCGCCACCCCTCGTCCACCGGCATCCCGCCGACGAGCGGATGCAGGACGAGGCTCGCCGCGTCCTCCTGCGCGTACGCCACGCACTCCTCGGGCGTCAGGACGCGGTAGACGCCCTCCGCGCGCAGCTCGGCCACCGTGGTCGCCGCCGACCTCACCGCCGAGCGGATGTCCTTGGACTGCCAGGAGGCGTAGGTGCGGGCCTCGTGCAGGAAGTGCTCGCCGTGTTCGGCCCAGGTGCGGTCGGGGTCGTCGGCGATGTGCAGCAGCGGGGTCTTCGCGGCGGGCATCATCGTCCAGCCCTCGGTGCCGTGCTCCGCCAGCTGCTCGTGGTAGTACGCCTCCAGGTCGGGCAGGTGCGCGCTCGGGAAGAACGGCAGACCGAGGCGGGCCGCGCGCCGGGCCGCCGCCTTCGATGAGCCGCCGACCAGCAGCAGCGGATGGGGCTGGGTGAAGGGGCGCGGGGTGACGCGCACCGTGCGGTCGCGGAAGGTGAACGGCTCGCCCGTCCAGGCCTTGAGCAGCGTGTCGAGCAGTTCGTCCTGGAGCCGCCCCCGGTGCCTGAAGTCGACGCCCGCCCGCTCGTACTCCTCGGGCCGGTAGCCGATCCCCGCCACGGTGACCAGTCGGCCGCCGCTGAGCAGATCGAGGACGGCGACGTCCTCCGCCAGCCGCAGCGGATCGTGCAGCGGGCCGATGATCGCGGAGACCGTCACCGCGATCCGCCGCGTCGCCCCGAGGACCGCGCCGGCGAAGACGAAGGGGGAGGGCAGCCAGTTGTTCCCGGCGCCGTGATGCTCCTCGGTCTGGATGGTGGCGATGCCCCGGTCGTCCGCGTACGCGGCCATCTCCAGCGCCGCCTGGTAGCGCTCGCTGAGCGAGGCGGGCGTCGGCGCGGGATCGACGAGGTTGAACCGTACGACTGTGGTGGGCATGGGAACGTCCCCCTTCACCGTGCGTGGGCGGCGAAGGGGGACGTTAGCTGACGTGATGTCAGATGGATAGCCTCGTACGGGACTCGCCCCGCCCCGCGCGGAACTTGGCGGGGATCGGGCGGCCGCGGGGCGCCGGGCCTCAGGCGGAGACCAGCTCCGTCTCGCCCTTGCCGGCCGCGTCCTTCTCGACCGGCGGGCTCTTGGGCAGCAGCGCGTACAGCACGGCCGCGACGAGGATCGTGGCCAGCCAGCCGAGGCCGTGGCGGCCGATCCAGGACGTGGCGAGCGGACCGCTGAACCAGTCGACCTTCGTGAAGAGCAGGCCCACGATCAGGGCGAGCGCCCACGCGGTCATGGCCTGCCAGGCGAAGCCCGCCTTGTACCAGTAGGCGCTCGTGCGCCCGGTGTCCATCAGGGCCCGGCCGTCGTACGTCGTGCGGCGCAGCATGTCGACGCCGAAGACGCCGATCCAGGCGGAGAAGGCGACGGCGAGCAGGGTGAGGAAGGAGATGAACGAGCCCATGAAGCTGGTGGCCACGTTCATCAGGATGTAGCCGAAGACCAGGCTGATGACGGCGTTCACGCTGACCGCCCACGCGCGCGGGACCTTGATGCCGAGGGTCATCGCGGTGAAGCCCGCGGAGTACATCGACATGGAGTTGATCAGCAGCATGCCGACCAGGGCCATGATCAGGTACGGCACCGCGATCCACGTCGGCAGCAGCGAGCCGAGGAAGGAGACCGGGTCCTGCGCGGTGGAGAGCTTCGGCGCGGAGACCGCCATGACGGCGCCCATCAGGACCATCGGGACGACCACGATGGCGGCGCCGCCGACCGCGTGGCCGACCAGCGGCCTGTTCGAGGCGTTGCGCGGGAGGTAGCGGGTGAAGTCGGGGCCGGTGGGGACCCAGCTGATGCCGCCGGCGGCGATGGTGCCGACGCCCGCGACCATCATCGCGGTGGAGCCCGCGGGCTTGTCGAAGACGGCCGACCAGTCGGTCTCGGCCAGGAGGTAGATCAGCACGAGCACGCTGAACGCGCCGAAGGCGTACGTCGACCACGTGCTGCAGATGTGCAGGATCTTGCGGCCAAGGCCGCTGATCAGGAACGTGCAGGAGACGAAGCCGACCAGCGTGACGACGGTCAGCCAGGTGCTCGACTGAACGCCGAAGCAGATGTCCAGGACCGTGATGATCGCGTAGGCGCCCGTGACCGCGTTGATCGTCTCCCAGCCCCAGCGGGCGACCCAGATCAGCGCGCCGGGGAAGAGGTTGCCGCGCTGGCCGAAGACCGCGCGCGAGAGCGTCATGCCCGGCGAGCCGCCGCGCTTGCCCGAGATGGAGATCAGGCCGACCATGCCGTAGCTCAGCAGGGGGGAGACGAGCGCGACGACCAGGACCTGCCAGAAGTTCAGGCCGTTGGAGACCACCAGGCCCGCGCCCATGGTGAGCAGCAGGACGCTGATGTTGGCCGCCACCCAGGTGGGGAACAGCTCGCGGGTGCGGCCCGTGCGCTCGGCGTCCGGGACGGGTTCGAGGCCGCGTGTTTCGAGGGCGCCTTCGGGTTCGGCGGTGGTGCTGCTCATGGGGGTGGGTCCGTGCCTCTCGCTCGGCTCGCAACGTCGCGATCCGTCGGTGGGGGTAATCGCGATGGACTCTACGCGCGTTGATGCGGGGACATCCATCGTACTTTAATCCGAGTAGTGGCTTCTAGGGGCATATGTTCTTTGGAGGAAGACACAATCTGGGCCCCCGGGAGGGCCATGGCGGATACTGGGTGGGTTATGGAAATCGTCATCCTTGCTGTAGTCATCGCCGTGGTCGTGATCGGCGCGCTCGGCGGGCTCGTGATCGGCAGCCGCAAGAAGAAGCAGCTGCCCTCGCGGGCCCCGTCCTCCGCGCCCACCATCACCGCCCCTCCCGCCGAACCGAAGGTCGGCGAGGAGGCCGAGACGCCGCGCGACGAACCGCGCCGCACGATCGAGGAGGTGGAACTCCCGCTCGTCGAGCCCTCGGCGACGGCCCCGGTCGTCGTGGAGGAACCGGCCGTCCCGCGGATCGAGACCCCCGAGCCCACCGCCGGCCGCCTGATCCGGCTGCGCGCCCGGCTCTCCCGCTCGCAGAACGCGCTCGGCAAGGGGCTGCTCACGCTGCTGTCCCGCGAGCACCTCGACGAGGACACCTGGGAGGAGATCGAGGACACCCTGCTGACGGCGGACGTCGGTGTCGCACCCACCCAGGAGCTGGTCGAGCGGCTGCGCGAGCGCGTGCGCGTGCTCGGCACCCGCACCCCGGACGAGCTGCGCACGCTGCTGCGCGAAGAGCTGATCGCGCTGCTCGGCACGGGCGCCGGCACGGACTTCGACCGGACCGTGCGGACCGAGTCGGGCCTGGAGACGCCCGGCATCGTGATGGTCGTCGGGGTCAACGGCACCGGCAAGACCACCACCACCGGCAAGCTCGCGCGCGTCCTGGTCGCCGACGGCCGCTCCGTCGTCCTCGGCGCCGCCGACACCTTCCGCGCGGCCGCCGCCGACCAGCTGCAGACCTGGGGCGAGCGCGTCGGCGCCCGCACGGTCCGCGGCCCCGAGGGCGGCGACCCCGCGTCGATCGCCTTCGACGCGGTCAAGGAGGGCATCGCCGAGGGCGCCGACGTCGTCCTCATCGACACGGCCGGCCGCCTGCACACCAAGACCGGCCTGATGGACGAGCTGGGCAAGGTCAAGCGCGTCGTGGAGAAGCACGCCCCGCTGGACGAGGTGCTGCTGGTCCTGGACGCCACGACCGGGCAGAACGGCCTGGTGCAGGCGCGGGTCTTCGCCGAGGTCGTGGACATCACGGGCATCGTCCTGACCAAGCTCGACGGCACCGCCAAGGGCGGCATCGTCGTCGCCGTCCAGCGCGAACTGGGCGTGCCGGTCAAGCTCATCGGCCTCGGCGAGGGCGCGGACGACCTGGCGCCGTTCGAGCCGGAGGCGTTCGTGGACGCGCTGATCGGCGACTAGGCCGGCGGGACCCGGTGCGTCGGCCGCGGCCCGCTCGTGGATTCGCCGCGGGCGTCGTGGCCGGTCGCGCAGTACTCGCGCCCCTCAGGGGCGCACGCAAGAACAGCAGGGCCTCCTCGCACGGCGCAGGCGCGAGGGGGCCCTTCCGGCGCCTACGCCGGGGAGCGGTGCGCCACGTACGCCAGCGTGCCGAGCAGGAGCCGGGCCTGCGGCGGGACCGTCGCCGTGTCGAGCGCGGGGGAGCGCAGCCAGCGGACGGGGCCGAGGCCGCCGCGGTCGGACGGGGGCGCCGTGATGTGCTCCCCCGGACCGAGGCCGTGCAGGTCGAGGTCGGCGTCGTCCCAGCCCATGCGGTAGAGCAGCCGGGGAAGTTCGGCGGCGGCGCCCGGGGCGACGAAGAACTGCGCACGGCCCTCGGGCGTGACCGTCACCGGTCCCAACGGCAGGCCCATCCGCTCCAGCCGGACCAGCGCCCGCCGCCCCGCCGTCTCCGCCACCTCGATCACGTCGAAGGCCCGCCCCACCGGCAGCAGCACGGCGGCGCCGGGGAACTCGGCCCAGGCGTCCGCCACTTCGTCGAGCGTGGCCCCGGCCGGGACCTCCGGGGCGAAGCCCAAGGGGTGCGCCCCGGGGGCGGCGCAGTCCGGGGTGCCGCACGAGCAGGCGCCGTCCAGGGCGCGGGCACCGGGCACCGCGGCCCAGCCCCACAGCCCCGTGTACTCCGCCACCGCCGTGCAGTCCGAGGGGCGGCCGCGCCGCTTTGAACCGGTCCGGAGCCTGTCGGTCCCCCGGGTGCCGCCGATCGTGAAGCCCATGCCCCCTCCAACGGGTCGAGCGTGCCGCGGTTACGTGAGGGAATCGGAACGTGACCCTCTGCTCTTGAGACGGCGCTTGGTGGTCCCAGGGGTGGTGCGCCCGGCGACATGCGCCCCGGCGCACTCCTTTCCGCCACTTTCCGTCGTCCGGTGTCAAGTCAATCGCGCGCAGTGGGACGGGAGTTCATTCGAAGGGGTGGCGAATGGTGGCGTTTCCGCGATCGCCCTCGCCGGAGCAGTGATCGTAGGATTACTTTGGGTACACGTCCCTCGGATCTCGAGCACCCGCGGGTATGCCGGAGGCAAGTCGGTTTCCTGTTCGACGGGTGACATTCTCCGGACGGACGGCCGCGACAGGCGGCATTCTGTTAGGGCTTGGACAGTGCGCAGCGCGGATTGCGCGCGGTGTCTTCAAGGATGGGGGCGTTCCAGTGGGCGGCAGTGGCGGAAGCGGTACGAACGCTGAGAAGCGCCCCAATGAGATGCTCACGTCCTGGTTCGCGCGCAGCGGCTGGTCCAAGGGCGAGCTGGCGCGCCAAGTGAACCGCAGGGCGCGGCAGTTGGGCGCCCACCACATCTCCACGGACACCTCCCGGGTGCGCCGCTGGCTGGACGGCGAGAATCCCCGCGAGCCGATCCCGCGCATCCTCTCCGAGCTGTTCTCCGAGCGGTTCGGCTGCGTCGTCGCCGTCGAGGACCTGGGGCTGCGCGCCGCGCACCGCACCCCCGCCTCCTCCGGGGTCGACCTGCCCTGGACCGGGCCGCAGACCGTCGCGCTCATCAGCGAGTTCTCGCGCAGCGACCTCATGCTGGCCCGCCGGGGCTTCCTCGGCACCTCCCTCGCCCTCTCCGCGGGACCCGCCCTCATCGAGCCCATGCAGCGCTGGCTCGTGCCCTCGCCGCCGACGCCCCGCGAGGAGCCCGAGCCCGAGCCCGCCGCGCAGCGCCGCCCGGCGCGCCTGTCCAAGCCCGAGCTGGACCTGCTGGAGTCCACCACGGTGATGTTCCGCCAGTGGGACGCCCAGTGCGGGGGAGGGCTCCGGCGCAAGGCCGTCGTGGGCCAGCTGCACGAGGTGACGGACCTGTTGCAGGAGCCCCAGCCCGCGGCCACCGCCAAGCGCCTGTTCAAGGTCGCGGGCGAGCTGGCCGAGCTGGCGGGCTGGATGAGCTACGACGTGGGCCTGCAGCCGACCGCCCAGAAGTACTTCGTCCTGGCCCTGCACGCCGCGAAAGAAGCGGGCGAGAAGCCCCTCGGGTCGTACATCCTCTCCAGCATGAGCCGCCAGATGATCCACCTGGGCCGGCCGGACGACGCGCTCGAACTGATCCACCTCGCGCAGTACGGCAGCCGGGACTGCGCCGGCCCGCGCACCCAGGCGATGCTGTATGCGATGGAGGCCCGCGCCTACGCCAACATGGGCCAGCCCGGCAAGTGCAAGCGGGCCGTGCGGATGGCCGAGGACACCTTCGCCGACGCGGAGGAGTTCGACGAGCCCGAGCCGGACTGGATCCGCTTCTTCTCCGAGGCCGAGCTGAACGGCGAGAACGCCCACTCGTACCGCGACCTGGCCTATGTGGCGGGCCGCAGCCCCACGTACGCCTCGCTCGCCGAGCCCGTCATGGACCGCGCCGTGGAACTCTTCGGGGCGGACGCCGAGCACCAGCGCTCCTACGCCCTGAACCTCATCGGCAAGGCCACCGTCCACCTGCTGCAACGCGAGCCCGAGCAGTGCACGGTCCTCGCCGGGCAGGCCCTCGACATCGCCAAGAAGGTCCGCTCCGAGCGGGTGAACACCCGCCTGCGCAAGACCGTCGACACCGCCGTACGGGACTTCGGGGACGTCTCCGAAGTCGTCCACTTCACCGAGCGGCTCGCCATCGAGATGCCGGAGACCGCGGAGGCGGTCTGAGTCCCGGCCCGACCGGCCCCGGCCGCGGAGGCCATCCCGAACGCCCGACTCGGCTCCCCCGCCAGGTCAGCCGGATGGCCGCCGCGGCCGGTTCTCGTGCCGTGGGCAGGGTAGGAAACCGCACCCCGCGTGACCCGGCAGTTCATGGACGCGTAACACGCACGACCTCTTCGTCACCGAGGTGAAACATCGAGGGGCGCCCGCCGAAACCGCGCTGCGCCAATCTCTTGGCGCATAACCGGCCCACAGCCCCGACCTCCCCAGGAGCACGGGCCCCCTCGGTACCGCACAGGCTTCGCCCGCACGGGCCGCATACGACGAGGAGACGCCGATGCCCCCAGGCATCACGATCGCCGCAGACGCCCCCGAGCTGTCTGCCGCGAACACCGGGTTCATGCTCATCTGTTCCGCCCTGGTGATGCTCATGACACCGGGACTGGCCTTCTTCTACGGAGGCATGGTCCGCGTCAAGAGCACGCTGAACATGCTGATGATGAGCTTCATCAGCCTGGGGATCGTCACCATCCTCTGGGTGCTGTACGGCTTCTCCGTCGCGTTCGGCACCGACCACGGCAGCCTCTTCGGCTGGGAGGGCGACTACGTCGGGCTCAGCGGCCTCGGCATCAACCAGCTCTGGGACGGCTACACCATCCCGGTCTACGTCTTCGCCGTCTTCCAGCTGATGTTCGCCGTCATCACGCCCGCGCTGATCAGCGGCGCCCTCGCGGACCGCGTGAAGTTCACCGCCTGGGCGCTGTTCGTCGCCCTGTGGGTGACGGTCGTGTACTTCCCCGTCGCGCACTGGGTGTGGGGCACCGGCGGCTGGGCCTTCGAGATGGGCGTCATCGACTTCGCGGGCGGCACGGCCGTGCACATCAACGCCGGTGCCGCGGCGCTCGGCGTGATCCTCGTCATCGGCAAGCGCGTCGGCTTCAAGAAGGACCCGATGCGACCCCACTCCCTGCCGCTCGTGATGCTCGGCGCGGCCCTGCTGTGGTTCGGCTGGTTCGGCTTCAACGCCGGCTCCTGGCTCGGCAACGACGACGGCGTCGGCGCGCTCATGTTCGTCAACACGCAGGTCGCCACCGCCGCGGCCATGCTCGCCTGGCTCACCTACGAGAAGATCCGCCACGGCGCCTTCACCACGCTCGGCGCGGCCTCCGGCGCGGTCGCCGGCCTCGTCGCCATCACCCCGGCCGGCGGCTCCTGCTCGCCGCTCGGCGCCATCGCCATCGGCGCCATCGCCGGTCTGCTGTGCGCGATGGCCGTCGGCCTCAAGTACCGGTTCGACTTCGACGACTCGCTCGACGTCGTCGGGGTCCACCTGGTCGGCGGGATCGCCGGCTCCATCCTCGTCGGGTTCTTCGCCACCGGCGGCGGGCAGTCGAAGGCGCGGGGCCTGTTCTACGGCGGCGGCCCGGAGCAGCTGGGGAAGCAGCTCGCCGGCGTCGGCGCCGTCCTCGCGTACTCCCTTGTCGCCTCGGCGGTGCTCGCCCTCCTGATCGACAAGACGATCGGCATGCGGGTCGGCGAGGATGACGAGGTCGCGGGCATCGACCAGATCGAACACGCCGAGACCGCCTACGACTTCAGCGGCGCGGGCGGCGGCACCGCCCCGCGTACGACGGCGCTCCCCGGCCCGGTCGTGGCCGGCACCCAGGTTCAGCGGAACAAGAAGGTGGACGCATGAAGCTCATCACGGCGGTCGTCAAACCGCACCGGCTCGACGAGATCAAGGAGGCGCTGCAGGCCTTCGGCGTCCAGGGCCTGACGGTCACCGAGGCCAGCGGGTACGGACGCCAGCGCGGACACACCGAGGTCTACCGGGGCGCCGAGTACACGGTGGACCTCGTGCCGAAGATCCGTATCGAGGTACTCGTCGAGGACGACGACGCCGATCAGGTGCTTGAGGTCGTGGTCAAGGCCGCCCGCACCGGGAAGATCGGCGACGGCAAGGTCTGGAGCGTCCCGGTCGACACGGCCATCCGGGTGCGCACGGGGGAGCGCGGCCCCGACGCGCTGTGACACGCGGCCGGAGGTGAGCGCAACGGGGCGGGACCGACCGGGGCGGACCGGGACTGAACGGCACTGAACGGGAGCTGCTGGGTGACGAGTGTGGACGTACGAACCGAGACGGAAGCGGAAGACTCCGGACCCAGCGGCTACGCGGCGGCCCGGCTGCGGCTCCTCCAGGAGGAGTCGCGGTCCGGGCCGCCGCGCCGTGCCGCCCTGTCCGGGCTCACCGACGACTGGCTCGCCGGGCTCTTCCAGGCCGGCGCCCGGCTGATGCCGCGCGGCGTGGCACTCGTCGCGGTGGGCGGATACGGCCGCGGCGAACTGTCGCCGCGCAGCGACCTCGACCTGCTCCTGCTGCACGACGGGAACGCGGCCGCCGCGGACGTGGCGGCCCTCGCCGACCGCCTCTGGTACCCCGTCTGGGACCTCGGCCTCGCCCTCGACCACTCCGTGCGCACGCCGGCCCAGGCCCGCAAGACCGCCGGCGAGGACCTCAAGGCGCACCTCGGCCTCCTCGACGCGCGGCACGTCGCGGGCGACCTCGGGCTCACCGCGGGGCTGCGCACCGCCGTCCTCGCCGACTGGCGCAACCAGGCCCCCAAGCGGCTGCCCGAACTGCGCGAACTGTGCGAGGAACGGGCCCTGCGGCACGGCGAGTTGGGCCACCTCCTCGAACCCGACCTGAAGGAGGCGCGGGGCGGGCTGCGCGACGTCACGGCGCTGCGGGCCGTCGCCGCCTCCTGGCTCGCGGACGCGCCGCGCGAGGGCCTCGCCGACGCCCGCCGGCGCCTGCTCGACGTGCGCGACGCGCTGCACCTCGCCACCGGCCGGGCCACCGACCGGCTCGCCCTCCAGGAGCAGGACCAGGTCGCCGACGCGCTCGGCCTGCTGGACGCCGACATCCTGCTGCGCCAGGTGTACGAATCCGCCCGCGTCGTCTCCTACGCCAGCGACGTCACCTGGCGCGAGGTCGGGCGCGTGCTGCGGGCCCGGTCCGTGCGGCCGAGGCTGCGCGCCATGCTGGGCGGCCGAGCGGCGCCCGCCGAGCGGACGCCGCTGGCCGAGGGGGTCGTGGAGCACGACGGCGAGGCCGTGCTCGCCCGCACCGCCCGGCCCGAACGGGACCCCGTCCTGCCGCTGCGCGCCGCCGCGGCCGCCGCCCAGGCCGGACTCCCGCTCTCCCTGCACGCCGTGCGGCGCCTCGCCGCCTCCGTACGGCCCCTGCCCACGCCGTGGCCGGCCGAGGCGCGCGAACAGCTGGTGACGCTGCTCGGCGCGGGGCGGCCGACCGTCGAGGTGTGGGAGGCGCTGGAGGCGGAGGGCCTGATCACCCGGCTGCTGCCCGACTGGGAGCGGGTGCGGTGCCGGCCGCAGCGCAACGCCGTCCACACGTGGACGGTCGACCGGCACCTGGTGGAGACGGCGGTCCGGGCCGCCGAGCTGACGCGCCGGGTCGGGCGCCCCGACCTGCTCCTGGTGGCCGCGCTCCTGCACGACATCGGAAAGGGCTGGCCGGGGGACCACTCCACGGCCGGCGAGGTCATCGCCCGCGATGTCGCGGCCAGGGTCGGCTTCGACGCCGCTGATGGGGCCGTCGTCGCCCGCCTCGTACGGCACCACCTGCTGCTCATCGAGACCGCCACGCGGCGCGACCTGGACGACCCGGCGACGGTACGGGGGGTCGCCGAGGCCGTCGGGACGGTCGGCACCCTGGAGCTGCTGCACGCCCTGACCGAGGCGGACGCGCTCGCCACCGGTCCGGCCGCCTGGTCGGCGTGGCGTGGCGCACTCGTCGCCGACCTGGTGAAGCGGGTCACGGCGGTGCTCTCCGGGGACGAGCCGAGTGAAGCCGCCCCGGAAGGGGCGGCGCCCACGGCCGAGCAGGAGCGGCTCGCGGTGGAGGCGTTCCGCACGGGCGGGCCCGTCCTCGCGCTGCGGGCGCGGACGGAGGGGGAGGCCGAGCCCTCGGCGGGGTCTGCGGAGGCCCCCTCCGAGGCCCATTCGGAGGGCCCCTCGGAGGGGCCCGAACCGCTCGGGGTCGAGCTGCTCATCGCCGTACCGGAGCAGCCCGGGGTGCTGTCCGCGGTGGCCGGGGTGCTGGCGGTGCACCGGCTCACCGTACGCACGGCGGAGCTGCGGGAGGTCGCGCTGCCGCCCGGGATCGAGGGCGCCGGGGGCTCGGTGCTGCTGCTCGACTGGCGGGTGGCGGCGGAGTACGGATCCTTGCCGCAGGCCGCGCGGCTGCGGGCCGACCTGGTGCGGGCGCTGGACGGGTCGCTGGACATCGCGGGGCGGCTGCGGGAACGGGACGCGGCCTATCCCAGGCGGCGCGGCCGCGCGGCCCCACCGCCGCGCGTGACGGTGGCGTCGGCCGGCTCACGCCTCGCGACGGTCATCGAGGTCCGGGCCCAGGACGCGCCGGGCCTGCTGCACCGCATCGGGCGGGCGCTGGAGGCGGCCGGGGTCAGGGTGCGCAGCGCCCACGCCTCGACCCTGGGGGCGAACGCGGTGGACGCCTTCTACGTGACGGGGGAGGACGGCGGACCGCTGTCCTCTCAGCGGGCGGCCGAAGTGGCCCGAGGGGTCGAGGGGGCGCTGCGCGAGGCGGGGTGAGCCGGCGGGCCGGCATGTGACGCGGGGCAGGCAGGGGGCGCGGGACGACGGGGCGGGTCCGGGCCGCCCGCAGAAGAACCGCCCGGAGCCCCGGACACCGCCGCGCGCCAGATACTCTGGAAGGCGACCTGTCAGCCCGCCCCCAACTACGAGGATTCGCGACCGCCGTGTTCGATACTCTCTCCGACCGCCTCGCAGCGACATTCAAGAACCTCCGGGGCAAGGGCCGCCTGTCCGAGGCGGACATCGACGCCACGGCGCGCGAGATCCGCATCGCCCTGCTCGAAGCGGACGTGGCCCTGCCCGTCGTCCGCGCCTTCATCAAGCAGATCAAGGAGCGCGCGGCCGGCTCCGAGGTCTCCCAGGCGCTGAACCCCGCCCAGCAGGTCATCAAGATCGTCAACGAGGAGCTCATCGGCATCCTCGGCGGCGAGACCCGGCGTCTGCGCTTCGCGAAGACCGGGCCGACCGTCATCATGCTCGCGGGTCTCCAGGGCGCCGGTAAGACGACCCTCGCCGGAAAGCTCGGCCTCTGGCTGAAGGGGCAGGGCCACTCCCCGCTCCTGGTCGCCTGTGACCTCCAGCGCCCCAACGCCGTCAACCAGCTGAGCGTCGTCGCCGAGCGCGCCGGCGTCGGCGTCTACGCCCCGCAGCCGGGCAACGGCGTGGGCGACCCGGTCCAGGTCGCCAAGGACTCCATCGAGTTCGCCAAGACCAAGCAGTACGACGTGGTCATCGTCGACACCGCCGGCCGTCTCGGCATCGACCAGGAGCTGATGCGGCAGGCCGCGGACATCCGCGACGCCGTCAGCCCCGACGAGGTCCTCTTCGTCGTCGACGCCATGATCGGTCAGGACGCGGTCAACACCGCCGAGGCCTTCCGCGACGGCGTCGGCTTCGACGGCGTGGTGCTCTCCAAGCTCGACGGTGACGCCCGCGGTGGTGCCGCGCTCTCCATCGCGCAGGTCACCGGCCGCCAGATCATGTTCGCCTCCAACGGCGAGAAGCTGGACGACTTCGACGCGTTCCACCCGGACCGCATGGCGTCCCGCATCCTCGGCATGGGCGACATGCTCACGCTCATCGAGAAGGCCGAGCAGACCTTCTCCCAGCAAGAGGCCGAGAAGATGGCCTCCAAGCTGGCGAGCAGCAAGGGCAAGGACTTCACGCTGGACGACTTCCTGGCCCAGATGGAGCAGGTCAGGAAGATGGGCAGCATCAGCAAGCTGCTCGGCATGATGCCCGGCATGGGGCAGATCAAGGAGCAGATCGCCAACATCGACGAGCGGGACGTCGACCGCACGGCCGCCATCATCAAGTCCATGACGCCCGCCGAGCGTCAGGAGCCCACGATCATCAACGGCTCCCGGCGCGCCCGTATCGCCAAGGGCTCCGGTGTCGAGGTCAGCGCGGTGAAGGGCCTCGTCGAGCGGTTCTTCGAGGCGCGCAAGATGATGTCGCGCATGGCCCAGGGCGGCGGCATGCCGGGCATGCCGGGGATCCCGGGCATGGGCGGCGGCGCCGGCAAGCAGAAGAAGAAGCAGAAGCAGGCCAAGGGCAAGCGGCGCTCCGGCAACCCGATGAAGCGCAAGCAGGAGGAGCTGGAGGCGGCCACGCGCCGCGAGCAGGCCGGCCAGGAAGGCGGCGCCTTCGGCCTCCCGGGCGGGCAGGCCCCGCAGAACTTCGAGCTGCCCGACGAGTTCAAGAAGTTCATGGGCTGACTCCGCCCGCCCCGGCACCACGACCACGTGCCGGGCACCTTGCCGTACGACATCCGGGGCGTCCCTTCGAGGAGGGGCGCCCCAGGTGTTTTCCGCGGGCGGGCAGCGGGGTCCGGAGCAGGTGCCGCCGCCTGCTTTGTGTCGTAGCGTCCGCATATGAGCAACCCTGTGCCGCCGCGCCAGGCGCCCGACCGGCCGTGGCGCTCCGAGGGCGCCCCCGCGCCCGACCCGACGCCACCGCCGAAGAAGAAGATGCCGGGCGGCTGGGGCGGGCTGATCCTGACGGCTCTGGTCGTCTACCTCATCGCCAACCTCGTGCTGTCCTTCTTCAACGACGGCGACGAGCCGACCATCTCGTACACCGAGTTCAGCAAGCAGGTCGACGCCGGCAACGTCTCGAAGATCTACTCCAAGGGCGACGCGATCCAGGGGCAGCTCAAGAAGGAGCGGGACAAGCCGGGCGACGCCAAGGGGAAGTACACCAAGTTCACCACCCAGCGCCCCGCCTTCGCCGACGACAAGCTCTGGGACGACCTGACCAAGCACGACGTCACCGTCACCGCCGAACCCGTCGTCCAGGAACGCAGCTTCCTGTCCAACCTGCTGATCTCGCTCGCCCCGATGCTGCTCCTCGTGGCGCTGTGGATCCTCATCGCGCGGCGGATGGCCTCGGGCCTGGGCGGGGGCGGCGGCATGCTGGGCCGCAAGACGCCGCCCAAACCGGTCGAGCTGGAAGCCGGGGCGAAGCGGACCACCTTCGCGGACGTGGCGGGGATCGACGAGGTCGAGGGCGAGCTGAACGACGTCGTCGACTTCCTCAAGAACCCCGACGCCTACCGCACCATGGGCGCCAAGATGCCCCGGGGCGTGCTGCTCTCGGGCCCGCCCGGCACCGGCAAGACGCTCCTCGCGCGCGCCGTCGCGGGCGAGGCGGGCGTGCCCTTCTTCTCCGCCTCCGCCTCCGAGTTCATCGAGATGATCGTCGGCGTGGGCGCCTCACGCGTACGGGAACTCTTCGCCGAGGCCCGCAAGGTCGCGCCGTCGATCATCTTCATCGACGAGATCGACACCATCGGACGCGCGCGGGGCGGCGGCAGCGGCATGGGCGGCCACGACGAGCGCGAGCAGACCCTGAACCAGATCCTCACCGAGATGGACGGCTTCTCGGGCGCGGAAGGCGTCATCGTCCTCGCCGCCACCAACCGCGCCGACGTCCTGGACCCCGCCCTGACCCGGCCGGGCCGCTTCGACCGCGTCGTCACCGTCTCACCCCCGGACCGGGGCGGCCGCGAGGCCATCCTGGAGATCCACACCCGGGCCATCCCGCTCGCCGCCGACGTCGACCTCGCCCAAGTCGCCCGTACGACACCGGGCATGACCGGCGCCGAACTCGCCAACCTCGCCAATGAAGCGGCCCTCCTCGCCGTCAAGCGCAAGCAGAAGACGGTCACCCAGTCCGACCTCTCCGAGGCGATGGAGAAGGTCCAGCTCGGCGCCGAGCGGCCGCTGGTCATGCCGGAGGACGAGCGTCGGCGTACCGCGTACCACGAGAGCGGCCACGCCCTTCTCGGCATGCTGCAACCCGGCGCCGACCCGGTCCGCAAGATCACCATCGTGCCGCGCGGCCGCGCCCTGGGCGTCACGCTGTCCACCCCGGACTCGACAAGTACGCGTACACGGAGGAGTACCTCCGGGGCCGGATCATCGGCGCCCTCGGCGGCATGGCCGCCGAACACGTCGTCTACGGAGTCGTCACCACCGGCGCCGAGAACGACCTGGAGCAGGTCACCACCATCGCCCGCGGCATGGTCGGCCGCTGGGGCATGAGCGAACTGGTCGGCCGCCTGTCCGCCCTGCCGAGCGACGCCCAGCAGGCGTACGGACTCTCGGCCGCACCCCGGACGCTGGACGCGATCGACGGCGAGATGCGGCGGATCGTCGACGAGTGCTACGAGAACGCCTGCCGCCTGCTGCGGGAGCACCGCGACCGGCTGGACGCGCTCGCCGCCGCCCTCCTGGAGAACGAGACCCTGGAGGAGGCCGAGGCGTACCGGGTGGCAGGCATCCCGCGCACGCCACCCCCGCACCTCTAGACCAGGCGCCTCTAGGGCATGCCCGCGACCAGGCGCCTCTGGGGCATGCCCGCGACTGGGTGTCTCTAGGGCGTGCGCGCGATCAGGTACCGGAAGACGTTCGGCATCCACACCGTGCCGTCCCCGCGCCGATGCGGATGCAGTGCCTCCGTCAGCTCCTTGTCGACCTGCGCCTTGTCCGTCGCGCCCACCGCCGCGTCGAACAGGCCCGTCGACAGCAGCCCCCGGACCGCGCTCTCCACGTCCGCGTAGCCGAAGGGGCACGCTACGCGCCCCGACCCGTCCGGCCTGAGCCCCGCCCGGTGCGCGACCTCCTCCAGGTCGTCCCGCGCCGCGGGGCGCCAACTGCCGGCGGCCCGCAGGGGATCGGCCAGCTTGGTCGCCACCCGCATGACCGCGGAAGTGGCACACCGCTCCGGAGGGCCCCACCCGGCGAGCACCACCGGGATGCCCCGCCCGGCGAGCGGAGTCGCAGCCTCCAGGAGGCCGGAGAGCCCTTCGGAGTCACCCGCCAGGCAGCCGATCGGCTGGAACGCGGTGACCAGGTTGTACGCGGGTACGCCGAGCCCCGCCGCGTCCGCGGGGCCGCCCTCGACGAGCCGCGCGGTGCCGGGCCCGCCCGCCGGGTACGCGGCGTCCGGCAGCAGCCTGGCCCGGGCCAGGGCCAGCCGTTCGGGTGCCGAGGGGTCGACCCCCGTGACCGCGGCGCCCCGTGACGCCGCCATCACCAGGGCGAGCCCCGATCCGCAGCCGAGGCCGAGCAGCCGGGTGCGGTCGCCCACGTCGAGCCGTTCGTACACCGCTTCGTAGAGCGGGACCAGCATCCGTTCCTGGATCTCCGCCCAGTCACGCGCGCGTGCACCGAGGTCCACGCGGGGCGCCGAGCCCGCGTGAGGGAGGTGCGACTGCACGAGTGTTGGTGTCATCGAAAGCGCCCCAATCCGCCGAGAGTCATGGCCGTGCCGGTGATCAACGGTTCGTCCGCCCCCGTGCTGTGCGCCCGCCTTCCCCCGTATGCCAGGGAACTCCGCATCCGTCGTGGCGTCCAGGGGTTGTGGGCCAATGCTTGCGGGCCCCGGTGCCCGGCCCGCGGGCGGCGGGGCGGTGTCGGGCGCCGACGAGACCCCGGGTAACGTCGGCTCATACGCCCGCGCAGGCGTGAGAAGCCCCGGCCGGAGGCGAGGGAAGCCCCGGCCCGGAGGCGAGGAGAAGGCCCGGCCGGCGGCGAGCGGAAACCCCGGCGTGAGGGCTCTCCCTACGCGCCGGGGCGTACGCGCCGCTACGTACCGGCTTGATGCGAGCTGTGAGGCTTCTCCGCAGATCAGCGCACCCGCCCTCGTCCGGACGCATCAATGGCAACTGACGGGTACGTGCAAATTATTTGGGATGCCCCGGAATGGAACCCCGGGGGCACTCAGCTCGTTGTCACGACGTGAGCACGACACCACCTGTTCTCGCCGCAGAGCTGGCACAGGCGTGGGCCGACATTCAGCGGCACCACCCCGAGCTGCCCGATCTTGCCGCGCCCGAATCCCTGATCGGAGAGTCGTCGTCCGCGTGTGGCGCCGAGCTCTCCTTCGAGCGACTGCTTCATGAGGCAGTCCATGGCATCGCCGCCTCGCGCGGCGTACGCGACACCTCACGCGCCGGCCGCTATCACAACCGCCGGTTCCTCGCGATCGCCGAGGAGCTGGGCCTCGACCACCCCGAGGAACCGCACCCGAGCAGCGGCTTCTCCCTGGTCACGCTCAACCCCGACGCCAAGAAGCGCTACCGCCCGACGATCGAGCGGCTCCAGCGCGCCCTGAAGGCGCACACCGCCGCGACGACCGCGGACACCGCGCGCAGCTTCCGCGGCCCGGCCGCCCGGCACGGCTCCTCCGGAGGCGGCGTGCGCGTGAAGGCCGTCTGCGACTGCGGGCGCAACGTGCGCGTGGTGCCCTCCGTCCTCGCCCAGGCGCCCATCATGTGCGGCGGCTGCGGCAAGCCCTTCCGGATTCCGGAGGCGATCGGTGCGGGCGTGGGCTGAGCAGGGCCGGGGTGCCCGGCCGGGGTGCGGGGGCCCCGGCCACGTATGGCACAATGGCTAGCTGTACTCGACAGTCGCACAGGACCCCTCTCTCCTCCGGCTGACGCGTCCATCGGGCACTCGAGTACCGCAACCCCACGCGGCATCATCGTCGTGCCCACCCACGTCAAGACCAGGAGACACCACTTCCGTGGCAGTCAAGATCAAGCTGAAGCGTCTGGGCAAGATCCGTTCGCCTCACTACCGCATCGTCGTCGCCGACTCCCGTACCCGCCGTGACGGCCGGGCCATCGAGGAGATCGGCCTGTACCACCCGGTGCAGAACCCCTCGCGCATCGAGGTCGACTCGGAGCGTGCCCAGTACTGGCTGTCCGTCGGCGCCCAGCCGACCGAGCCGGTCATGGCCATCCTGAAGCTCACCGGTGACTGGCAGAAGCACAAGGGCCTGCCGGCCCCGGCGCCGCTGCTCGTCGCCGAGCCCAAGGACAAGCGCGCCGCGTTCGAAGCCTTCACCAAGGGCTTCGAGGGCGACGACGCCAAGGGCGAGGCCATCACCCAGAAGGCCAAGAAGTCGGACAAGAAGGCGGACGAGGCCGAGGCGTCCTCGTCGGCTTCCGCCGCTGAGTCGACCGAGGCCTGAGCATGCTCGAGGAGGCTCTCGAGCACCTCGTGAAGGGCATCGTCGACAACCCCGACGACGTGCAGGTCGCCTCGCGTGACCTGCGCCGTGGACGCGTCCTCGAGGTCCGGGTCCACCCGGACGACCTCGGCAAGGTGATCGGCCGCAACGGCCGCACCGCGCGCGCCCTGCGGACCGTCGTGGGCGCCATCGGCGGCCGCGGTGTCCGCGTCGACCTCGTCGACGTGGACCAGGTTCGCTGAACCGGGTTCGCGAGAACCACAGCAGCACCGGCTCGGGCCGGGGAAGGCTCCAGGGCCTTCCCCGGCCCGTAGTCGTTGAACGAGGAGAAACGCAGTGCAGTTGGTAGTCGCCCGCATCGGCCGTGCCCACGGCATCAAGGGTGAGGTCACCGTCGAGGTCCGCACCGACGAGCCGGAGCTGCGGCTCGGCCCGGGCGCCGTCCTGGCCACGGACCCCGCCTCCGTCGGCCCGCTGACCATCGAGACCGGCCGGGTGCACAGCGGCCGCCTCCTGCTGCGCTTCGAGGGCGTGCGCGACCGCACGGGCGCCGAGGCGCTGCGCAACACGCTCCTGATCGCCGAGGTGGACCCCGAGGAGCTGCCCGAGGAGGAGGACGAGTACTACGACCACCAGCTGATGGACCTCGACGTGGTCACCACGGACGGCGAGGAGATCGGCCGGATCACCGAGATCTCCCACCTGCCCTCGCAGGACCTGTTCATCGTCGAGCGGCCCGACGGCAGCGAGGTCATGATCCCCTTCGTCGGGGACATCGTCACCGAGATCGACCTGGAGGAGCAGCGCGCGGTCATCGACCCGCCCCCGGGTCTCATCGACGACCGCGCGGAGATCGCCTCCGCCCGGGACGCCGAGGACCAGCAGCAGGACCAGGACCAGGGCCAAGACCAGGACCAGGACCAGGACCAGGACCAGGGTCCGGCCTCGAAGGACGAGGCGTAATGCGGCTCGACGTCGTCACGATCTTCCCCGAGTACCTGGACCCCCTGAACGTCTCCCTGGTCGGCAAGGCCCGCGCGCGCGGCCAGCTCGACGTCAACGTCCACGACCTCAGGCAGTGGACGTACGACCGGCACAACACGGTCGACGACACCCCCTACGGCGGCGGCCCCGGCATGGTCATGAAGACCGAGCCCTGGGGCGCGGCCCTGGACGACGTGCTCGCCGAGGGCTACGAGGCCGGCGCCCACGGGCCCGTCCTCGTCGTCCCCACGCCCAGCGGCCGCCCCTTCACCCAGGAGCTGGCCGTCGAGCTGTCGGAGCGCCCCTGGCTGGTCTTCACGCCCGCGCGCTACGAGGGCATCGACCGGCGCGTCATGGACGAGTACGCCACCCGCGTGCCCGTCTACGAGGTGTCCATCGGGGACTACGTCCTCGCGGGCGGGGAAGCGGCCGTCCTGGTCGTCACCGAGGCCGTGGCCAGGCTGCTGCCCGGCGTCCTCGGCAACGCCGAGTCCCACCGCGACGACTCCTTCGCGCCCGGCGCCATGGCCAACCTCCTCGAAGGCCCCGTCTACACCAAGCCCCCCGAGTGGCGCGGCCACGGCATCCCCGAGGTCCTGCTCAGCGGCCACCACGGCAAGATCGCGCGCTGGCGGCGGGACGAGGCCCTGCGGCGCACCACCCGAAACCGGCCCGACCTCATCGAACGCTGCGACCCCCGGGCCTTCGACAAGAAGGACCGCGAGATGCTCTCGATCCTGGGGTGGCGGCCGGGGCCGGACGGCCGATTTGGGCCGGACCCCGAGGCCGTGGAAGAATAGGCCGCTGCTGTACGTCCAGCGTGCGCCCCTGCCACAGGGGGAAAGACGCCCGCCCGACGCGATCAGCTACCGAATCCTCATCACCACGTTCCGCTGATGACCTGTGGCATCAGTGAAGAAAGCAGACGATCATGGCCAACCTGCTCGACTCCCTCGACAGCGCTTCGCTGCGCACCGACATCCCGGCGTTCCGCCCGGGTGACACCGTCAACGTCCACGTGCGCGTCATCGAGGGCAACCGCTCCCGTGTGCAGCAGTTCAAGGGCGTAGTCATCCGTCGCCAGGGCGCCGGCGTGCGCGAGACCTTCACGGTCCGCAAGGTCTCCTTCTCCGTCGGCGTCGAGCGCACCTTCCCGGTGCACACCCCGATCGTCGAGAAGATCGAGCTCGTCACCCGCGGTGACGTGCGTCGCGCGAAGCTCTACTACCTCCGTGACCTGCGCGGCAAGGCCGCGAAGATCAAGGAGAAGCGCGACAACTGAGCTTCCGCGCGCGTCCACGGCCGGGCCGGATAGCATCTGGCCCCGATGGACACCGAAGCACAGCACACGGAGCGCGACCGCTCCTCCCCACCCTCCGACCCCGGAGACGTCCCGCACGTCACCGAGGCATCCGAGGACACGGAGGAGCGGTCGCGCTCCGTTTTCATGTCGCTGCTCTCCCGGCTGCCGGGCGGTGCCTACACCCTGACGTTCCTGCTGTGCGCGGCGGCCATGCTCCTGGTCAGCGCCTTCGTGGTGCAGCCCTTCCAGATCCCGAGCGGTTCCATGGAGCCCGCGTTCCGGGTCGGGGACCGGGTGCTCGTCAACAAGTTGGCGTACCGTTTCGGTTCCGAGCCACGGCGGGGTGACGCGGTCGTCTTCGACGGCAGCGGGTACTTCGGGGACGCCGACTACATCAAGCGGGTCGTGGGCACGGGAGGCGACCGGGTGGTCTGCTGCGAGCGGGGGAGGATCACGGTGAACGGTGAGCCGGTCGACGAGCCGTACCTCTATCCGGGCGACGCACCCTCCCAGGTGCCCTTCGAGGTCGTCGTCCCCGAGGACAGCCTCTTCCTGCTCGGTGACCACCGCAGCGCATCGCGTGACTCCCGCGACCACCTGGGAGAGCCCGGCGGCGGCATGATCCCTGTCGACGAGGTCATCGGCCGCGCCGACTGGATCGCCTGGCCGTTCGGTCACTGGACCTCCCTGAAGCGGCCCGACAGCTTCGCGCGCGTGCCCGAACCCGGCCGGGCGCATGGGTAACCGCGGGCGGGCACGCGCCGCGGACGGCGGGGCCGACACCCGGCTGCCCACCGGCTCCCGGCCGACCAGCGGCCCCGCGCTGCCGGGCCGGGCGGAGCGGCGCAAGCTCGCGAGGAAGGTCAAGCGGCGCCGACGGCGCTCGGCGATCAGGGAGATACCTCTCCTCATCGGAGTGGCCCTGCTGATAGCCCTCGTCCTGAAGACCTTCCTCGTCCAGGCCTTCGTGATCCCCTCCGGCTCCATGGAGCAGACGATCCGGATCGGGGACCGCGTCCTCGTGGACAAGCTCACCCCCTGGTTCGGGGCCCGGCCGGAACGCGGCGACGTCGTCGTCTTCAAGGACCCCGGCAACTGGCTCGAAGAGGAACAGGGCAAGAAGAAGGACGACCCGGTGGTCGTCAAACAGGTCAAGGAAGGCCTCACCCAGATCGGCCTGCTGCCGTCCGACAGCGAGCGGGACCTGATCAAGCGGGTGATCGGTGTCGGCGGCGACACCGTGAAGTGCTGCGACAAGAACGACAAGGTCACCGTCAACGGCGTGCCGCTCGACGAGCCCTACATCCACCCCGGCGACAAGCCCTCGGCCTTCGCGTTCGAGGTGAAGGTCCCCGAGGGACGCCTGTTCATGATGGGCGACCACCGCAGCAACTCGGCCGACTCCCGCTTCCACCGCACCGAGAAGTTCGGCGGCACCGTCTCCGAGGACCAGGTCGTCGGCCGCGCGCTCGTCATCGCCTGGCCCCTCGGGCACTGGCGCAGACTGGAGGAGCCGGACACCTACGCCTCCGTAGCCGACGCGCGTACCGCATCGGACGCCTTCACAGGAGCGTCGCATAGGGTGGCCCCCGGCGATCGACATGGATTGATCCGGCTCCCGACCCCTGCGGAACTCCCGCTCGTTATGGGAGTGGTGGGCCTGCATCACATCTGGGGCAGGCAGCGGTACGGACTGAGGAGTGGATGTGGGGGATTTGGCGGTCGGCGCACGATCCGGACACGAGGGGCCCGACAAGCGACCGGGGCGATCCGACGAGCCGGGCGCCGAGGCCGCCGCGGGCGGTACGAACCCCGGGAGTGACGGCGCGGACGGCGATGCCGTACAGGCCCCCGCCGCGCACGGCGGCGCGGGTGACGCCGGGACGGGCGGCGCCACGCCGGGCGGTGACACGAAGAGCGGGCCGGCCGGACGGCCCAAGAAGCAGCGCTCCTTCTGGAAGGAGCTGCCGCTCCTCATCGGCATCGCGCTGGTCCTGGCCCTGGTGATCAAGTCCTTCCTGGTCCAGGCGTTCTCCATCCCCTCCGACTCGATGCAGAACACGCTGCAGCAGGGCGACCGCGTCCTCGTGGACAAGCTGACACCGTGGTTCGGCTCCGAGCCCGAGCGCGGCGAGGTCGTGGTCTTCAGGGACCCGGGCCACTGGCTGGACGGCGAGCCCACGCCCGACCCGAACGCGGCCCAGCGGGTCCTCGGCTGGATCGGCCTGATGCCGTCCGCCGACGAGAAGGACCTCATCAAGCGCGTCATCGCCGTCGCGGGCGACACCGTGGAGTGCAAGGGCACCGGCCCGGTGAAGGTCAACGGCAAGGCGTTGAACGAGCCGTACATCTTCCCCGGCAACACCCCGTGCACCGTGGACGACCAGGGCGGCCAGTTCAAGAAGACCGTTCCGCCCGGCAAAATCTGGGTCATGGGCGACCACCGGCAGAACTCCCTGGACTCCCGCTACCACCAGAACCAGCCCGGCGGCGGCGCCGTCCCCGTGGACAACGTCGTGGGCCGCGCCATCGTGGTCGCCTGGCCGCCCACCCGCTGGGCGACGCTGCCCAAGCCGGACACGTTCGACCAGCCGGGCATCAACGCGCTGTCGAGCGCGGCACCCGGTGTGCTCGGCCTCGCGGGCGCCGTGCCGCTCGTGCTGTGGCGCCGGCGTCGGCTCACGGTCGCCGCGGCGCGTGACGCGAGGGTTTCTGGCGGCAGTACCGCCGGGTAGGGTGCCGTCCCAGATCGCCGACCTTCCGCCGTCCGTGGCCACGGGCGGCGAGGTCGTCTCCGAGACGGGGGAGCACCGCAATGAGCACGACACGTCGTACGGACGAGGGCCAGGGCAGGCTCGGCAGTGTGCTGTCGGGTGTCGCCGTGGCCCTCGGCTGTGTGCTCTTCCTCGGCGGCTTCGCCTGGGGAGCGGTCCTCTACCAGCCGTACACGGTGCCCACCGGTTCCATGTCCCCGACGATCGACGCGGGCGACCGCGTGCTCGCGCAGCGGATAGCCGGCGACGACGTGCGCCGCGGCGATGTCGTGGTCTTCGAGCAGTCGACCTGGGGCGACCTGCCGATGGTCAAGCGGGTGGTCGGCGTGGGCGGCGACAAGGTCGCCTGCTGCAAGGCCGGCAAGCTGACCGTCAACGGCGAGGACGTCGCAGAACCGTATCTTCCCAAGGGGCAGAGCGCCGCGGTCACCGGCATACCCACCACGACGGTGCCCAAGGGGCGCCTGTTCCTGCTCGGTGACGAGCGCGGCGGCTCGCTGGACTCCAGCGTCCACCTGGACGACGGGGAGAACGGCACGGTGCCGCGCGGCGCGGTGAAGGCGCGGGTCGACGCGGTGGCCTGGCCGATGGACAGGTTCGGCATGCTGGAGCGCCCCGCGGGCTTCGCGGACATGCCCGGCGGCCTCTCGGAGCCCGGACCGCTGCGCCTGGTCGGGACGGCGATCGTGGTGGGCATGGCGCTGGTCCTGGGCGGCGCCGCGTACGGCCCGGTGGCCAGGCGGCTGGGCCGCGGACGCGGCAGGAGCCGCACCAAGGAGGCCGTCGGTGCCGCCTGAGGACGCCGTGGCCGGGTCCGAGGAGAGCCCGCCCCCGCTTGCGGAACGGCCGCTGCGCAAGGTCGCCCGGGTGGTGCTGCTCGACTCGGACGACCGCGTCCTGCTGCTGCACGGCCACGAGCCCGGCGATCCGGCGGACGACTGGTGGTTCACGCCGGGCGGCGGCCTGGAGGGCGACGAGACGCGGGAAGAGGCCGCCCTGCGCGAGCTGCGCGAGGAGACCGGCATCACGGAGGTCGAGCTGGGCCCGGTGCTGTGGCGGAGGGTGTGCTCCTTCCCCTTCGCCGGGCGCCGCTGGGACCAGGACGAGTGGTACTACCTGGCGCGTACGTCGCAGACGGCGACCGTCGCCGAGGGGCTGACGGAGCTGGAACGCCGCAGTGTCGCCGGAGCACGTTGGTGGACGTGCCGGGAACTGACCGGGGCTCATGAGACGGTGTACCCGACCAGGCTCGCCGAGCTGTTTCGCCGACTGCTCGACGAGGGGCCCCCGGACCGGCCCGAGATCCTCGCCACGGAAATTGTGTAGGGGTTCGCGGGGCTGACGCACAATAGGGGGACGCACGGCTGAAGGGGAACATGCCATGAGCGCCGAGGACCTCGAGAAGTACGAGACCGAGATGGAGCTGAAGCTCTACCGGGAGTACCGCGATGTCGTCGGTCTGTTCAAATACGTGATCGAGACCGAGCGGCGCTTCTACCTCACCAATGACTACGAGATGCAGGTGCACTCGGTTCAGGGCGAGGTTTTCTTTGAGGTGTCCATGGCTGACGCCTGGGTGTGGGACATGTACCGCCCGGCTCGGTTCGTGAAGCAGGTGCGGGTGCTCACGTTCAAGGACGTGAACATCGAGGAGCTGAACAAGAGCGACCTGGAGCTGCCGAGCAGCTGACCGGTTCACTCGCCGGGGTGGCGGAGTTGTCCACAACCGGCGAGTAGTGCACCAAGATCCAACAGGTGCGCACGGGACCGGGACCGTGGGTGTCGGAGGTGGTTCCGACATGAACGCACGGGGAGCACTCGGCAAGTACGGCGAAGACCTGGCCGCCCGGCGGCTGGTCGAGGCGGGGATGACGGTCCTGGAGCGCAATTGGCGCGCGGGCAGGACCGGTGAGATCGACATCGTGGCCATGGACGGCGAGGCGCTCGTCGTCTGCGAGGTCAAGACGCGCAGGGCGGGCCTGGTCGGCACGGCGCTCTTCGAGCACCCGATGGCGGCCGTGGGCCAGAGCAAGGCGGAGCGGCTGCGGCGCCTGGCCGAGCGCTGGATCGAGGAGCGCGGCGGCCCACCCCCGGGAGGCGTCCGCATCGACCTGGTCGGCGTGCTGATCCCGCGGCGCGGGGCCCCCGTCGTCGAGCACGCGCGGGGGGTGGCCTAGATGGGCTTCGCGCGTACGTGCTCGGTGGCGCTGGTCGGCGTCGAAGGCGTCGTGGTCGAGGTGCAGGCCGATCTGGAACCGGGCGTGGCGGCGTTCACGCTGGTGGGCCTGCCCGACAAGAGCCTGACGGAGAGCCGCGACCGGGTCAGGGCGGCCGTGGTCAACTCGGGCGGGGAGTGGCCCCAGAAGAAGCTCACGGTCGGACTGAGCCCGGCCTCGGTCCCCAAAGGCGGCAGCGGCTTCGATCTCGCCGTCGCCTGCGCGGTCCTCGGGGCGGCCGAGCGCATCGACCCCCGCGTGCTCGCGGACATCGTGATGATCGGCGAACTGGGGCTCGACGGACGGGTCCGCCCGGTCCGAGGCGTGCTGCCCGCGGTCCTGGCGGCGGCGGACGCGGGGTACGAACAGGTGGTCGTCCCGGAGTGCACGGCGGCGGAGGCCGCGCTGGTCCCGGGCGTCTCGGTCCTCGGCGTGCGCAGCCTGCGCCAGCTCATCGCGGTGCTCACCGACGAGCCGGTGCCGCAGGAGGAGCCGGACGAGACGGGCCGGCCCGACGCGATGCTCGCCGGGCTCTGCGTGCCGGGCAGCGGCCTGGGCGCGGGCCTCGGCGGCGCGACGGACGACGCCCACGCGCTTGACCTCGCGGACGTGGTGGGCCAGGCGTCGGCGCGGACCGCCGTGGAAGTGGCCGCGGCCGGGGCCCACCACCTCTTCCTGCAAGGACCACCGGGTGCGGGCAAGACGATGCTCGCGGAGCGACTGCCGGCGATCCTGCCCCGGCTGACCCGGGAGGAGTCCCTGGAGGTGACGGCGGTCCACTCGGTGGCGGGCATGCTCCCACCGGGCAAGCCGCTGGTCGACGTCGCCCCGTACTGCGCGCCGCACCACTCCGCGACGATGCAGTCGCTGGTGGGCGGCGGCAAAGGGTTGGCCAGACCCGGAGCGGTCTCGCTCGCTCACCGGGGCGTGCTCTTTCTGGACGAGGCGCCGGAGTTCAGCGGCCAGACGCTGGACTCCCTGCGGCAGCCCCTCGAGTCCGGCCATGTGGTGATCGCCCGCAGCGCGGGCGTGGTGCGGCTGCCCGCGCGGTTCCTGATGGTGCTTGCGGCCAACCCCTGCCCGTGTGGGAGGCACCTGCAGCCCGGCGGCGGCTGCGAGTGCCCGGCGTCCGTGGTGCGGCGCTACCAGGGCCGGCTGTCGGGGCCGCTGCTCGACCGGGTCGACCTCAAGGTCGAGGTGGAGCCCGTCACCCGCTCGGAACTGAGCGGATACGGCACGCGCGGGGAGTCCACCCGCTCCGTAGCCGACCGGGTGCGTGAGGCGCGTGAAAGGGCGGCGGCCAGACTCGCCGACACCGGCTGGCGGACCAACAGCGAAGTACCCGGCCACGCGCTGCGCACCCGATGGCCCGCCGCCCCGGGCGCTCTGGAGACGGCCGAGTCGGACCTGGAGCGCGGCTTCCTGACCGCCCGCGGCCTCGACCGCGTCCTGCGGGTCGCCTGGACCGTCGCCGACCTGGCCGGGCACGACCGGCCCCGCGCCCAGGACGTCGCCCTGGCACTCCAACTGCGCACCGGGATCTCGCGCGGCGTGCCCATGACGATCGGGGCCGCGCAGTGACCGCCGGACCGCCGGGGGGCGAAGAGCGCCTGGCCAGGGTCGCCCTGACGCGGGTGCTCGAGCCGGGGGACGAGATCGGGGGCCGGTGGCTGCGGGAGGCCGGCGCCGTCGAGGTGCTGCGCCGACTCGACGGAGAGGGGAAGCGGCTTCCCGGCGTCAGCGTGCGGCGGTGGGAGGGGCTGCGTGCGCGGGCCGCCGGGGCGCGACCGGAGCGTGATCTCCAGGCGGCTCGGGACGTCGGGGCGCGCTTCGTGTGCCCGGGGGACACGGAGTGGCCCTCCCCGCTCGACGACCTCGGGGCGGCGCGGCCGATCGGCCTGTGGGTGCGGGGGCGGCCGTCCTTACGGATCTGGGCCCTGCGTTCGGTGGCCGTCGTCGGCGCCCGGGCCTGCACGGAGTACGGCGCGCACATGGCGGCCGGGATCGCGGCGGGCCTGGCGGAGCGGGGCTGGGTGGTGGTCTCGGGCGGGGCGTACGGCGTGGACGGCGCCGCACACCGCGGGGCGCTCGGCGCGGGCGGGGCCACCGTGGCCGTGCTGGCCTGCGGGGTGGACCGGCCCTACCCCCGGGGGCACGCCGAACTGATCGGCCGGATCGCGGAACAGGGACTGGTGGTGGGTGAGTTGCCGCCGGGCGACCATCCGACGCCGAGCCGGTTCATCCAGCGGAACAGGGTGATCGCCGCGCTGACGCGGGGGACGGTCGTGGTGGAGGCCGCCTACCGCAGCGGGGCGCTCGCCACGGCCCGGGGTGCCCAGGAGTTGGGGCGCTTCACCATGGGGGTGCCGGGGCCCGCCACCAGCGGCCTCTCCGCCGGCGTGCACGAACTGCTGCGGGGTGACGGCGTCCTGGTGACCGACGCCGCGGAAGTGGTCGAGCTGGTCGGCGACATGGGTGAGCTGGCCCCCCAGCGGCGCGGGCCCGTCCTGCCGCGCGACCTGCTCGCCCCGGGGGCGGCCCGCGTCCTGGCCGCGCTGCCCGCGCGCGGGCGGGTGACGGCTCAGGAGGCCGCGACGGGCGCCGGGACGACCCCGGACGACGCGGTAGGGCGCCTGTACGAACTTCAGTCGTTGGGGTTCGTCGAACGACACGGCGATGGCTGGCAGTTGACACGCCAGGCGTTCGTGTCGGTCTTCGCCTCTGGAGGTGAATCGTGACCGAGCGTGTTCCGCCGGACGGATGACGCCCGACAGCCTTGGGAAATCGCGCAGTTGATACGTCGGCACCGTCACGCAGGGCGACCGGCCCGCGCCCCGGGAGCACCCAGCGGAACGTATCTGCGCCCGCGCGATCCCCTAGTCTTCGCTCACTGCGACGCTTCAGTCACGCTACGCTCACAAAGGATTCAGACGCGGACAGGCAACCAGACGGACAACCTCATCCATTCCATGCGAGCTCCCCCTCGGACGGGCGCGGGCGGCACCGGTGAAGCGGCCGCCTCGCGCGACTTCGTCGACTTATGGGTTCCTCCCCTTCGACGCGACTCGACACGACCTCATCCACCCCCGCGACCTCACCAGTTCACGGCAGAACGGCTCAAGGCGACGAATGCCCCAGCACACCTCAGGGTCCGACCGGGCGGCGGTTCCGCCCGCCGCCCGTAGCGGCGAGCGGGAGCGGCCTCCCGCCCCCTCGTCGCTGGACGAGTTGTGGCGCTCGTACAAGGAGACCGGGGACGGGCGGCTGCGCGAGCAGCTGATCCTGCACTACTCGCCGCTGGTGAAGTACGTCGCGGGCCGGGTGAGCGTGGGGCTGCCGCCCAATGTGGAGCAGGCGGACTTCGTCTCCTCCGGGGTGTTCGGGCTGATCGACGCGATCGAGAAGTTCGACATCGAGCGGGAGATCAAGTTCGAGACGTACGCGATCACGCGCATCCGCGGGGCGATGATCGACGAGCTGCGGGCGCTGGACTGGATCCCGCGCTCCGTGCGGCAGAAGGCGCGCAACGTCGAGCGTGCCTACGCCACCTTGGAGGCGCAGCTGCGCCGGACGCCGTCGGAGGGCGAGGTCGCCGCGGAGATGGGCATCGCCCTGGAGGAACTGCACGCGGTTTTCAGCCAGTTGTCCCTGGCGAACGTGGTGGCCCTCGAAGAGCTGCTGCACGTCGGCGGCGACGGTGGCGACCGGCTCAGCCTGATGGACACGCTCGAGGACCACGCGGCCGACAACCCCGTCGAGGTCGCCGAGGACCGTGAGCTGCGCAGGCTGCTGGCGAGGGCGATCAACACGCTGCCCGAGCGCGAGAAGACCGTCGTGACGCTCTACTACTATGAAGGGCTCACCCTCGCCGAGATCGGCAATGTGCTCGGGGTGACCGAGAGCCGGGTGAGTCAGATCCACACCAAGTCGGTGCTCCAGCTGCGCGCGAAACTGGCCAGTTTCGGCCGCTGACGCCGTGTGCCGGGGCGAGCCGCACCGTCCTGTCCGACGGGTGCGCGCCCGGCGGTGACTCCCCTGCGGGGCGTCCCGTCCGTAAAGTGGAGCCGTGCCAAGGATTCGAGCGGCCTCTGTGGCCGAGCATCGGTCGATGCAGCGCGGCGCCCTGCTGGACGCCGCGCGGTCCCTGCTGTCCGAAGGCGGGACCGAGGCGTTGACCTTCCCCGCCCTCGCCGAGCGCACCGGGCTCGCCCGGTCGTCCGTCTACGAGTACTTCCGGTCGCGGGCGGCCGTCGTCGAAGAGCTGTGCGAGGTCGACTTCCCCGTCTGGGCGGCCGAGGTGTCGGCGGCCATGGAGCGGGCGGCAGCGGCCGAGGACAAGGTCGAGGCGTATGTCCGGCGGCAGCTCTCCCTGGTCGGGGACCGGCGGCACCGGGCCGTGGTGGCCATCTCCGCCAGTGAGCTGGACGCCGGCGCCCGGGAGAAGATCCGCGCCGCCCATGGCGGGCTCATCGCGATGGTCGTGGAGGCGCTGGAACAGCTGGGGCACGCCCAGCCCCGGATGGCGGCGATGCTCCTACAGGGCATCGTGGACGCGGCCGTGCGTCGGATCGAGCTGGGGGCCGCGGAGGATCCCGGGGAGATCACCGAGGCGGCGGTGTCCATGGCGCTGCGCGGCGTTCGGGGCTGAGGCCCCACGACGCCGGGGCCGGGCCGTGCGGCGGGTTCGGCGGGCCGTGCGGCGGGAGCAGGCGGGACGGGCCCAGGTGCCGCAGCCGGGGTGGCAGCAGCGTCAGCGGGTCCAGGTAGGCAGCGCCCCTGAGCAGCCCCCAGTGGAGGCAGCTGCGGGGGCAGTGGCCGCTCGGCAGCTCCAGGACGCCGACCCGTTCGCCGGCGGTGACCTCGGCGCCCTTCTTCAGCGTGGCCCGCACCGGCTCGTACGTCGTGCGCAGCGGAGGGTCCCCGGTGCCGTCCAGCTCCACCGAGACCACGCCCCGGCCCGCCACCCGCCCCGCGAACGAGATCCGGCCGGGCGCCACCGCGCGGACCGGATCGCCGGGGGACGCCGCCAGGTCCACGCCCCGGTGTCCCCTGCCGTACGCGGTTAAGGGCGGCTCCCAGGCCCGTACGACCGCCGGGTGGGTGCCCACGCGGGCGGCCACCGGCCACGTCGTGGCCACCGGCCGGGTCACCGGGAGCGTCCCGGGTGGGGCCGGTGGCGGGCTCGGCGGCAAGGGCAGGGCGGTCGCCAGCAGCGCGGCCAGCGTCGTCAGCAGCAGTTCCAGGCGCATGCGAGAACGGTCCCGCGTCCCGGCGGGCCCGTGGGGATCATGGACCGGATCTGTGGACCACCGGCCGGTTGTGGACAGTGGCGTCACCCTTTCGGGGATGGGCGCCGCCCGATGGGGTCACGGCGTCGTGCGGCTCCGTCGCCAGGTCACGGGCAGCGGCGTCACCCGGGGCCCCGCGGGTCCCGTACACTTCCTTTGGCGATCCGGGTCACCGGGTCGACTTCGCACGCCCCGACATCAGGCCATCACAAGCCGGTGTCAGCGCCCCTCGGTCCCTAGTGGCAAGGCGCACAGCGGGCGTCAGGCGCGAGTGCCGTCCGGCACACGCGGCACAACCGAGAATCTCAAGGAGAACGGCCATGGCCGTCGTCACGATGCGGGAGCTGCTGGAAAGCGGCGTCCACTTCGGTCACCAGACCCGTCGTTGGAACCCGAAGATGAAGCGCTTCATCTTCACGGAGCGCAACGGCATCTACATCATCGACCTGCTCCAGTCGCTGTCGTACATCGACCGCGCCTACGAGTTCGTCAAGGAGACCGTCGCCCACGGCGGCACGGTCATGTTCGTCGGCACGAAGAAGCAGGCGCAGGAGGCCATCGCCGAGCAGGCCACCCGCGTCGGCATGCCCTACGTCAACCAGCGCTGGCTGGGCGGCATGCTCACCAACTTCTCGACCGTCTACAAGCGTCTGCAGCGCCTCAAGGAGCTCGAGCAGATCGACTTCGAGGACGTCGCCGCCTCCGGTCTCACCAAGAAGGAGCTTCTCGTGCTCTCGCGCGAGAAGGCCAAGCTGGAGAAGACCCTCGGTGGTATCCGCGAGATGTCCAAGGTGCCCAGCGCCGTCTGGATCGTGGACACCAAGAAGGAGCACATCGCGGTCGGTGAGGCCCGGAAGCTCAACATCCCGGTCGTCGCCATCCTCGACACCAACTGCGACCCCGACGAGGTCGACTACAAGATCCCCGGCAACGACGACGCGATCCGCTCCGTCACGCTGCTCACCCGGGTGATCGCCGACGCCGTCGCCGAGGGCCTCATCTCCCGTTCCGGTGTCGCCACCGGTGACTCGAAGCCGGGCGAGAAGGCCGCCGGCGAGCCGCTCGCCGAGTGGGAGCGCGACCTGCTCGAGGGCGAGAAGAAGGCCGACGACGCCGAGGCCCCCAAGGCCGAGGACAAGCCGGCCGAGGACGCCGCCGAGGCTCCGGCCGCCGAGGCGCCCGCCGCTGACGCCCCCGCCGCCGAGGCGCCGGCCGCGGACGCCGAGCAGGCCTGACCTCACAGGTTCGGCAGTTGACGGCGGGGGCCCGATCGGCCCCCGCCGTTCACCCGTGGACCTCCGTAGATCTTTCAAGACTTCGAGAGAGAATTTCGATCATGGCGAACTACACCGCCGCTGACGTCAAGAAGCTCCGTGAGCTCACGGGCGCCGGCATGATGGACTGCAAGAAGGCGCTCGACGAGGCCGAGGGCAACGTCGACAAGGCCGTCGAGGCGCTCCGCATCAAGGGCCAGAAGGGCGTCGCCAAGCGCGAGGGCCGCTCCGCCGAGAACGGCGCCGTCGTCTCCCTCATCGCCGACGACAACACCTCCGGTGTCATCGTCGAGCTGAAGTGCGAGACGGACTTCGTCGCCAAGGGCGAGAAGTTCCAGGCCGTGGCGAACAACCTCGCCGCCCACATCGCCAAGACGTCCCCGGCCGACCTCGAGGCGCTGCTCGCCTCCGAGATCGAGGCCGGCAAGACCGTCCAGGCGTACGTCGACGAGGCCAACGCCAACCTCGGCGAGAAGATCGTCCTGGACCGCTTCGCGCAGTTCTCCGGCGCCTACGTGGCCGCGTACAT
Organism: Streptomyces sp. NPDC005898; assembly: GCF_040629635.1. Lineage (NCBI taxonomy): Bacteria > Bacillati > Actinomycetota > Actinomycetes > Kitasatosporales > Streptomycetaceae > Streptomyces > Streptomyces sp. NPDC005898. The sequence goes on along the minus strand of NZ_JBEXWC010000014.1, from coordinate 45,801 downwards.
GCACCGCACGATGCCCGACCTGCCCCCGCAGATCGGTGTCCTCGTCGAGCTGGACAAGGCCGACGCCGACGTCGCCAAGGGCATCGCGCAGCACATCGCCGCCTTCGCGCCGAAGTACCTCTCCAAGGAGGACGTGCCGGCCGAGGTCGTCGAGTCCGAGCGCCGCGTCGCCGAGGAGACCACCCGCGCCGAGGGCAAGCCCGAGGCCGCCCTCCCCAAGATCGTCGAGGGTCGCGTCAACGGCTTCTTCAAGGAGGCCACCCTCCTCGGCCAGCCGTACGCGCTGGACAACAAGAAGTCGGTCGAGAAGGTTCTCGCCGAGGCCGGTGTCACCCTGAAGCGCTTCTCGCGCATCAAGGTCGGCATCTGAGTCCGTACCGCGATCGACGGTAGACCCCGCTAGGGTCGACAGCGGTCGCCCGCGTGGGGAGCCCCGCACAGGGAACCCGTACGCGATGTACGACCGCAGGATCTGACGAGGAGGCCACTGCCGAGCATGGGATGCGAACGACACCCCACCGGCGGTGGCCTTCTTCGTATGTGTGTCAAGTAAGAGAAGCGAGAACACCATGACCACCAAGGCCGACTCGAAGAGTGACGACGACAAAGGCGCCGGACGCTTCCTGCTGAAGCTCTCCGGCGAGGCGTTCGCCGGCGGAGGCGGCCTCGGGGTCGATCCCGACGTGGTGCACGCCATCGCGCGCGAGATCGCGGCCGTGGTCCGCGACGGCGCCCAGATCGCCATCGTCATCGGCGGCGGAAACTTCTTCCGCGGCGCCGAGCTCCAGCAGCGCGGCATGGACCGGGCCCGCTCGGACTACATGGGCATGCTCGGCACGGTCATGAACTGCCTCGCCCTCCAGGACTTCCTGGAGAAGGAGGGCATCGACAGCCGCGTCCAGACCGCCATCACCATGGGGCAGGTCGCGGAGCCGTACATCCCGCTGCGCGCCGTGCGGCACCTGGAGAAGGGCCGCGTGGTCATCTTCGGCGCCGGCATGGGCATGCCGTACTTCTCCACCGACACCACCGCCGCCCAGCGCGCCCTGGAGATCGACGCCGAGGCGCTGCTCATGGGCAAGAACGGCGTGGACGGGGTCTACGACTCCGACCCCAAGACCAACCCCGACGCGGTGAAGTTCGACGCGCTCGGCTACGGCGAGGTCATCACCCGGGACCTCAAGGTCGCCGACATGACCGCGATCACGCTGTGCCGGGACAACAAGCTGCCCATCCTCGTCTTCGAGCTGCTCTCCGAAGGCAATATCGCCCGGGCCGTCAAGGGTGAGAAGATCGGCACTCTCGTGGGCGACAAGGGAAGCCGGGCCTGACCCCGCGGACCTGAGCCCGGCTCAAGGGACGGACGCGAGACGTCACTTGAGAGGGATGGACAAAGCCCTGCCGGTCGGACACCGTGCAGGAAAGACACGCGACGCAGCCGGCCGCCCCGTGCTAGCCGGGCCTACTCAAGACACGCAGGAGCAAGTGGTGATCGAAGAGACCCTCCTCGAGGCCGAGGAGAAGATGGAGAAGGCCGTCGTGGTCGCCAAGGAGGACTTCGCCGCGATCCGCACCGGCCGTGCGCACCCGGCGATGTTCAACAAGATCGTGGCGGACTACTACGGCGCGCTGACGCCGATCAACCAGCTGGCCTCGTTCTCGGTGCCCGAGCCGCGGATGGCCGTGGTGACCCCGTTCGACAAGAGCGCGCTGCGCAACATCGAGCAGGCGATCCGCGACTCCGACCTCGGCGTCAACCCGAGCAACGACGGCAACATCATCCGGGTGACGTTCCCCGAGCTGACGCAGGACCGTCGCAAGGAGTTCATCAAGGTCGCCAAGACCAAGGCCGAGGACTCCAAGATCTCGATCCGCTCCATCCGCCGCAAGGCCAAGGAAGCCATCGACAAGGCGGTCAAGGACGGCGACATCGGCGAGGACGAGGGCCGTCGCGCCGAGAAGGACCTCGACGACACCACCGCCAAGTACGTCACCCAGGTGGACGAGCTGCTCAAGCACAAGGAAACCGAGCTGCTCGAAGTCTGAAGGCCCGGTCCGAGGAATCAGGAAACCGATCCGTGAACGACTCTTCCTGGGGGGCGCGGCCCACAGCCGGGTACTGGGTGCCGCCCGACCAGGGGTCTGGTCGGGGGGCACCCCCGGCAGGTCCCGCGTACGATGCGCAGGACGCGCTGCTTCCGTCCGTGACGCAGCCGATGCCCGTCGTGCCCGACACCCCCGCGCCCCCGCAGGAGCCCATGCCCAGCGCACCCCAGCCCGTCCCGGCAGCGCCGCGGCCTTCGCAGAAGAAGAGCGCGGGCCGTGACCTCGGCGCGGCCATAGGAGTCGGTGTGGGACTCGGCGCGGTGATCATCGCGTCGCTGTTCATCGTGAAGGCCGTCTTCATCGGCGTCATAGCGGTCGCCGTCGTGGTCGGCCTGTGGGAGCTGACCTCCCGGCTCGACGAGCGCAAGGGCATCAAGGCGCCGCTGGTGCCGCTCGCGGTCGGTGGCGCGGCGATGGTCGTCGCCGGGTACGTCCGGGGTCCCGAGGGCGCCTGGGTGGCGATGGCGCTCACCGCGCTCGCGGTACTCGTCTGGCGGATGACCGAGCCCCCCGAGGGCTATCTGAAGGACGTCACGGCGGGGGTCTTCGCGACCTTCTACGTCCCCTTCCTCGCGACGTTCGTGGCACTGATGCTCACCGCCGACGACGGGCCGCGCCGGGTGCTGACGTTCCTGCTGCTGACCGTGGTCAGCGACACGGGCGCGTACGCCATCGGCTGGCGCTTCGGCAAGCACAAGCTGGCGCCGCGCATCAGCCCCGGCAAGACCCGCGAGGGCCTGTTCGGCGCCGTCGCGTTCGCGATGGCCGCGGGCGCGCTGTGCATGGAGTTCCTGATCGACGACGGGACCTGGTGGCAGGGGCTGCTGGTCGGCCTCGCGGTCGCGGCGAGCGCCACGCTCGGCGACCTCGGCGAGTCGATGATCAAGCGGGACCTCGGCATCAAGGACATGGGCACGCTGCTGCCGGGCCACGGCGGCATCATGGACCGCCTGGACTCCCTGCTGCCGACGGCCCCGGTCGTCTGGCTCCTGCTGGTGATCTTCGTGGGGTCTGGCTGACCGTCTGACCTGCGCGGATGTGCGTATGGGGCTCGTTGTCCACAGGGCGGCGGGCCCCTTGCCACATGTCTGCGACACTGGAAGAACCATGCCTGTACCCGGAGAACTCACCTTCGTCGCGCCCCGCGGAGCCAAGAAGCCGCCGCGGCACCTCGCCGACCTCACGCCCGCCGAGCGCAAAGAAGCCGTCGCCGCCATCGGCGAGAAGCCGTTCCGCGCCAAGCAGCTCTCGCAGCACTACTTCGCGCGCTACGCCCACGACCCGGCCGAGTGGACCGACATCCCCGCCGGCGCGCGCGACAAGCTCCGGGAAGCGCTGCTGCCCGACCTGATGTCCGTGGTGCGGCACATCAGCTGCGACGACGACACCACGCGCAAGACGCTGTGGCGCCTCTTCGACGGCACGCTGGTCGAGTCGGTGCTCATGCGCTACCCCGACCGGGTGACCATGTGCATCAGCTCCCAGGCCGGGTGCGGCATGAACTGCCCGTTCTGCGCCACCGGCCAGGCCGGCCTCGACCGGAACCTGTCGACGGGCGAGATCGTGCACCAGATCGTGGACGGCATGCGCGCCCTGCGGGACGGCGAGATCCCCGGCGGGCCCGCGCGGCTGTCCAACATCGTCTTCATGGGCATGGGCGAGCCACTGGCCAACTACAACCGCGTGACGGGCGCCATCCGCCGCCTCACCGACCCCGAGCCCGACGGGCTCGGCCTCTCGCAGCGCGGCATCACGGTGTCGACGGTGGGGCTCGTGCCCGCCATCCACCGGTTCTCCGACGAGGGCTTCAAGTGCCGCCTCGCCATCTCGCTGCACGCCCCGGACGACGACCTGCGCGACACGCTCGTCCCCGTCAACACGCGGTGGAAGGTGCGGGAGGTGCTCGACGCGGGCTGGGAGTACGCCGCCAAGTCCGGCCGCCGCCTGTCCATCGAGTACGCGCTGATCCGCGACATCAACGACCAGGGGTGGCGCGGTGACCGGCTCGGCCGGCTGCTCAAGGGCAAGCCGGTCCACGTGAACCTCATCCCGCTGAACCCCACGCCGGGCTCGAAGTGGACGGCCTCGCGGCCCGAGGACGAGAAGGCGTTCGTGGAGGCCATCGCGGCCCACGGGGTGCCGGTGACCATCCGGGACACCCGCGGCCAGGAGATCGACGGGGCGTGCGGCCAGCTCGCCGCGGCCGAGAGGTAGTCTGACGGGCGTACGCCTCGCACACACGGTCGCGTACGGTCGTCATCACATCTGCATATTCCGACAGGGGAGCGCCACAGCGCTGAGAGTGCGGCACCTTGGACAGGTGGGCCGCAGACCCTCTGAACCTCGCCCAGGTCATTCTGGGTAGGAAGTTCGGGCACGACTCAAGCTGTTGCGCCCTGCCCGTGTGCCCCTGGGCCCGCGGGCAGGGCCGCGTCTCTTCCTGGACACCCAGGAGGACATCCAAGTGAGCACCAAGAAGATCACGTCCGTCGCCGTCGCGGTGGGCCTCGGGCTCGGCGCCCTCTCGGCCTGCGGCTCCGGGGACGGCTCCGACGAGGCCGACTCCAAGACCGTCACCCTCGTCAGCCACGACTCCTTCAACGTCTCCAAGGACGTACTGAAGGACTTCGAGAAGCGCTCCGGGTACCGGGTCAAGGTCCTCAAGGACGGCGACGCGGGCGCCGCCGTGAACAAGGCGATCCTCTCCAAGGACAACCCGCAGGGCGACGTCTTCTTCGGCGTCGACAACACCCTTCTGTCGCGGGCGCTCGACCACGGCCTCTTCCAGTCGTACGAGGCCAAGGGCTCGGGCGCGATCAGGCCGGAGTTCCGGGTCGACGAGGCCGAGCACCGGGTCACGCCCGTCGACAGCGGCGACATCTGCGTGAACTACGACAAGAAGTACTTCGCCGACAAGAAGCTGGCGCCGCCGAAGTCCTTCGCGGACCTGACCAGGCCCGCCTACAAGGACCTGCTGGTCACCGAGAACGCCTCGACCTCCTCGCCCGGCCTCGGCTTCCTGCTCGGCACCGCCGCCGAGTACGGCGACGACGGCTGGCAAGGCTACTGGAAGAAGCTCAAGGCCAACGGCGTCAAGGTCGTCGACGGCTGGGAGCAGGCCTACAACGAGGAGTTCTCCGGCTCCGCCGGCGGCAGGAAGGCGGGCGGCGAGCGGCCGCTCGTCGTCTCCTACGCCTCCTCGCCGCCCGTCGAGGTGCTCTACGGCAAGCCGCGGCCGAAGCACGCCCCGACCGGCGTCGCGACCGGCACGTGCTTCCGCCAGGTCGAGTACGCGGGCCTGCTCGCCAATGCCGGGAACACCAAGGGCGGCAAGGCGCTCCTGGACTTCCTCGTGGGCAAGGAGTTCCAGGAGGACATGCCGCTGAACATGTTCGTCAACCCGGTGCGCGAGGGCACGAAGCTGCCCGAGCTGTTCACCGAGCACGGCGCGCGCGTCGACAAGCCCGCGACCATGGATCCGAAGAAGATCGCCGACAACCGCGAGCCGTGGATCAAGTCGTGGACCTCGCTCGTACTGAAGTGACGAAGTCCCGCTCCCGGGCCTCCCGGGCGGGCCTCGGCCGGGGGAGCGCGACGCGGCTCGGTCTGCTGGCCGTGCCCGTCGCGTTCTTCGCGCTCTTCTTCGCCTATCCGGTCACCGCGATCGTCGCGCGCGGCCTGCGCGTCGACGGCGCCTGGCGCCTCGGGCGGATCGCGGACGTGCTGGGACAGTCCGACGTCCGGCACGTGCTGTGGTTCACCACCTGGCAGGCGCTCGCGTCGACCGCGCTCACGCTGCTGATCGCGCTCCCCGGCGCGTACGTCTTCGCGCGCTTCGACTTCCCGGGCAAGCGGACGCTGCGGGCCGTCGTGACGGTGCCGTTCGTGCTGCCGACGGTCGTCGTCGGCACCGCCTTCCTCGCGCTGATCGGGCGCGGCGGGCTCTTCGACGAGCTGTGGGGCGTACGCCTGGACACCACCGTGTGGGCGATCCTGCTCGCCCACGTGTTCTTCAACTACGCGGTCGTCGTCCGCACGGTCGGCGGGCTCTGGTCGCAGCTCGATCCGCGCCAGGAGGAGGCCGCGCGGATGCTCGGCGCCTCGCGCTGGACGGCCTGGCGGACCGTGACACTGCCCGCGCTCGGCCCGGCGGTGGCCGCCGCCGCGCTGATGGTTTTCCTCTTCACCTTCACCTCCTTCGGCGTCGTGCAGATCCTCGGCGGACCCGCGTACTCCACGCTCGAAGTGGAGATCTACCGCCAGACCGCCCAGCTCCTCGACCTGCCGACGGCCGCCGTCCTGACCCTCGTGCAGTTCGCCGCGGTCGGGCTGATCCTGGCGGTCCACGCGTGGACGGCACGGCGGCGCGAGAGCGTGCTGAAGCTGGTCGACGCCTCGGCCGCCGCGCGCCGCCCGCGCGGCGCCGGCCAGTGGACGCTGCTCGCCTCGGTCATGGCGACGATCGCCCTGCTGATCCTGCTGCCGCTCGGCGTGCTCGTCCAGCGGTCCTTCGACGGACCCGACGGCTTCGGCGTGACGTACTACGCGGAGCTGACCTCGGCGGAGGGCGGCGCCTTCCTCGTGCCGCCGATCGAGGCGATCTGGAACTCCCTCCAGTACGCGATCGTGGCCACCGCCATCGCGGTCGTCGTCGGCGGGCTCGCCGCGGCCGCGCTCACCCGGCGCGCGGGCCGCCTCGTACGCGGCTTCGACGCGCTGCTCATGCTGCCGCTCGGGGTGTCGGCGGTGACCGTCGGCTTCGGGTTCCTGATCACGCTGGACGAGCCGCCGCTCGATCTGCGGGCCACCTGGATCCTGGTGCCGCTCGCCCAGGCCCTGGTCGGCGTGCCCTTCGTCGTGCGCACCATGCTGCCCGTCCTGCGCGCGGTCGACGGGCGGCTGCGCGAGGCGGCGGCCGTCCTCGGGGCCTCGCCGCTGCGGGCCTGGCGGGAGGTGGACCTGCCGATGGTGCGGCGGGCGCTGCTGATCGCCGCCGGGTTCGCGTTCGCCGTCTCGCTCGGCGAGTTCGGGGCGACCGTGTTCATCGCGCGGCCCGACAACCCGACGCTGCCGGTCGCCGTGGCCCGGCTGCTCGGCCGCGCCGGTGACCTCAACTACGGGCAGGCGATGGCCCTGTCGACCCTTTTGATGGTGGTGTGCGCGGTGTCCCTGCTGCTCCTGGAACGCCTGCGGGCCGACCGTACCTCCGGAGAGTTCTGATGACCCTGCTGAGACTTGCCGGGGCGAGTGTCCGCTTCGGGGCGCGGGCCGCGCTCGACGCCGTGGACCTTGAGGTCGCCGAGCACGAGATCGTCTGTGTGCTCGGGCCGAGCGGCAGCGGCAAGTCGACGCTGCTGCGGGTGGTGGCGGGGCTCCAGGCGCTCGACGCCGGGCGGGTCGAGCTGGCCGGCCGCGACCAGCGCGGGGTGCCGGCACACAAGCGGGGCGTCGGCCTCATGTTCCAGGACCACCAGCTCTTCCCGCAGCGCGACGTGGCGGGCAATGTCGCCTTCGGGCTGCGGATGCGCGGCGCCTCGCGCTCCGAACAGGCCGACCGGGTCGCCGAGTTGCTCGAACTCGTCGGGCTGCCGAAGGCGCAGCGGCGCGCGGTCGCCTCGCTCTCCGGCGGCGAGCAGCAGCGGGTCGCGCTCGCGCGCGCCCTGGCCCCCCGGCCCCGGCTGCTGATGCTGGACGAGCCGCTGGGCCAGCTCGACCGGTCGCTGCGGGAGCGGCTGGTGGTGGAACTGCGCGACCTCTTCGGCGAGTTGGGTACGACCGTGCTCGCCGTCACGCACGACCAGGGCGAGGCGTTCGCGCTCGCCGACCGGGTCCTCGTCATGCGGGACGGGCGGATCGCGCAGTCCGGTACGCCCCTTGAGGTCTGGCGGCGTCCGGCGGACGAGTTCGTCGCCCGCTTCCTGGGCTTCGACAACATCGTGGACGCGACGGTCACCGGTGGGACGGCCGCGACGGTTTGGGGAGCCGTTCCCGTGCCGCCGGGCACCCCGGCAGGAAGGCACAGGATCCTGGTGCGCCCGGCCGGTGTGCGGCTGCTCGCCCCGGACGAGGGGCTGCCGTGCGAGGTGACGGCCCGTACGTTCCGCGGCACCCACGTCGCCCTGCGCCTCCAGCCGAAGGAGGGGCCGAGCCTGGAGGCGGCGTGCGCGCTGCGCCGGGCGCCCGAGGTCGGCGAGGTCGTCGGGGCGGGCTTCGACGCCGGGGACGTCGTCGTCCTCGGGGAGGCGGACGCGGTGCCGGAGGCGGGCTCGGCGCGGCGGCAGGGCGCGACGCCGGAAATTGCAGTGTCCCCGGTGCGTAAATCACCCTAGTGTTCGATCATGACCACTCTGAGCCATGACCGCTACTGCGCCGAAGTCACCACCCAGCTCGACCTCTTGCGAGCCACACTGAAGGGCGCGGACCTCGCCGCCACCGTACCGACGTGCCCCGACTGGACGCTGGCGCAGCTCGCCCGGCACACGGGCGAGGCGGTGCGCTGGAGCGAGCGGCTGGTCGCGACGCGCGCGCGGCAGAACATCCCGGCCGGGGAGATCCCGCACGCCGCGGGGCCCGAGGGCGACGACCCGGCCGCCCTGGACGCCTGGCTGGCCGAGACCGCCGCGCTCGGCACCCAAACCTTCCGCGAGGCGGGTGCCGGCGCCGAAGTGTGGACGTGGGCCGACGACCACACCGCCGGATTCTGGGCGCGGCGCATGACGCACGAGCTGGCGATCCACCGCGCGGACGCGGCGATCACCGTCGGGGTCGCCTACGAGATCGCCCCGGAGGTCGCCGCCGACGCGATCGACGAGTGGCTGGACCTCCTGCGGTTCATCCAGCTCAACATGCCCGGGGGCAGTGCGGCGGAGCTGCGGGGCGCCGGACGCTCCCTGCGTCTGCACGCGACCGACGCGCCGCCCGGCCTGGACGCCGAGTGGCTCGTCGAGTTGGGCGAGGACGGCTTCACCTGGCGGCGCGGCCACGCCGAGGCGGACGTCACACTGCGCGGCCCGCTCACCGAGGTGCTGCTGGCCTTCTACCGGCGGCGGCCGCTGGACGCCGGACGCGTGGAGGTGCTGGGGGAGCGGGAGCTGCTGGACTTCTGGCTGGAGCGGGCCACCTTCGGCTGACGGACCCGGGCCCGGCGCCGCGAGACCGGGGCGGGTCCCTCGCGCCCGCGGGCCGCGCGCTCCCGGGGCGGTCCTACGAGGTGCTCGCGGGGCCCTGGGAGGCGTGACCCGCGCCCGACAGGAGCGAGTCGAGCGCGGCCGGGGCGTCCTCCACCCGGTCCACCAGCGCGATCCGGGACGCCATGGACCTGCCGTCCGCCAGGGACCGGAGCAGCGGCCAGACCGGCAGGTGGTCCGTCCAGTGCGCGCGGTCGACCAGGACCATCGGGGTCGGCTTGCCGCGCGACTCGTAGTAGTTGGGGGTGGCGTTGTCGAAGACCTCCTGGACCGTCCCCGCCGCCCCCGGCAGGAAGACGACCCCCGCGTTCGACCGGGCCAGGAGGCCGTCCTCGCGGGTGGCGTTGGCGAAGTACTTCGCCAGGTGCGAGGCGAAGGCGTTCGGCGGCTCGTGGCCGTAGAACCAGGTGGGGATGCCGACCGAGGCGCCCCCCGAGGGCCAGCGCTCGCGGACCGCGAAGGCGGCCCGCGCCCACTCGGTGACCGACGGCGTGAACGAGGGGGCCTTGGCGAGGAGTTCCAGCGCCTCGTCCAGCATGCTGTCGGCGAAGACGGCGGCGTACGCGCCGAGGTTCGCCGCCTCCATCGCGCCCGGCCCGCCACCGGTGGCGACGGTGAACCCGGAGCGGGCCAGGGCGCGGCCGAGCCGCGCCGCCCCCGCGTAGGCCTCGGTGCCCCGGGCCATCGCGTGGCCGCCCATGACGCCCACCACGCCGGCCCCGGCGAGCTGCTCGTCCAGGGCGTCGGAGATGGAGTCGTCGTGTATGGCGCGCAGCATCGAGGAGAACACGTCGCCGTCGGCCTTGGTCCGCTGGAACCAGGCGTAGGCGTGGGCGTCCGGCGTCGCGTCGTAGCCGCCGTCGGCGAGGCCGGCGAAGAGGTCGTCCGGGGTGTAGAGCAGCCCGCGGTAGGGATTGAACGGCAGGCCCGGCACCGGCGGGAAGACCAGGGCGCCCGAGGCCCGCACCTTCGCCGCCGCCTCCTCGTCCATGGGGCAGCCGAGGAAGACGGCGCCCGCGACGTCGGCGCTCAGGAGCGCGGCGGTGCGCTCGGTGAGGTCGACGGCCTGGACGCGGCAGCCGGCGAGCGCGCCGCGTGCCTGTACGTCGTCGAACTCGGCGAGGGTCTCGATCTCGCGGTCCTCACCGGACGGCGGGGCGGATGCGTGTTCGTCGGTCGGCTGCATGCGCCCATACTAGGAGGGCGCCGTGAGACCGCCCGTATCCGGAATGTCGGTTCTGGGGCGCTTCGTGCTGAGAGATAAATCTCGGCCCCTGGGTACGAGTTGAACGACTCGCTGCGTATGTTTGTAAAGCCGTGTTCAGACGGTGAAGTTTGTGCGAGTCCGATGGCAGTCCCGATGGGCAGGCGAAGTGCTGCCCGGGTGGGGCTGCCCTTTGTCGTGAGTAACCGAGTGAAACGAGGTCGAGCGATCATGGCTGAGGCGGCGGTCGAGAAGGAGCGCTCGGCGTCACGATCGCGGTCCTCTGGCGAGGGCGGCGGAGTGGGCGAGCCGGAGCTGCGGCAGCTGCTCGCGGGACTCACGGCGGTGCGGGACGGGGACTTCGGCACGCGGCTGCCGGACGAGGGCGACGGACTCATCGGGGAGATCGCCACCGTCTTCAACGGCATGGTCGACCAGCTGTCGCTGTTCACCTCCGAGGTGACCCGGGTGGCCCGGGAGGTCGGCACCGAGGGAACCCTGGGCGGGCAGGCCGTCGTACCCGGCGTCTCGGGGACCTGGGCGGACCTGACCGACTCGGTGAACGCCATGGCGGGCAATCTGACCACCCAGGTCCGCGACATCGCCCAGGTGGCGACCGCGGTGGCCAAGGGCGACCTGTCGCAGAAGATCGACGTGGACGCCCGGGGCGAGATCCTGGAGCTGAAGGACACCGTCAACACGATGGTCGACCAGCTCTCCGCCTTCGCCGACGAGGTCACCCGCGTCGCCCGCGAGGTCGGCAGCGAGGGCCGGCTGGGCGGCCAGGCCCAGGTGCCGGGCGTCGGCGGCGTCTGGCGGGACCTGACCGACTCGGTGAACCTGATGGCCGGCAACCTCACCGACCAGGTCCGCAACATCGCCCAGGTCACCACGGCCGTGGCCAAGGGCGACCTGTCGCAGAAGATCACGGTCAACGCCCGCGGCGAGATCCTGGAGCTGAAGGACACCATCAACACGATGGTCGACCAGCTCTCCTCGTTCGCCGACGAGGTCACCCGCATGGCGCGCGACGTGGGCACCGAGGGCATCCTGGGCGGCCAGGCCGACGTCAAGGGCGTCTCGGGCACCTGGCGGGACCTGACCGACTCCGTGAACAGCATGGCCGGCAACCTGACGGACCAGGTTCGCTCGATCGCGCAGGTGGCCACCGCGGTCGCCGGCGGAGACCTGTCGCAGAAGATCAAGGTCAACGCCCGGGGCGAGATCCTGGAGCTGAAGGAGACCATCAACACGATGGTCGACCAGCTCTCCGCCTTCGCCGACGAGGTCACCCGCGTCGCCCGCGAGGTCGGCACCGAGGGCAACCTCGGCGGCCAGGCGACGGTCCGCGGTGTCTCCGGCACCTGGAAGGACCTCACCGACAACGTCAACGTCATGGCGTCGAACCTGACGGGTCAGGTGCGCTCCATCGCCCAGGTCGCCACGGCGGTGGCGCGCGGCGACCTCTCGCAGAAGATCACCGTCGAGGCCAAGGGCGAGGTCGCCGCGCTCGCCGGCGGCATCAACACCATGGTCGACACGCTCTCCGCCTTCGCCGACGAGGTCACGCGCGTGGCGCGCGAGGTCGGCACCGAGGGCCAGCTCGGCGGCCAGGCCCGCGTGCCCAACGTGGCCGGCACGTGGAAGGACCTCACCGACAACGTCAACTCGATGGCGAACAACCTCACCAACCAGGTGCGCAACATCGCCCTGGTCACCACCGCGGTGGCCAACGGCGACCTGTCGAAGAAGATCGACGTCGACGCCCGCGGCGAGATCCTGGAGCTGAAGACCACCATCAACACGATGGTCGACCAGCTCTCGGCGTTCGCCGCCGAGGTGACGCGCGTGGCGCGCGAGGTCGGCAGCGAGGGCAGGCTGGGTGGCCAGGCCGAGGTCGAGGGCGTCTCGGGCACCTGGAAGCGCCTGACCGAGAACGTGAACGAACTGGCCGGCAACCTCACCCGGCAGGTGCGCGCCATCGCCGAGGTGGCGAGCGCGGTCGCCGAGGGCGACCTGACCCGCTCCATCACGGTCGACGCCTCCGGTGAGGTCGCCGAACTGAAGGACAACATCAACACCATGGTCGAGTCGCTGCGCGAGACGACCATGGCCAACCAGGAGCAGGACTGGCTCAAGTCCAACATCGCCCGCATCTCCGGTCTGATGCAGGGCCACCGCGACCTCGCCGTGGTCGCGGAGCTGGTGATGGACGAGCTGGCCCCCCTGGTGGCCGCGCAGTACGGGGCCTTCTACCTCGCCGAGGAGACGGACGGATCCACCGACCTCAGGCTGGTCGGGTCCTACGGCCGCCCGGTCGAGTCCGCCGGCCACCGGCGCTTCGGGCTCGGGGAGTCCCTGGTCGGGCAGGCGGCGCGCAGCAGACGGCCCATCGCCGTCCAGCAGATCCCGGCGGACTACGTCAGCATCTCCTCCGGGCTCGGACAGGCCGTGCCGGGCAGCCTGATGGTGGTGCCGATCCTCGTCGAGGACCAGGTGCTCGGCGTCATCGAGCTGGCGTCGTTCGAGCAGTTCACCCCGGTGCACCGGGACTTCCTGGAACAGCTGATGGAGACGCTGGGGGTGAACGTCAACACCATCGTCGCCAACGCGCGCACCGACGAGCTCCTGGAGGAGTCCCAGCGGCTGACGGCCGAACTCCAGGCCCGCTCCACGGAGTTGCAGGTCCAGCAGGACGAACTGCAGCGCTCCAACGCCGAACTGGAGGAGAAGGCGGCCCTGCTGGCCTCCCAGAACCGCGACATCGAGACGAAGAACCTGGAGATCGAGCAGGCGCGCCAGGAACTGGAGGCGCGGGCGCAGCAGTTGTCCCTCACCTCCAAGTACAAGTCGGAGTTCCTGGCCAACATGAGCCATGAGCTGCGCACCCCGCTGAACAGCCTGCTCATCCTCGCCCAGCTCCTCGCGCAGAACCCCACCCGCAACCTCACCGCGAAGCAGGTCGAGTACGCGGGCATCATCCACTCGGCGGGCTCCGACCTGCTCCAGCTCATCAACGACATCCTCGACCTGTCCAAGGTCGAGGCGGGCAAGATGGACATCACCCCCGAGCGGGTGGCGCTGCGCAAGCTGCTGGACTACGTCGAGGCCACCTTCCGGCCGATGACCACCCAGCGGAACCTCGAATTCACCATCAGCACCGCGCCCGACGTCCCCGCCGAGCTGCGCACCGACGATTCGAGGCTGCGCCAGATCCTGCGCAACCTGCTGTCCAACGCGGTCAAGTTCACCGAGCGGGGCAGCGTCGAGCTCCGCATCGAGATGGCCGGGGACAGCGAGGTGCCGGCGTCCGTCCGGCGCGGCGAGGCGATGCTGGCCTTCCGGGTCAAGGACACCGGCATCGGCATCGCCGAGCACCAGCTCGAAGCGATCTTCGGCGCGTTCCAGCAGGCCGACGGCACCACCAGCCGCAAGTACGGCGGCACCGGTCTCGGCCTGTCCATCAGCCGCGAGATCGCCCACCTCCTCGGCGGCGTGGTCGTCGCCGCCAGCACGCACGGGCAGGGCAGCACGTTCACGCTCTACCTGCCGGTGACCCGCGCCGAGTGGGAGAAGGCCGTGGGCGCCCCCGCGCCCCCCGCGCAGATCGCGCCCGCGCGTCCGCAGGACGACGGGCCGGGCAACCCCCTCGCCGCCCCGGAGCCCCGGCAGCGGCGCCGGCTGCTCGTGGTCGAGGGGCGGGCCCGCGGCCTGCTGTCCCTGGTCGCCGAGAGCGCCGTGGCCGATCTGTCCGGCGGCCGCGACCTCTCCGGGAAGTCGGCGGACGCGGGCATCGAGGTCATCACCGCCGTCGGCGCGGTAGAAGCGGCCGAGAGCCTGGCCGCGGGGGCCTGCCACTGCGTCGTCCTCGAACTCGACATGCCGAAGGACGAGGCGCTGCGGTTCCTCGACGCGATGGACGGCGACACCGCCGTGACCTCGGTGCCCGTCCTCGCGCACAACAGCCGCCGGCTGGATCCGGAGCACGAGCAGCGCCTCCAGTCGCGGTCCCTGACCCGGCCCCTGGAGCTGATCTCCAGCCTCGACGAGCTGCGCGAGCGCATCGCGCTGCACCTGTCCGCCGAGCAGCCCGGCGACGTGGTCCCGCTGGTGCGCGGGGAGGAGGTCGGCGAGCAGCGGCCCCCGCAGGCGGCCGGCGGCGGACTGTCCGGACGGCTCGTGCTGGTCGTGGACGACGACGCCCGCAACCTGTACGCCATCAGCGGCATCCTGGAGATGCACGGCGTCGAGGTCCTGCACGCCGAGAACGGACGCAAGGGCATCGAGACGCTGCGCGCCAACCCGGAGATCGACCTCGTCCTGATGGACGTGATGATGCCCGAGATGGACGGCTACGCGGCGACGGCGGAGATCCGGCAGGACCCGGCCTACGCGACGCTGCCCATCATCGCCGTGACGGCGAAGGCCATGCCGGGCGACCGCGAGAAGAGCCTGGCCTCCGGCGCCAGCGACTACGTCACCAAGCCGGTCGACGCCAACGACCTCGTCGCCTGCATGGGGCGCTGGCTCAGTGAGGAGTCGGCAACACAATGACCACCTCGACACCCCCTGGGGACCCCGCCCGCGAGGACGCGCCGTCCCCGTCGGAGCTCTCCGCCACGCCGGGACACCAGCCGGACGAGCCCGAGACGGAGCGCAGCGGCGTGGGGCGGCTCGCCGCGACGGTGGAGCGCCTGCGCGGCGAGATCCTCGCCGCGCAAGCGGCCGCCGACGGCCGCGCCCTGATCGAACTGGCCAAGGGCGTGCTGGTCGAACGGCTGCGGTGCGGTCCCGCCATGGCCGCGCGGCAACTGGCCTCGCTCGCCGAGGAGGCGGGCGTCTCCCAGCTGGAGCTGGCCGCGGACATCATCAACCAGTCGGCCCAGGACCGCCTCGCCGAGATCGCCAGCGGTTTCGCCAGCCGGGCCAACGGCGAACCGGACGCCGAGCCGGCCGCGACCTCCGTCGGCGTGCGCCTGCGCACGGCGGAGAGCGGCGCGCTGGCCTCGGGGGACACGCAGGCGGCCGCCCAGTCGCTCCTCGCGCACGCCCTGACCCCGCTGGGCGCCTGCGCCGTCGCCGTGTGGAGCGCGGGGACCGACGCGTCCCTGACCTTGGCCGGCCACGCGGGATTCGGAGCGGTCGAGGCCGACCGCTGGCGCTACGTACCGCCGGGCGTGTCCACCCTGGCCCGCCGGGCGCTGACCGAGCGGCAGACCGTGCACGTCACGGACATGGCCGCGCAGGGCCTGCCGTCCGTGGGCCGGGCCCAGCACCCCCACGGCGGCCGCATCGCCCTGCCGGTGGGCACCGGCGGCCGCGTCAGCGGCGTCCTGGAGATCTGCTGGCCGGAGCCGCTGGAACCGCAGACACCGCAGATCCTGCGCCAGATCGAGGCGCTGGCGGAGCTGTGCGCCCACACCCTGGAGAGCCGTCCGGACACGGCGCCCGCGCCCTCCGTGGACACCTGGGTGCCCGCGCCGGAACTCGCCGAGCTGGTCGAGCTGGCCGAGGGCCTGTACGACCCCGCCCTGGTCCTGATCCCGCACCTGACCGCGGACGGACAGCTCACGGACTTCCGGGTCCACCACGTCAACAGCAGCTTCGTCGACCCGGCGGGCCGCCCGCGCAGCGCGGTGCACGGGGCGCTGCTGCTGGAGGCCTACCCCATGGCCGTCAGCGGCAGCGAGCTGTTCGACAGGATCGAGCGGGTCTACGCGACCGGCGAGCCGTTCCGCACCCGCCGGATGACCCTGACCGCGCTGGTCGGGCAGGTCTCTCTCGACGCGGTCGCCGACATCAGCATCAGCCGCCAAGGTGGCTGCGTCCTGCTCATCTGGCGCATTCAGGACGAGGCGGCCCGCCTGGCCCACCTCCTGCAGCACGCCCAGCGCCTGGGCAGGATCGGCGGCTTCGAGGAGAACCTCACCACGGGCGAGGTCACCTGGAACGATCAGCTGTTCGATCTGTACGGCCGGCCGCACGACGCGTCGCCCGTACCCCTGGAGGCGCTGACGTCGTACGCCCATCCCGACGACGCCACCACCATCCGCCGCTTCCTGCGCACGGTGCTCCACCGCCGCCGCCCGTCCTCGGCCGCTTTCCGACTCGGCCGCCCCGACGGCGTCACCCGGCACATGCGGGTGATCGCCGAACCGGTTCTCGACGCCGACGGCAGACTGCTCTCCGTACGCGGCGCCTACCAGGACATCTCCTCCCAGCACTGGACCGAGGTGGCGCTGGCGGCGACCCGCGACCAGCTGGCGCACACCGAGCAGCAGGCCGCCGAGAGCAACCGCCTGACCCTCCAGCTGCAGCACGCGATCATGCCGCCCACCCAGGCCCCGCTGAGCAGCCCGGGGCTGCAGATCGCCGTGCGGTACCGGCCCGCGGAGTCGGAGTCCATGGTCGGCGGCGACTGGTACGACGCGGTGACCCTGCCGTCCAAGCAGATCCTGCTCTGCGTGGGCGACGTGGCCGGGCACGGCATCGAGGCCGCCACCAGCATGGTGGTCCTGCGCAACGCCATGCGGGGCCTCGCCGTCACCGGGGCCGGCCCCGGGCAGCTGCTGTCCTGGCTCAACATCGTGGCCCACCACCTGACCAGCCAGGTCACGGCCACGGCTGTGTGCGGCCTGTACGACCCGGAGCGCCACACCCTGCGCTGGGCGCGCGCCGGGCACCTGCCCCCGGTCCTGCTGCGCGGGCAGGAGGCGGCACCGCTGCCCCCGGCGGGCGGTATCCTTCTGGGCGCCCTGTCCGACGCCTCTTACGAGGAACAGGAACTGAGCCTGGAACCCGGTGACATCCTGCTGATGTACACCGACGGACTGGTGGAGCGCCGTGACGAATCGGTGCAGGACTCCCTGGCCCGTCTGTTGACCACAGCGGGACCCCCCACCGCGAACCTGGAGCAGCAACTCGACAGACTGCTCACGCACAGCGCCTCCGACACCGATGACGACACCTGTCTCATCGGCGTCCGGGTCACCTGAGCGCGACGTACGGGATGGAAGCGGAGGGACGACGTGGACGAGCCGTATGGGGGGAAAGTGAAGGCCGATCAAGCGCCGCCGTCCGGCGAGCGACTGCACATCCGCCCCCTGCCGGACCGCGCCGGCCTAGAGGTGGCGGGCGAGGTCTGCCTGCCCACGCGCCCGGCGTGGGAGCAGGCCCTGGAACGGGCGGCCCGGCGGCAGCGCGGCCCGTACCACTTCGACCTCTCGGCACTGACCTTCATCGACATGGCCGGCGCCACGGCCCTGGCGATGACGGCCCAGGGTCTGCACGGCGGGCAGCGGCTCGTTCTGGAGAGCCCGCCGCCCGCCCTGAGCCGTCTGCTGGAGCTTTTCTGGCCCGATCTGTCTGCAATCGAGGTGGCCACATCATGAGTGCCGTGACCGAGACCGAACCCTTCGTCCACCCAGCGCTGTTCTACCGGGGTGAACGGGAGTACGTGGCCGGCACCGTACCGTTCGTCGAAGAGGGCCTGGACGCCGGTGAGGCGGTGGCGGTGGCGGTCCCCGGGCCGAACCTGGAACTCATCCGCGACGCGCTGGGCCCGCGCGCCGCCCAGGTGCGCCTCCTCGACATGACGCAGGTGGGACGCAACCCCGGCCGGATCATCCCGCGGGTGCTGCGTGCCTTCGCCGACGCCCACCCCACCGGGCGGGTGCGGATCATCGGCGAGCCCATCTGGGCCGGGCGCACCCCGACGGAGTACCCCGCCTGCGTCCAGCACGAGGCGCTGATCAACCTCGCCTTCCAGGGCCGCGCGGCGACCATCCTGTGTCCCTACGACCTGGAGCGGCTGGAAGAAGCGGTCCTGGCCGACGCCTACGCCACGCACCCCACGGTCATCGAGGACGGCCGGCACGGCCCCAGCGCGGCCTACGCCCCCGAAGCGGTGATCTCCCGCTACAACGAGCCGCTGACCGCGCCCGCCGACGTGCCGCAGACGCACTACACGGCGCAGACACTGCCCGACATACGGCACTACGCCACCGGTCGGGCGGCGGAGCTGGGCCTGCCCGCCTCCCGGCTGGACGACTTCGCCCTGGCCGTGGCCGAGCTGACCACCAACAGCGTGGTGCACGGGCCGGGGTCCGGTGCGCTGCGGGTCTGGGCGCAGGACCACTCCGTCGTCTGCGAGGTGCGGGACGAGGGGGTCCTCGCCGACCCGCTCGCGGGCCGCCGCCCGCCGCCCCCGGGCCAGAGCGGGGGCAGGGGACTGCTGCTCGTGCACGTGGTCGCGGACCTCGTCCGCATTCACACCGACCCGCGGGCGGGCACGACCATCCACGCCCACTTCCACTGCTGACCGCCGGCGCCCGGCTGTCGGTCAGCCCTGGACCTGGGCGGGGTCCATCCACATGAACTCCCAGGTGTGGCCGTCCAGGTCGTCGAACGCGCGGCCGTACATCGTGCCGTAGTCCTGGACCTTGCCGGGCGTGGCGCCGGCGGCGACGGCCCTGTCGACGATCTCGTCAACCCGCTCGCGGCTCTCGGCGCTCAGACACAGCAGCGCCTCGCTGGTCTTCGCGGAGTCCGCGATCTCCTTGTCCGTGAACTGCGCGTAGTGCTGCTTGCTCAGCATCATCACGACGATCGTGTCACTGATGACCACGCACGCGCTCTCCTCGCCGGAGAACTGCGGGTTCAGCCGGTAGCCGAGGCCCGTGAAGAACTTCTTCGACGCCTCGACGTCGTCCACGGCGAGGTTCACGAAGATCATCTGCTGGTACATGGGTGTCTCTCCCGGTGAGTCGCGTGTGCCGCGTGCGTCTGCCGTACGCGTGTGTCGTACGGAGGGTTAGACGGCGGACCGGCACCGAACTCATCGCTTGTCGCGCTTTTTCTCGCACAAATTTCTCAACGGGTGAGCGGAAGCGCCGCCAGCTCCGCGACGACCCAGGTCAGCGGGGCGAAGACGGCGGTCAGCGCGCCGGCCCGCAGCGCCGCCGAGCCGCGCAGCACCGTCGCGGGCGCCCCCAGCCGCAACAGCGCCGCCGTGGTGTCCGCGCGGGACTGCCGGGCCTCGACGGCCGCCGTGAGCAGGGTCAGCACGGCACAGCCCGCCACGAGCAGCCCGCCGAGGGCGGTGAGCGGGCCGATGCCGGGGCGCGGACCGGCGTACAGCACGGCACAGGCGTACGTGCCCGACGCCACCGCGCACAGCACGCCGAGCGGCCGTCCGATGCGCCGGGCCTCCTCCTGCAGGACCCGTCCGGCGAGCAGCCGTACGGCGCCCGGCCGTGCCGCCTGGAGGATCCGGCCGCAGAGGTGGGTGAGGCCGGGGCCGGCGAGCGCGAGGCCGAGCGCGGTCAGCGCCCAGCCGGCGAGGACGCCCGCGGGGTCGCCCGTGACGCCGCCGCCCGGCAGCGGCAGGCCCGAGCCGGCGCCGGACCTGCCCGCGTACGTCTCCACGGCGAGGCCCGCCGCGAGCAGCGCGACGCCCCAGGGCAGACCGCTCGGGGTCGGGGCGGGGGCGTCCGGTTCCTGCGCGGCCTCGGCGGTCCGGGCGCCGGAGGCCCCCGCCTTGTCCGATGCGGGGCGCAGCGCGGCCGCGCTCGCGGCGGAGGCGGCGACCGGCACCACGGTGAGCAGGGTCAGCGCGGCGGCGAGCGGCAACGGCCGGTCGGCGGCGAGGAGTTCGGCCGCCGCGCCGTCGAAGGGCAGGCCCGTCAGGTCGCCGCGCAGATGCAGGAAGCCGAGCAGCGCCACCAGGGAGCCCAGTACGCAGGCCAAGGCCGTGGAGATCGCGGCGAGCACCATCAGGCGCCCCGGGCCGAGGCCCACGGCGGAGAGTCCGGCGCGGGGCCGGGTGCTCGGGTCGGCGCGGGCCACGGCGACGGCGAAGTACACGGTCGCGGCGAGCGGCGCGACGCACCAGGCGAGCCGCAGCACGGAACCGGCCCCCGGGTGCCGCATGGCGTACGCCAGGGTGCACAGCAGCAGGAAGCCGGTGCCGGCGGACGCGCCGGCGACGAGCAGCCGCCGCAGCTGGACGAGGGGGTGCGCCCCGCGGGCTAGACGGAGAGCGAGCACGCGGCCCGACCTTCCGCGTCGCGGACACCGGACCCGGGACACGCCCCGCCACGCGGCGCGTCCGGGGACCCCGGGTCCTGGGAGGTGCCTGGGCCATGGGGGGCGTCCGGGGCGCTCGCGGCAGCCGAGGTGTCCGGGGCGTCCGAGGTGCGGCTCTGGGTTTTCGGGGCGCCTGGGGTGCCGGTGGTGCCTGGGGTGCCGGTGGTGCCCGAGGCGTTCGGGGTGCTCGGGGTGCTTGAGGCGCCCGGGGCGGCCGAGGCGTGCAGGGTGTCTGCGGTATCCAAGGCGTCTGAGGTGTCCGAGGCGGCTGGCGTGCTGGGGGTCCCCGAGGCGGTCGGTGCGCTTGGGGTGTCCGGGGTGTCCGGGGTGCCGGGGGTGCCGGGGGTGCCCGGGGCACCCGAGGTGTCGGAGGTGTCGGAGGTGTCCGAGGCCGGGGTGCCCGAGGTGCCCGGCGTACCCGAGGCATCCGGGGTGTCCGGGGTGTCCGAGGCGTCCGAGGTGTCCGAGGCCGGGGTGCCCGAGGTGCCCGGCGTACCCGAGGCATCCAGGGCATCCGGGGTGTCCGAGGCGTCCGAGGCATCCGAGGTGTCCGAGGCCGGGGCGCCCGAGGTGTCGGGGGCGTCCGAGGCGTTCTCGGTGTCCGGGGTGCTGTTCGCGAGGTCCGTGGTGCTCGGGGTCCCCGCGTCCTGGGAGCCGGGGGGAGCGGGCGCGCCGGAGTCGGGGGAGTCCGTGGGGTCGCCGTCGGGGCTCTCCGCCGAGGCCGCCGCCCCGGCGCCCGGCGCCGGGCCCGTCGGGGCGAGGGTGTCGGTGAGGGGCGGCAGCTGGAGCGTGTTGACGAGGCGGCCGTCCAGGAGGGCGACGGTGCGGTCCGCGAGGGCGGCCAGATCCGGGTCGTGCGTGGCGAGCACGACCGTGATGGCGTGCGAGCGGGCCGCGGTCATCAGCGTACGCAGGACGTGCGCACGGTCGGCGCGGTGCAGCGGGGCGGTCGGCTCGTCGGCGAAGATCACGGCCGGTGTGGTGACGAGCGCGCGGGCGACGGCGACGCGCTGGCGCTCGGCCTGGTGGAGGGCGTGCGGCCGCTTGCGGGCGCAGCCGCCGACGTCGAGGCGGTCCAGCCACTCCTGGGCGGCGGGCCTGGCGACGCGGTGCGGGGCGCCGCGCAGCAGCAGCGGCAGGGCGACGTTCTCCCAGGCGGTCAGCTCGGGCACGAGGTGGGGCGCGGGGTCGATCCAGCCGAAGCGCTCCCGGCGCAGCCGCTCCCGCACCAGGGGACCCATGGTGTGCACGGGGGTGCTGTTGAACCAGATCTCGCCCTGCTGGGGCGGCAGCTGGCCCGACAGGCACCGCAGCAGGGTCGTCTTGCCACTGCCGCGCGGGCCGTTCACGGCGAGGATCTCGCCCTCGCGGACACCGAGCGAGACGCCGGTGAGGGCGGGGGAGCCATTGTGTGTGACGTGCAGTGCGCGTGTCCGCAGCACGTCGTTGTCCGGCGGGGCCACCATGGCGTACACCTCGGTTCAGATCAGTTTGCCTCCCCCGTACGGGGGAACGAAGGCGGGGCCGATCGGTCACTGGGCACGCTAGGGATTCGGGCGGACTTGCCCGGAAAAGACGCGGCCCGGGGGCGCCCGTTCTCACTCGAACGGGCGCCCCCGGGCCGGTGCTGATCGGACAATCGCGCCCGATCGGCCGAAGGTCAGAGCTTCGTCCAGGCCTCCGTGAGGACCTGCCGCAGGATGCCCTCGATCTCGTCGAAGGTCTCCTGGGTGGAGATCAGCGGCGGGGCGAGCTGGACGACCGGGTCACCGCGGTCGTCGGCGCGGCAGTACAGGCCGTTGTCGTAGAGCGCCTTGGAGAGGAAGCCGTACAGGACGCGCTCGGTCTCCTCGTCGTTGAAGGTCTCCTTGGTGGCCTTGTCCTTCACCAGCTCGATGCCGTAGAAGAAGCCGTTGCCGCGGACGTCACCGACGATCGGCAGGTCGTGCAGCTTGCGCAGGGTCTGGTAGAACGCGTCCTCGTTGTCGAGGACGTGCTGGTTGAGACCCTCCTTCTCGAAGATGTCGAGGTTGGCGATGCCGACCGCGGCCGAGACCGGGTGGCCGCCGAAGGTGTAGCCGTGCAGGAAGGTGTTGTCACCCTTGTAGAACGGCTCGGCGAGCCGGTCCGAGATGATGCAGGCGCCGATCGGGGAGTAGCCCGAGGTCATGCCCTTGGCGCAGGTGATCATGTCCGGGACGTAGTCGAACTTGTCACAGGCGAACATCGTGCCGAGGCGGCCGAACGAGCAGATGACCTCGTCGGAGACGAGCAGCACGTCGTACTTGTCGCAGATCTCGCGCACCCGCTGGAAGTAGCCGGGCGGCGGCGGGAAGCAGCCGCCGGCGTTCTGCACCGGCTCCAGGAAGACGGCCGCGACCGTCTCGGGGCCCTCGAAGAGGATCTCCTGCTCGATCTGGTCGGCGGCCCAGCGGCCGAAAGCCACCGGGTCGTCGCCGTGGATCGGGGCGCGGTAGATGTTGGTGTTCGGCACCTTGTGCGCGCCCGGCACGAGCGGCTCGAAGGGGGCCTTGAGGGCCGGCAGGCCGGTGATGGACAGGGCGCCCTGCGGGGTGCCGTGGTAGGCGACCGCGCGGGAGATGACCTTGTACTTCGTGTGGTTGCCGGTGAGCTTGTGGTACTGCTTGGCCAGCTTCCACGCGGTCTCGACGGCCTCGCCGCCACCGGTGGTGAAGAAGACCTTGTTGAGGTCGCCCGGCGCGTAGTTCGCGAGGCGCTCGGCCAGCTCGACGGCCTTGGGGTGGGCGTAGCTCCACACCGGGAAGAAGGCCAGCTCCTGCGCCTGCTTGTAGGCGGTCTCCGCCAGCTCGTGACGGCCGTGGCCGGCGTTGACGACGAAGAGTCCGGACAGGCCGTCCAGGTACTTCTTGCCCTTGTCGTCGTAGATGTAGGTGCCCTCGCCACGCACGATGGTGGGCACGGGTGCGTTCTCGTAGTCCGACATGCGGGTGAAGTGCATCCACAGGTGGTCGTACGCGGTCTGGCTGAGGTCCTTGCTCACGGCTATCGGGTTCCCCACATATAGGTCTGCTTCTTGAGCTTGAGGTAGACGAAGCTCTCGGTGGAGCGCACGCCGGGGAGGGCGCGGATGCGCTTGTTGATGACCTCCAGGAGGTGGTCGTCGTCCTCGCAGACGATTTCCACCAGGAGGTCGTACGAGCCCGCGGTCATCACCACGTACTCGGCTTCCGGCATGGCCGTCAGCGCGTCCGCCACCGGATCGAGGTCGCCCTCGACGGTGATGCCGACCATCGCCTGCCTGCGGAAGCCCACGGTGAGCGGGTCCGTGACGGCGACGATCTGCATCACGCCCTGGTCGAGCAGCTTCTGGACCCGCTGGCGCACGGCCGCCTCGGACAGGCCCACGGCCTTGCCGATGGCGGCGTACGGACGGCGTCCGTCCTCCTGGAGCTGCTCGATGATCGCCAGGGAGACGGCGTCCACCGGAGGGGTGCCGTTCCCATTGCCGCTGCCGCCCGGATTTCCGGTGCGGGAGCCGCGGGGGCTGTTGGGGTCTGCGCTGCGACTGGCCACGACTTCACTGTGCACGACGTCTCGTCACTTCCGCAAGACCAAACCGATGAAATTCGTTGTCTGAGACTTCAATCCTCACGGATTCCGCAGTTGTGGGGCGCCGGGTATGTTGAAAGCGTCGGTACAGCGACTACTGTGGGTGTCTCATCCACTGGACATCTGACTGGAGGGCCGGAAGTGAGCACCGAGCTGCGCCGTCTGCGCAACTACATCAACGGAGAATTCCGGGACGCGGCCGACGGGCGGACCACCGAGGTGATCAATCCGGCGACCGGCGAGGCGTACGCCACCGCGCCGCTGTCGGGTCAGGCCGACGTCGACGCCGCCATGAAGGCCGCTGCCGACGCGTTCCCCGCCTGGCGCGACCAGACGCCCGCGGAGCGGCAGAAGGCCCTGCTGAAGATCGCCGACGCGTTCGAGGAGCGGGCCGAGGAACTGATCGCCGCCGAGGTCGAGAACACGGGCAAGCCGATCGGACTCACGCGGTCCGAGGAGATCCCGCCGATGGTCGACCAGATCCGCTTCTTCGCGGGCGCGGCCCGGATGCTGGAGGGGCGCGCCGCCGGCGAGTACATGGAGGGCCTGACCTCCATCATCCGCCGCGAGCCGATCGGCGTCTGCGCGCAGGTCGCGCCGTGGAACTACCCCATGATGATGGGCGTATGGAAGTTCGCCCCGGCCCTCGCGGCCGGTAACACGGTCGTGCTGAAGCCGTCGGACACCACCCCCGCCTCGACCGTCCTCATGGCCGAGATCATCGGCTCCATCGTGCCGCCCGGCGTCTTCAACGTCGTCACGGGCGACCGCGACACCGGCCGCGCCATGGTCGAGCACCCCACCCCCGCGATGGCCTCCATCACCGGCTCCGTGCGCGCCGGCATGCAGGTCGCCGAGTCCGCCGCCAAGGACCTCAAGCGGGTCCACCTGGAGCTGGGCGGCAAGGCGCCCGTCGTCGTGTTCGAGGACACCGACATCGCCAAGGCCGTCGAGGACATCTCGGTCGCCGGCTTCTTCAACGCGGGCCAGGACTGTACGGCCGCCACGCGCGTGCTCGTCCACGAGTCCATCCACGACGAGTTCGTGACGGCGCTCGCCAAGGCCGCCGCCGACACGAAGACCGGGCAGCCGGACGACGAGGACGTGCTCTACGGCCCGCTCAACAACGCCAACCAGCTCAAGCAGGTCGCCGGCTTCATCGAGCGGCTGCCCGCGCACGCCAAGGTGGAGGCGGGCGGCCAGCGGGTCGGCGACAAGGGCTACTTCTACGCCCCGACCGTCGTCTCCGGCCTCAAGCAGGACGACGAGATCATCCAGAACGAGGTCTTCGGCCCCGTCATCACCGTGCAGTCCTTCACCGACGAGGCGCAGGCCGTCGAGTACGCCAACGGCGTCGACTACGCGCTGGCGTCCTCCGTGTGGACCAAGGACCACGCGCGCGCCATGCGGATGTCCAAGGTGCTGGACTTCGGGTGCGTCTGGATCAACACGCACATTCCTCTCGTGGCCGAGATGCCTCACGGCGGCTTCAAGAAGTCGGGGTACGGCAAGGACCTTTCGGCATATGGGTTCGATGACTACACGCGCGTCAAGCACGTGATGACGTCCCTCGGTTAGTCGGCACCCGCGGGTGGGTGGGGGCTGGTCGCGCCCACGCGGCGGAGCCGCACATGTCACAGCCCCGCGCCCCCTCGGGGGCGCGTCCGTCGCCCGGCGTTATTTCGTGTGACGCCTTTCCCGCCCCCGCGTACCGTTGTGTACGCGGGGGCGGCTCCGCGGTGTGCTTCCTTCTTTCTTCTTATGCGAAAAGATCTGTAGCGCATCCACTCCCCGCCCCCGCTTCTCCACGCGCCACGGGGGTGGGATCCGATGACGTCC
This sequence comes from Streptomyces sp. NPDC005898, assembly GCF_040629635.1. Lineage (NCBI taxonomy): Bacteria > Bacillati > Actinomycetota > Actinomycetes > Kitasatosporales > Streptomycetaceae > Streptomyces > Streptomyces sp. NPDC005898. The sequence continues at coordinate 19,788 of NZ_JBEXWC010000014.1, read as the reverse complement.
GACGACCTCGCCGGGCTGCTGCTGCGTCGCCGGCAGAGCGTGTACGTGCCTTCCGGGCCCGGGCGGTCCGCCGAGACCGACGCCGGTGTCGTCGTCCTCGAAGCCGAACTCGCCGACCGCGGGCACCTGTTGACCACCGGCCTGCGCCGCGCGCTGGCCGGCCTGTCCGCCGCGGACCTCGCCGCGACCGGCCGGGGGTTGCTCGCCGACGTCGACGCCCTCATGGGCTCCGACCGCCGGCACGCCCCGCTGTTCCAGCGCTTCCCCGACGAGATCCCCTACCGGCTCGCCCACGACCGCTACGCCTCGGCCGTCCTCGCGCGCCTGGCCGCCCAGCCGCACCAGCCCTGCATGAACTGCGCGAACACCAAGGGCCGCGTCCGCGCTCTGGGGCCCTGCGCCCATCTCCTGTGCGACGACTGCCTGGGCAAGGAGAAGGACTGGGGCTGCTGCGACGAGTGCTGCGTCTGGTACGCCTGCCCGGTCTGCGAGAACCGCTACGAGACGGACGGGCCCACCCGCCCGTGGCTCGACACCGGCGCCGGACCCGGCGGTGACGGCGGCCCGGTCCTGCGCGTCCTGCGCCGCGCCGCGCCCGGCGACACCGCCGCCGAACTCTCCGCGCTGCTCGCCCGCCGCACCCCCCTGAACCCCCAGGACCACGACGACCTGGTCCTGCTCCTCGGGCACACGGACCCGCTCGCCGCCGCCGACTGGCTCCCCGAGGCCGTGCCGCTGCGCGAGAGCAAGGCCCTCGCCCTCGCCCCGCTCCTCGACGTCCCCGAGGCGCGGCCCCTCGTCGGACGGTACGCGGACACCGCCACGGACATCCTGCGCATCCTCGTCGTACGGTCCGGCGGCGACCCCGACCTGCTCGAAATACCGCGCCTGCGCGGCCTTCCGCGCCCCGTGCGCCGCGAACTGCTCGGCCTGCTCGACCGCCTCGACCTCGGGCGCCTCACCGAGGACATGGCCCGCCACCCGCACGCCTGGAAGCGGGCCGGCGAGATCCTGCACCCCTTCGAGGGCGCCCACCGGCACGCCCGCGCGGCGCTCGCCTTCGCCGTGCTGCGCGGGACGCGCCTCGGCGCCGGCGCGCTCGGCGAGGTGCTGCTGACCGAGGCGGCCCGGCACGACGACGTCCGGCTCGTGGGCGACCGGCTGCGCGTGCTCACCTGGCAGAGCCGCGTCGAAGAGGCCCTGGACCGCTGGGACGTCACCTCCGCCGCCGCCCTGCTGCGCGAGCGCCCGGGCGAACTCCTGCGCCGCCTCGACCTGCTGCTGGCCCGCTCCGGCGCGACCACCCTGCCCGAGCCGCTCGCCGAGGCCCTCGCCCACGCCCTGCCCCGCACCGCGCCGGGCCCGCTGCTCGGCGCGTACGGCCGCATGAAGGTCCGTACCGCCCCGGGGCACCGCCGCGTCTTCTTCCCGCGCGGGCGGGTCACCAAGGCCTACGCCGTCGAGGACCACCGGCCGCCGCTTCCCCCGCTGGTCGCGGGCCGGGCCGGGGAGCTGATCGCGGCCGAGGCCGTCCGGCGCCTCGCCGCGCGGCAGGGGCAGCGCTACGACCTGGCCGTCCTGGACGCCTCCCTCGCCGACCTGCCCGTGCCGTTCGCCGAGCGCGCCTCGGCCGCCTCGCTGGTCGCGGTGCCGCGCGGCAGCTCGCTGCCCCTGCCCGCCGACGGCGAGACCGTCCGGCTCTTCCTGCACTGGCTCCAGCCCAAGGGCACCCGCGTCGACCTCGACCTGTCCGTCGCGCTCTACGACGACCTGTGGCGCTTCGTCGGCCTGTGCGACTACACCCACCTGGAGTACGCGGGCGGCGCCGCCCGGCACTCCGGGGACCTGACGTCGGCGCCCGCCCCGCACGGCGCCACCGAGTACCTGGACCTCGACCTGCCGCGGCTCGCGCACGTCGGGGTGCGGTTCGTCGTGCCCGCCGTCCTCTCGTACAACGACGTGCCCTTCGACGAACTCCCCGACGCCTTCGCGGGGTTCATGGCGGTGCGGGGCAAGGAGCGGGCCGCCTACGACCCCCGGACCGTGCGGCAGCGCTTCGACCTCGCCGGCGACGCGAAGCTGCGCGTCCCGATGATCGTCGACCTGCGCGCGCGGCGCGCGTGGTGGGCGGACGTCACCCTGGCCACCACGGGGACCGGCCACGACGTGTGGCGCTACCGCGAACCGATCCGGCGCCTGGGCAACGACCTGCTCGACACCTTCCGGCCGTGCGGCCGGGCCACCCTGTGGGACCTGGCGTGCTGGACGGCCGCCGCCCGCACCGACGGCGAGGTGTACGTACGCGGCCGCGGCCACGTCCTGTGGGGCTACCGCCGCGCGGCGGACGAACCACGCGCCGACTTCGCGCTGCGCGTGCGCGACGGCTGGGAACCGGACGCGCTGCGCGCCGAACCGGAGTTGACCGGCCGCCGCGTCCTTCTCGCCCTGCTGCACGGCGAGTTGGCGGGCGCGCGCGAGGCGGCGGCCGGCACGGTGTACCGCCTCTACCCGGGCCCGGTCGACGCCGCCCCGCTGGAGCGGGTCACCGCCGGGGACCTCGCGGCCCGGCTGGAGCCCGCCGGGTGAGCCGCGCGAGGACGCGGCGGTCGACAGGGTGTCGGGTCAGCCGCGCCCCGCTCGACGCAGCGTCCATTGCCCGGCGGACACGGGCGGGCGCATGCTGCCGGAGTGCGAGCGAACCCCATGGCCCCCGTGTCCCGCCGGTCCCTGCTGCGCGCCCTCGGCGGGGGCGCGGCCCTCGGCACGCTCGCGGGCTGCGGAGTGCCCGCCGCGTACATCGCGCCGGAGGAGCGCTCCGCCCGTGACCGCTCGGCCGAGGACCGGCGGCTGGCCTTCGCCAACTGGCCGCTCTACATCGACACGGACGACGAGGACACGACGCGGCGCCCCTCGCTCGCCGCCTTCGAGCGGCGGACCGGGATCGACGTCCGCTACACGGAGGAGATCAACGACAACGACGAGTTCTTCGGCAAGATCAGCCCGTCCCTGATGAACCACCAGGAGACCGGGCGCGACCTCATCGTCATCAGCGACTGGATGTGCGCCCGCTTCGTTCGGCTCGGCTGGGTGCAGGAGATGGACCGCTCCCGCCAGCCCAACGTCACCAAGTACCTCGACCCGCTGCTGCGTTCGCCGCACTTCGACCCGGGGCGCAGGTCCACCGTCCCCTGGCAGTCGGGCATCACCGGCATCGCCTACAACAAGCGGAAGCTCGGCCGGGAGGTCAAGCACGTCTCCGATCTGTGGGCCGACGACCTCAAGGGCCGGGTGACGCTGCTCTCCGGCCTGGACGAGGCGTTCGCGCTGCTGCTCCAGGGCGACGGCGTCGACGTCACCCGGTGGACGGCCGACGACTTCCACCGGATGTGCGACAAGGTCGAGAAGCTGGTGCGCAGCCACCACATCCGCCGCTTCACCGGCAACGACTACATCAAGGACCTCTCCAGCGGCGACGTGCTCGCCTGCCAGGCCTACAGCGGTGACGTCATCCAGCTCCAGGCGGACGACCCGGACATCGAGTTCGTCGTCCCCGAGGAGGGCGCCGAGCTGTGGGCCGAGTCCCTGATGATCCCCAACCTCGCGCGCCACAAGCGGAACGCCGAGCGGCTGATCGACCACTACTACGACCCCGAGGTGGCCGCGGACCTGGCCGCCTGGGTCAATTACGTCTGCCCCGTCCCGGCGGCCCGCGACGTCCTCGCCTCCGCCAAGGACAAGGAGCGGGCGGCCCTCGCGGAGGACCCGCTGATCTTCCCGGACGACGCCATGCGGGCGCGGCTCGCCATCGCGCGGGACATCACGCCGCAGGAGCGCACGGAGTTCGCCAAGCGGTGGAACGCGCTGGCGGGCCTGTAGGGCGCTTCCCGCCCCGGCCCCCACGTGCTCCCGCATGGTTTTGGCCGAGTTGCCCGGAGCCCCGAGCGGCTCTCGAACCGGCGTACGGTCCGCTCACCGGGAGACCAGGCATTCCGATCAAGAAGCGCGGGCGCCGGCCGGTTGGCGTGAATGCGGTGGCGGCCATAACCGGCTTGGTGCGCGGGTTGACAGGCATATTCAGCCGATCCTAGAGTCCAAAGTCTGTGCATGCTAAACGAAATCGTTTTTTCTATTGCGGGCCGGTCGGACACGGCCATGCCTGAAATAGGCTGTCCATAAACAGCGCAGTTTCGTGGCGACAGGGGTCGGCAGATGAAGAGAGTGCTCCTCACGACCGCTCCGAAAGAGGCTTTGATCGAGCCCGACGGTGTCGGTGGGAACTGGTACGACCGGACCGACACCTATATGGCCTGGACATGTGCGGTGGATCTGGAGGACCGGCTCTCCGTCACCTGTCCGCCGACCGGGCTCCGCTTCATCAAGCACAATGTGCCGGACGTCGAAATCCTCGAGTACCCGACCTGGGACGAATATCTCGCCGCCTTACGGTCCGAGAAATGGGACATGGTCGGCGTCAGCTTCTACACCTGGTCCACCCCGGTCGCCATCGAGATGGCCAAGGCGGCACGTGAGGCCGGTGTCCCCGAGATATGGGCCGGGAACTACGGCGTCCTTTCCCCGGGCATCGACGCCTACTTCACCAAAAAGGTGAAGGGCGCGGGCGAGGCGCCCATCCACGAATACGTCTACGGCACGCCACTGCCCCGCGTGCGGCACCCGGCCATGATCGGCGAGAGCGGATTCCGCGGGCTCAAGTCCCCGGTCGGCTACCTGTATTCGAAGCGCGGCTGCAACATCGGGTGCACGTTCTGCTCGACGCCGATCTTCAATCCCAAAGAAGAAGCCATCTTCATGGAGGACACCTACGCGGCGCTCGACGCCTACCGGGACGCCGACGTCGCCCACGTCATCATCTACGACGAGAGCTTCTTCCTCACCAACACCCTGGCCGAGCAGGTGGTCGACGCCCTCGCGGAGCGCGAACTCCCCTGGATCTGCCTCACCCGCGCCGACCTGATCCGCGGCCGCATCCCCGAGCTGACCGACCGCTACATGGACGGGGCGATCGTCGGCATCGAGTCGTACCGGGACAAGAACGTCGCCGACGTCAAGAAGCGCGACGACGTCTACAACGTCCGCCAGACGGTCCGCGAACTGATCGACAACGGCCGCCGCGCCCTCGGCACCTTCATGGTGGGCTTCGCGGAGGACACCATCGAGGACATGCGGTTCGACATCGAACAGCTCAGCGAGGAAGGGCTGTTCGCCTGCCAGCTCACCTTGCTGACCCCGTTCCACGGCACCCGCCTCTACCGGCAGATGGAACACCTGGTCGACGAGCCCGACCTCAGCAAGCACGACCTGTACAACCTGGTGTGGAAGCACCCGAACATGAACCGCAGCGAGGCCCGCGACCTGCTCGCCTGGGCGCAGCGCAAGGTCAATGACCCCGACCGCATCGCCGCCACGCTCAAGCAGGAGATGAAGGCGAAGGTGCGCCGGGAGTTCGCGCGCCGTCATCGCCCGACGCCGCTGAGCCCCTCGGGATCGCCGGCATGAGAAGCCTCAACATCCTCTGCGTCCAACTGAGTTTCCACGAGGCGTATCCCGACGCGTCCACCTTGGCGACGACGTACAACGACGGCATCTACTACGTCGCCTCGTTCGTCCAGCAGGAATTCCCGGACGCACGGGTCGAGATGTGCCAGATGTTCTGGGGGCAGAAACCGCAGGACTTCCCCCTGGCCGAGTACGACTACATCCTCGTCTCGGCACTCGCCACCCACTTCTGGTCGAACATCGAGACGGTCGAGCTGATCCAGCGCGCCAAACGCCCCGGCTGCGTGGTCATCATGGGCGGCCCGCACGCCGCATTCGCCCCCTACGAGGCACTGCGCTACGCCGATTACGCGGTGATCGCCGAGGGCGAGATCCCCGCCGTCCAGCTCATCAACGCGCTGGAGAACGGCGACCCCCTCACCGAGGTCGACAACCTGGCCTACATCGGGGCCGACGGCGACCTCGTGGTGAACAAAATCGCCCGCTACGGCAACATCGCCACCGCCATCAACCCGAAATTCCTGGCCGGCGCGCCGAAACTGCACTGGGCGACCGTCTCGATGTCCCGCGGCTGCCCCTTCGCCTGCTCCTTCTGCTACGCCATCCGCCTGCTGGGACGCCGCTTCCGCACCAAGACGGCACAGGACGTCCGCACCGAACTGGACGCCATCTACCGGCAGACCGGGTGCAACCGCTTCTACGTCACCGACCTCAACTTCACGACCCGCAAGGACTACTGCCGGGAGATCGCCGAGACCTTCCGGGACCGCGACTACAAGTTCATCGCCATGAGCCGGGTCAACCACGCCGACGACATGGATCTCGTGCTCGACCTCAAACGGTCGGGGTTCGACGAGTACTGCCTGGGCGTGGAGTCGGAGGACCCCAGCGTGCTCCAGGCGTTCAACAAGCGCGTCGACCCCTCCGAGCAGACCCGGCGCCTGCTGCGCTTCGCCGAGAACGACATCGCCATCCACTCCGCGATCATCTTCGGGCTCGACGTCCAGGACCGGCCGGCCATCGAGGCCACCGCCCGCTGGTGCGCCGAGGCCCGCATCATGCACCCGGTGTTCGTCTGCCTCGCCGAGTACCCCTTCCAGAACCTGCTGTACGGGGCGCGCCAAGACGTCGAGGACCACCGGATCATCATGGAGGTGCCGACCTACCAGCACTACTCCTTCGTCGGGATCTTCCCGCGCGAGATGCGCCCCAGCGAACTGCAGCGCGGCATTCTCGACAGCTACGACATCTTCTTCAAGCGGGCGTTCGAGATCGAGACGCGGCCCCAGCGGCGGGCCCGCCTGAAGGCCTACTCCCGCAGCGTGGACCGCGGCCGGGAGGGGATGCGCCGGCACATCCACTTCCTCGAACAGCTGGAGAAGCCGTACTACACGGCGGCCGGAACCCTGCGGGAGGACCTGCTGAAGGCCGACTTCGACGCACGGCACGGGGAGCTGCGCGAGTGGCTGGCGCGCTCGTCCAAGACCACCGACGTCGAATTCGTGAAGAGATACGCCCGATGACGGCGCAGCACCCGGCGCGGACCGTCATCGGCGCCCTCCTCGACCACGCCGACCGCACCCCCGACCGGCCGGCGTTCCACGTGATCGAGCGGTCCGAGGAGGAGTTCGCCCTCACCTACGCCGACGTCCGCCGCCTCGTCGCCGGGACCGTGGCCGGGCTGCGGGCGCACGGCATCGGGGAGGGGGACCGCGTCCTCCTCGTCCTGCCCACCTCACGCGACTTCCTCGCGGTCTACCTGGGCTGCCTCTACGCCGGTGTCGTGCCGGTGATCGCGGCGGAACCGGCCGGGAGCGGCCCGCACCACGCGGCCCCTCTGCGCGGCCTCGCCGACCAGGCGCGGGCCACCGCGGTCGTCGCGGCCCCCGAACTCGCCGACATGCTGGGCGCCTTCCTGCCGGTCGCGGTCACCACCCCCGAGGCGCTGCGCGGGGAACCCGTCGCCCTCGGCACGCCCCGGGCGACCCCCGCGTCCCTGGCCCATCTCCAGGCGACCTCCGGCTCGACCGGCGCGCCCAAGCTGGCCATGGTCCGGCACGGCAACATCACCGCCAACGTCCGGGCGATCGCCGAGGCGATCCACGCGCGCCCCGACGACTCACTGGTGAGCTGGCTCCCCCTCTTCCACGACATGGGCCTCATCGGCATCTCGTACGCGCTGCACGCGCACATCCCGATGGTGCTCGCGGATCCGGTCACCTTCCTGCGCAACCCGATGTCCTGGCTGCGCTGGATCAGCCGGCACCGGGGGACCCTCTCGCCCGCGCCCAGCTCCGCGTTCCACATCTGCGCGCGGGTGGCCAAGCGGCGGCCTCCCGCCGATCTCGACCTGTCCTCCTGGCGTGTCGCGCTGTGCGGCGCGGAACCGGTGCACGAGGCCACCCTGCGCGAATTCCAGGCGGCCTTCGGCCCGTTCGGGCTGCCCGAGACGACGCTGCGACCGGTGTACGGGCTCGCGGAGGCGACCCTGGCGGCCACCATCTCGGACGTCGACCGGCCCTACGCGGTCGACCGGGTGGACGCGGAGGCCGTCTCGGCCCGGGGGCGCGCCGAGCCGCGCCCGGCCGGTGATCCGCGCAGCATGAGCATGATGTGCGTGGGCCCCGCCGTCCCGGGCCATCGGCTGAGGGTGGTGGACGGCGACGGAAGGCCGCTGCCCGACCGCGTGATCGGCGAGATCGAGGTGTCCGGGCCCAGCCTGATCGACGGCTATCTCCCGGCACGGGAGGACGCCGCGCGCCCCGAGGCGCCGGACCAGGGCGCCGCCTCGCGGACCGGCCCGGCCGACGAGCGGCTCAAGCGGCCGGACGGCTACCTGCGTACCGGCGACCTCGGCTACCAGGTCGACGGCGAGCTGTACGTCACCGGCCGCCGCAAGGAGATCGTGATCATCTCCGGCCGCAACCACATCCCCGACCAGATCGAGAGGTTCGTCGAGGCCGTCGCCAAGAGCCCGCGCACCCCCGCGGTCGTCGCCGTCGGCGTCCCCGACCCGATGCTCCGCACCGAACAGCTGCATCTCCTGCTCGACGAACGCATCGGTGAGGGCCGCGACCGGCGGCACGTCACCGACGAGGTGCGCGCCGCGCTGGCCGAGGCGTTCGGGATCAGCGGCGTCACCTTCCACTGGATCCGGCGGGCGCAGCTGCCCCGGACCACCAGCGGCAAGATCCAGCGCCATCTCTGCCGAAAGATCATCGAGGAACGCCCGCCGTTCCGACGTACCGACGAATCGAAGCGTGTGACCTCCGGAGGGGCACCAGATGCAGGATGACCAGCGGGACCAGGAGCTTTTCGACAAGATCGTGCAGCACATCGGCGAGTTCGTCGAGACCGACGTGTCCCATCTGACCCCGCAGTCGAACATCGGCAACTCCATCGAGGGCATGAGCTCGCTCAAGATGGTCGAGCTGCTCCTGTTCCTGGAGGACTGCTTCGGCGTCGACTTCGACGAGTCCGTCATGGACGATCTGCAGACCATGCGGGATCTGGAGCAGTACATACGGCGGACCCTGGACGCCGCGGAGCAGCGGGCCTGACGGAGCCGGACGTGCCGCGACACCGCGTGGTGGTCACCGGGGCGGGGGTGCTGTGCCCGCTCGGCTCGACGGTCGACGAGCTGTGGCGGGGCCTCGTCGCCGGGCGTTCGGGGATCGCTCCCCTGACCCGCTTCGACGCCGGCCGGTTCAGCGCCCGGCACGCCGGCGAGGTGGACGACTCCGTCGTCACGTTCGCACCCGGCCCGCTCCGGTTCGAGACCGGGCGCATGAGCGCCTTCGCGCGGTACGCGCTCTTCGCCGCCGACCGGGCGCTCGAGGACAGCGGGCTGCACGGGGTCACGGAGCCCGAGGCGGACGGGGGAGCGGCCCGTCGGGGGTATCCGCCGGGGGGCGGCGTGTACCTCGGCGTGGCCATGGGCGGGCTGCCCAGCATCGAGGCGGGCGTCCTGCGCCAGGAGCGGCAGGGGGTGCGCAGGACCAGCCCGTTCCTGATCCCCTCCCTCATCCCCAACATGGCGGCGAGCGTGATCGCCCTGCGCCACGGCATCGAGGAGGAGCAGGTCACGGTCGCCGGCGCCTGCGCGAGCGGCAGCCAGGCCATCGGGCAGGCGATGCGCGCCATCAGGTCCGGCAGGCGCGCCTGGGCGGTCGCCGGCGGGGCGGAGGCGGTCATCACCCCGATCACCTACTCCGGCTTCCAGGCGATGCGGGTGCTCAGCCGGCACGACGACCCGCAGTCCACGCCCCGCCCCTTCGACCGCTCGCGGGACGGCATCGTGGTCGGTGAAGGGGCCGCCGTCTTCGTGCTGGAGGAACGCGCGCACGCGAAGGCGCGCGGCGCGGTGATCCACGGCGAACTGACCGGCTTCGACGCCAACAGCGGGGGCGACGACCTCACCGGCATCTCGGCCCGCCACGTCACCCGCTGCATGAGCGGCGCCCTCGCCGACGCGGGCGTACAACCTGCCGCGATCGACTGCGTGTTCGCCCAGGCGTCTGGCATGGTGCAGGGCGACGCCGCCGAACTGGAGGCGTTGCGCGCGCTCACCGAGGACACCGGTCACCGGCCGGTCATCACGTCGATCAAGGGGCACCTGGGATACACGTTCGCCGCGAACGGGCCGCTGAACCTCGCCGGGGCCCTCATGGCGCTGCGCCACCAGGCCGTCCCGCCCACGCTGCACCTGAAGGAGACCGACCCGGAGTTCGTCAAGGCCGACATCGCCCGCGAAGTCCGCGAGAGGGAGATCCGCCGCTGTCTGATCAACGCGTTCGGCTTCGGCGGGATCAACGCGGGCCTCGTCGTGTCCCGTCCCTGACCACGTCGCCGCCCCACCCCCCAGCAGAGGAGAAACGTGTCCACGCACTTCGAGAAGCTCACGCGCTGCTGCATGAACTGCAAGATCTCGCGCTTCCTGGACAAGACCATCGAGATCGAGGAGGCGGGGCGGGCCCGGGTGGCCATCCCGTTCCACGGCGACCTCACCCAGAACGCGGACTTCCTGCACGCGGCCATGATGTTCGAGGTCGGCGACACGGCCGGATTCGTCGCGGCCAACTCGATGGAGGAGACCTTCAGCGTCCTGACGGTCGACTACCACATCAACCTGATCCGGCCGGTGCGCAAAGAGGGCATCTACGCCGTCGGCCACGTCGTCACCGCCGGCCGGACGCTCTACGTCGCGCGCAGCGACATCTACAGCGACAGCGGCAAACTGGTGGCGGCCGGACAGGGCACGTACACGGTCTCGAAGATCCCGCTCACCGACCTCGACGGCTACGCGGACTGACCGCGCGGAGGACCGACCAGTGATCGACGTGTCCGACCACGACGGCATCGCGCTCCTGACCCTGGACCACGGGCCGGTCAACGCCCTGGACGAGGAGCTGCTCACCCGCCTCCCCGAGGCCCTGGAGGACGTGGCCGACGCCCGCGCGGTGGTGCTCACCGGACGCGGGCGGTCCTTCTCGGCGGGGGTGGACCTCAAGCGGGTGATCGACGGCGGGGCGGAGTACGCCGAGGCCTTCCTGCCCGCCCTGCACCGCGCGACCCTCGCCCTGTTCGACCACCCGAGGCCGGTGGTCGCGGCGGTCAACGGGCACGCCCTGGCCGGCGGCTGCGTGCTGGCCGCCGCCTGCGACCTGCGGCTGATGTCCGACGGCTCCATCGGGCTCACCGAACTCGCCGCCGGGGTGCCCTTCCCGACGGTGTGCCTGGAGGTCGTACGCCACGCCGTGGGCCCGGCGCTCGACGCGATGGTGCTGGGGGCCGGCCGCCTGACGCCCCGGCAGGCCCTCGCCGTCAACCTGGTGCACACGCTCGTCGAGCCGGACGAGCTGCTCGCCGCCGCGCTGCTGCGGGCGCGGGAGCTGAGCCGCGCGCCGTCGGACGTCTACGCCCTCGCCAAGCGCCAGCTCCACCGGCCCACCCACGGGCGCATCGCCGCCGCCGGGCCGTCGGACGACGCCGAGGTGCTGAGGCTGTGGAGCGCCGAGCGCACCGGCCGCACCCTGCGCGGGTACCTGGCGGCCCTGCGCCGAGGCTGACCCCGGGGCCCCGCCCGGGCGTGGGCGGGGCCTCAGGCCTGCTCCGCCCGGAACCCCGCCGGCGTGACCCCGGTCCGCTGCTGGAAGAACTTCGAGAAGTTCGCCGAGTCCGCGAAGCCGACGGCCGCCCCGATGCGCCCCGCCGGCAGGTCGGTGTGGGCCAGGAGCCGCTTCGCCTCCAGGATCACGCGGCGGTCGATGAAGTCCTTCGGGGTCAGGCCGGTGGCCGCGCGCACGGCGCGGACCAGGGTGCGGCGGGAGTAGCCGAGCTGGTCGGCGTAGGCGCTGACGCTGTGGTTGGTGGTGAAGCCCTGCTCGACCGCGCCGCGGAACCGGGAGAACGCCGAGTCCGGCAGCAACCTGCCCTCGTCGGCCGCGGCCTGCGCCGACACGTGCGCCACCCGCAGCATGAAGGCCGTCAGGCAGTGCCGCAGCACCGAGGTGTGCAGGCTCGGCGGCAGCGTCGAGGTGTCCAGGTACTCGCGCTGGAGCTGCTCCAACGAGGCTTCCAGGGCCGCCAGTTGGCCCTGGTCGGGACGCAGGAGCGGCGGCCGGTCGTAGCGGTACAGGCCCGTCGCCTCCACGATCGAGCGCGGCAGGAAACCGGGCTGCATCGTGAGCGCGGTGCCGACGTAGGCGTCGGTCGCCGAGAAGCTGTGCACCTGGCCGGGCCGGATCCACAGCACGTCACCGGCCCCGACCTCGTACTCCGTGAAGTCGACCATGTGGCGGACCGGGCCCGCGCGGAAGAACAGGAGGACGTGGAAGTCGATGCGGTGCACGCGCCGGGAGAGGCCGACGCCGCCCGCCCAGGGGCCGTCCGTGCCCATCGGGCCGACCTGCATCCCCACCCCGGAGACGCTCGCGCTCGCGTCGAAGGGGTAGGTACGGATGTGCTCCGCGTCGCCCATGTGCGCGCTCGGATGCGCGTCGGCCCGCTCGGTCATGCGTGTTCCCGGGGTCTGTTCCGTCTCTGGTGGGTCCGGGCGGCTTCCGCCCGCCCCGGCTGTCCCATTTTCACCGGACGGTGACACGGGCGCACCTTCCTCGGCAAAAGTATGACCTTTAAGTTCGAAGGTGGCTGGACCAGGGCCTTTGGCCCCGGACCGCCGGTGCCCCCCGGCACCGAGGAAGCACCACGGATGCGAAGGAAGTCATACAGATGAGCACGCAGACACCGGACGGCCTGGACCCCTTCGAGCGCCCCTTCGAGTGGACCGGACTCGACCGGCGTGCCGTCGACACCGCCCGCCTCCTGGCGGCCGACGCCGTGCAGAAGGTCGGCAACGGCCACCCCGGCACCGCCATGAGCCTCGCCCCGGCCGCGTACACCCTCTTCCAGAAGGCCATGCGGCACGACCCGGCCGACCCGGAGTGGACCGGCCGCGACCGCTTCGTCCTCTCCCCGGGTCACACCAGCCTCACCCTGTACACCCAGCTGTTCCTCGCCGGCTACGAGCTGGACCTCGACGACCTGAAGGCGTTCCGCACGCAGGGTTCCAAGACCCCGGGCCACCCCGAGTACGGCCACACCGCCGGTGTCGAGACGACGACGGGCCCGCTCGGCCAGGGCGTCGCCAACGCGGTGGGCATGGCCATGGCCGCCCGCTACGAGCGCGGCCTGTTCGACCCCCACGCCCCCCGGGGCGCCAGCCCCTTCGACCACACCATCTGGGCGATCGTCTCCGACGGCGACCTGCAGGAAGGCGTCTCCGCCGAGGCGTCCTCCCTGGCCGGGCACCAGAAGCTCGGCAACCTCGTCTTCCTCTACGACGACAACCACATCTCCATCGAGGGCGACACGGACACGGCGTTCTCCGAGGACGTCGCCAAGCGCTACGAGGCCTACGGCTGGCACGTGCAGCGCGTCACCCCGCAGCCCGACGGCGACATCGACGCCAAGGCCCTGTACGAGGCGCTCGCCGCCGCCAAGGCCGAGACGGAGCGCCCGTCCCTCGTCGTGATGCGCACGGTCATCGCCTGGCCCGCGCCGAACGCGCAGAACACCGCGGGCGCGCACGGCTCGGCGCTCGGCGACGAGGAAGTGGCCGCCACCAAGCGCGTCCTCGGCTTCGACCCCGAGCAGTCGTTCACCGTCGAGGACGACGTCCTGGCCCACACCCGCAAGGCCCTCGACCGCGGCGCCGAGGCGCACGCCGCCTGGGACAAGCGGCTCGCCGAGTGGCGCGCCGCCGACCCCGAGCGCTCGCGCCTGCTCGACCGCGTCGTCGCCGGCCGCCTCCCCGAGGGCTGGGAGCAGGCGCTGCCCGCCTTCGAGGCCGGCACGAAGCTCGCCACGCGCGCCGCGTCCGGCAAGGTCCTCCAGGCCCTCGGCCCGGTCGTCCCCGAGCTGTGGGGCGGCTCCGCCGACCTCGCGGGCTCCAACAACACCACGATCGACAAGTCGTCGTCGTTCCTGCCCGAGGGCAACCCGCTGCCGGAGGCCGACCCGTACGGCCGCACGATCCACTTCGGCATCCGCGAGTTCTCGATGGCCGCCGAGATGAACGGCATCGCGCTGCACGGCAACACCCGGATCTACGGCGGCACCTTCCTCGTCTTCTCCGACTACATGCGCAACGCCGTGCGCATGTCGGCCCTCATGCAGCTGCCCGTCACCTACGTGTGGACGCACGACTCCATCGGCCTCGGCGAGGACGGCCCGACCCACCAGCCGGTCGAGCACCTGGCCTCGCTGCGCGCCATCCCGGGCCTGAACGTCGTACGCCCCGCCGACGCCAATGAGACCGCCGTCGCCTGGCGCGAGATCCTGCGCCGCGGCTCGGCCAAGCCGGCCCCGCACGGCCTGGCGCTGACCCGGCAGGGCGTGCCCACGTACGAGGCCAACGAGCTGGCCGCCAAGGGCGGCTACGTTTTGGCCGAGGCATCCACGGGCACCCCGGACGTCGTGTTGATCGCCACCGGATCCGAGGTGCACCTCGCCGTCGAGGCCCGGGAGCGGCTGGAGGCCGAGGGCGTCGCCACGCGTGTCGTGTCGATGCCGTCCGTCGAGTGGTTCGAGGAGCAGCCGCGGGAGTACCGCGACAGCGTCCTGCCGCCCGCCGTCAAGGCCCGCGTCGCCGTCGAGGCCGGCATCGGCCTGACCTGGTACCGCTACGTCGGGGACGCCGGACGCATCGTCTCCCTGGAGCACTTCGGCGCCTCCGCGGACGCCGACGTCCTCTTCGCCGAGTTCGGCTTCACCGCCGAGAACGTCGCCGCGAAGGCACATGAGTCCCTCGCCGCCGCCCGCGCCTGACCTCCCGTAACACCCGAAAGAAGATGACACAGATGACCAGCGCCGCACCCGCTGCCCCCGCCCCCGCCGCCGCGCGCCTGAAGGCCCTGTCCGACGAAGGCGTCTCCATCTGGCTGGACGACCTCTCCCGCACCCGCATCGAGTCCGGCAACCTCGCCGAACTGATCGAGAAGAGCCACGTCGTGGGCGTCACCACGAACCCCTCGATCTTCCAGGCCGCCATCGGCTCCGGCGCGGGCTACGAGGAGCAGCTCGCCGACCTGGCCGTGCGCCGGGTCACCGTCGAGGAGGCCGTCCGCATGATGACCACCGCCGACGTCCGCGCCGCAGCCGACGTGCTGCGCCCCGTGTACGACACGACCGGCGGCCGCGACGGCCGCGTGTCCATCGAGGTCGACCCGCGCCTGGCCCACGACACCGCCGCCACCATCGCCGAGGCCAAGCAGCTCGCCTGGCTCGTCGATCGCCCGAACGTCATGATCAAGATCCCGGCGACCGAGGCCGGTCTGCCCGCCATCACCGAGGTCATCGGCCTCGGCATCTCGGTCAACGTCACGCTGATCTTCTCCCTGGAGCGCTACAAGGCCGTCATGGACGCCTACCTCGCGGGCCTGGAGAAGGCGCACGAGCGCGGCATCGACCTGGCCGGCATCCACTCGGTGGCCTCCTTCTTCGTCTCGCGCGTCGACTCCGAGATCGACAAGCGCCTCGAGAAGGTCGGCACGGACGAGGCCGTCTCCCTCAAGGGCAAGGCCGCCCTCGCCAACGCCCGCCTCGCCTACGAGGCCTACGAGCAGGTCTTCGCCTCCGACCGCGCCGCCCGCCTGGAGGCCGCGGGCGCCCACAAGCAGCGCCCGCTGTGGGCCTCGACGGGCGTCAAGGACCCGGCGTACAAGGACACCCTGTACGTCGACGAGCTGGCCGCCCCCGGCACCGTCAACACCATGCCGGAGGCCACCCTCAAGGCCACCGCCGACCACGGCGACATCCACGGCGACGCGGTCACCGGCACCTACGACGCCTCCCGCGCCGAACTGGCCGCCGTCGAGAAGCTCGGCATCTCCTACGACGAGGTCGTCCAGCAGCTGGAGGACGAGGCCGTCGCCAAGTTCGAGGCCGCCTGGACCGACCTGCTCGGCACGGTCGCCACCCGCCTGCGGGACAAGGAGGCCGGCACCAAGTGAGCGCCACCGACTGGCACAACCCCCTCAGGGACCCCCGCGACCGGCGCCTGCCACGCATCGCCGGCCCCTCCGGGCTCGTCATCTTCGGCGTCACCGGCGACCTGTCCCGCAAGAAGCTGATGCCGGCCGTCTACGACCTCGCCAACCGCGGACTGCTCCCGCCGGGCTTCTCGCTCCTCGGGTTCGCCCGCCGCGAGTGGGAGGACCAGGACTTCGCCCAGGTCGTCCACGACTCGGTGCGCGAGCACGCCCGTACGCCCTTCCGCGAGGAGGTCTGGCAGCAGCTCGCCGACGGCATGCGCTTCATCCCGGGCGACTTCGACGACGACACCGCCTTCCGGCAGCTGCGGGAGGCCGTCGACGAGCTGGACGACAAGCGCGGCACGAGCGGCAACTACGCCTTCTACCTCTCCGTACCGCCGAAGTTCTTCCCCAAGGTCGTCCAGCAGCTCAAGAAGCACGGCCTCGCGGACGCCCCCGAGGGCTCCTGGCGCCGCGCCGTCATCGAGAAGCCCTTCGGCCACGACCTCGCGTCGGCCAAGGAGCTGAACGCGATCGTGCACGAGGTGTTCGCCCCGGACCAGGTGTTCCGGATCGACCACTACCTCGGCAAGGAGACCGTCCAGAACATCCTGGCGCTGCGCTTCGCCAACCAGATGTACGAGCCCATCTGGAACCGCAGCTACGTCGACCACGTGCAGATCACGATGGCCGAGGACATCGGCATCGGCGGCCGCGCCGGCTACTACGACGGCATCGGCGCCGCCCGCGACGTCATCCAGAACCACCTCCTCCAGCTGATGGCGCTGACCGCCATGGAGGAGCCGGCCGCGTTCGACGCCGAGTCGCTCGTGATGGAGAAGCTGAAGGTCCTCAAGGCGGTGCGCCTGCCCGACGACCTCGCGGCCTCCACGGTCCGCGCCCAGTACGCCGCGGGCTGGCAGGGCGGCGAGAAGGTCAGGGGCTACCTCCAGGAGGACGGCATCGACCCCGCGTCGAAGACCGACACCTACGCCGCCGTCAAACTGGAGGTCGACAACCGCCGCTGGGCGGGCGTCCCCTTCTACCTGCGCACCGGCAAGCGCCTGGGCCGTCGCGTCACCGAGATCGCGGTCGTCTTCCAGCGCGCCCCGCACTCGCCGTTCGACTCCACGGCCACCGAGGAGCTCGGCCAGAACGCCATCGTCATCCGCGTCCAGCCCGACGAGGGCATGACCGTGCGCTTCGGCTCGAAGGTCCCGGGTACGTCGATGGAGATCCGCGACGTGTCGATGGACTTCGCCTACGGCGAGTCGTTCACCGAGTCCAGCCCGGAGGCGTACGAGCGGCTGATCCTGGACGTGCTGCTGGGCGACGCCAACCTCTTCCCGCGCACGGAGGAGGTGGAGGAGTCCTGGCGCATCCTCGACCCCGTCGAGGAGCACTGGGACCACCATGGCAGGCCCGCCCGGTACGCCTCGGGCAGCTGGGGACCCGAGGAAGCGGACGAGATGCTCGCACGAGACGGACGGAGCTGGCGCAGGCCATGAAGATCGATCTGACCGACACCACGGCAAGCAAGATCAATAAGGCGCTCGTGGAAGGACGCCGGGCCATCGGCACGCCCGCCGTCGGCGTGGTCCTGACGATGGTCATCGTCACCGACGAGGAGAACGCCTACGACTCGGTCAAGGCGGCCGAGGAGGCCTCCCGCGAGCACCCCTCGCGCACCCTCGTCGTCATCCGGCGCACCGCCCGCTCCCCGCGCGACCGCCAGGGCAACCGCCTGGACGCAGAGGTGCGGGTCGGCTCCGAGGCCGGCACCGGCGAGACCGTGTTCCTGCGCCTGTACGGCGAGGTCGGTCAGCACGCCGACTCCGTCGTCCTGCCGCTGCTCCTGCCCGACGCCCCCGTGGTCGTCTGGTGGCCGGTCGACGCGCCGGAGCACCCCGCCAAGGATCCGCTGGGCGCCCTCGCGGCCCGCCGCATCACCGACGCGTACGCCGTCGAGGACCCGCTCGCCGCCCTCGCGGCCCGCGCCGCGTCCTACGCCCCCGGCGACACCGACCTCGCCTGGACCCGCCTCACGCCCTGGCGCTCCATGCTGGCCGCCGCCCTCGACCAGGCCCGCGTCGAGGTGACGTCGGCCGCCGTCGAGTCCGAGGCCGACAACCCGAGCGCCGAACTGCTCGCGCGCTGGCTCGGCGCCCGGCTGGGCGTCGCGGTCGAGCGCGTCACCACCGCCGGGCCCGTCGTCACGGCGGTCCGCCTCGGCACGGCCGACGGGGAGATCCGCATCGACCGCCCCGAGGGCCCCCTCGCCACCCTGTCCCTGCCCGGCCAGCCCGCGCGCACCCTCGCCCTGAAGGTGCGCTCGACGGCCGAGCTGATCGCCGAAGAGCTGCGCCGCCTGGACGCCGACGAGATGTACGCCGTCGCGCTGCACGGAGACGCCCTCGGTACCAAGGAGTCCGTTCACCATGCCTGACACCAAGGACAGCAAGCCCCTCCTGACGCGCCGCCCCCAGTGGACCGCGCTGGAGGACCACCGCGCCAAGTTCAACGGCACCCATCTGCGCGACCTGTTCGCCGCCGACCCGGGGCGCGCCGAGCGCTACACCGTCCAGGTCGGCGACCTGCACATCGACTACAGCAAGCACGTCGTCACCGACGAGACGCTCGCCCTCCTCCAGGAGCTGGCCGCCGCCACCGACGTGTTCGGGCAGCGCGACGCCATGTTCCGCGGCGAGAAGATCAACACCACCGAGGACCGCGCCGTCCTGCACACGGCCCTGCGGGCACCCGCCGACGCCGTGATCGAGGTCGACGGCGAGAACGTCGTGCCGAAGGTGCACGCCGTCCTCGACAAGATGGCCGCCTTCGCGCAGAAGGTCCGGTCGGGCGAGTGGACCGGCCACACCGGCAAGCGCATCAAGAACGTCGTCAACGTCGGCATCGGCGGCTCCGACCTCGGCCCGGCGATGGCCTACGAGGCGCTGCGCCCCTACACCGCGCGCGACCTCACCGTCCGCTTCGTCTCCAACGTCGACGGCGCCGACCTCCACGAGGCCGTCCGCGACCTCGACCCCGCCGAGACGCTGTTCGTCATCGCCTCGAAGACGTTCACCACCATCGAGACGATCACCAACGCCAAGGCCGCCCGCGCCTGGCTGCTGGCCTCCCTCAGCGACGAGGCGGCCGTGGCCAAGCACTTCGTGGCCCTGTCGACGAACGCCGAGAAGGTCTCCGACTTCGGCATCGACACGGCCAACATGTTCGAGTTCTGGGACTGGGTCGGCGGCCGCTACTCCTTCGACTCCGCCATCGGCCTCTCCCTGATGATCGCCATCGGCCCGGACGCCTTCCACGAGATGCTGGACGGCTTCCGCCTCGTGGACGAGCACTTCCGCACGGCACCCGCCGAGGCCAACGCGCCGCTCCTGATGGGCCTGCTGGGCATCTGGTACGGAAACTTCCACGACGCCCAGTCGCACGCGGTGCTGCCGTACTCGCACTACCTGTCGAAGTTCACCGCCTATCTCCAGCAGCTCGACATGGAGTCCAACGGCAAGTCCGTGGACCGCGAGGGCCGCCCGGTGCGGTGGCAGACGGGCCCGGTCGTCTGGGGCACCCCCGGCACCAACGGCCAGCACGCCTACTACCAGCTCATCCACCAGGGCACGAAGCTGATCCCCGCCGACCTCATCGGCTTCGCGAAGCCCGTCGAGGAGCTGGGCGAGCTGGCCGCGCAGCACGACCTGCTGATGGCCAACCTCTTCGC
>NZ_JBEXWC010000013.1:0-208832 GCF_040629635.1 Streptomyces sp. NPDC005898 | reverse complement strand
TACATTCCGAACCCGGAAGCTAAGCCTCACAGCGCCGATGGTACTGCAGGGGGGACCCTGTGGGAGAGTAGGACGCCGCCGAACTAATTTTGATAGAGCTGGTCCCTGAACTTCGGTTCAGGGACCAGCTCTTTTTTGTTTCGCGTAACTTGCTGTTCACGTTGTGCGACCAACATCCGCAGACATGGGGACAGTTGGAATGTTGCGCGCCGCCGGCGTCGGTACCGGCGACGAGGTCGTCGTGCCCGCCTACGGGAACACCGAGGTCGCCGAAGCGGTGATCCTCGCCGGAGCGCTGCCGGTCTTCGCCGACATAGAGCCGGCGTCGTACTGCCTCGACCCGGACGACGTCGCCGCCGCGGTGACCCCGCGGACAGCCGCCGTCATTGCCGTACACCGCTTCGGGCACCAGGCCGACGTACGGCGACTTCGCGACGTGGGGCAGCGGCACGGGCTGCTCGTCCTGGAGCACGGTGAGGCGCAGGCCGCGGACGACGGCGTCGAGCGCCGGCGGGCCCACGCCGCGTACCTCAGCGGGCGGCTCAGCGGAGTCGTGACGCCGGACGGCGCGGACGGGCACAGCTACCAGCAGTACGTGGTGCGCGTGCCCGGCAACGGGCGGCCCGACCGGGACGCGTTCGCACACGCCGTACGGGCCAGGGGAGTCAACTGCTGGGTGCCCGTGAAGACGCCGGCGCACCGGCTGCCGCGGTTCCGGCGGGACGTGTGCCTGCCCGAGACGGAGCGGGCGGCGGACGAGACCCTGGCACTGCCGGTCGACGCGTCGATGACCCGGCGCGATCTCCAGCGCGTCGTCTCCGCGTGCAATGCGTTGGGCGGCCTTCTGCAGCCCGCCTTCTGACAGGAGTCAGAAGAAGGAAGCGGCGGTTCGGAGCACCCTCGTTTTCAGGTATGATCTATTCCGTTGCCGCGGGGAAAACCCCCAAAGCGCAGCAGGCCCCTATAGCTCAGTCGGTAGAGCGTCTCCATGGTAAGGAGAAGGTCAGCGGTTCGATTCCGCTTGGGGGCTCAGATAAAGAAGGCCTCCGTCCTGTGGGACGGAGGCCTTCTTTGTGTTCGGTTCTTCTGGGGACGTGTTCAGTCCTTCTGAAGACCAGGGACGCGCATCGCGAGGATCGCCATGTCGTCCGAGGGCGCGTCCGAGG
This sequence comes from Streptomyces sp. NPDC005898, assembly GCF_040629635.1. Taxonomy (NCBI): domain Bacteria; kingdom Bacillati; phylum Actinomycetota; class Actinomycetes; order Kitasatosporales; family Streptomycetaceae; genus Streptomyces; species Streptomyces sp. NPDC005898. The sequence goes on along the minus strand of NZ_JBEXWC010000013.1, from coordinate 207,666 downwards.
CGAAACGCTCCACCGCGCGCATGATGCGGGCCGCCACCGCGCCCGCCGTGAGGCCCGTGCAGGTCGTCAGGACATCCGCGAGGCCGTCGTCGCCGAGCATGCGGGTGCCCTCGCGGCGCTCGGTGACGCCGTCCGTCACGCACAGCAGGACGTCACCGGGGTCGAGCGTCATCGTCTCCTCGTACAGTTCGAGGTCGTCCATGACGCCGAGCAGCGGCTGCGGTTCCGCGAAGGGTTCGACCGTGCCGTCCTGGCGCAGACGCAGCGGCAGCGGGTGACCGGCACAGACGATCTTCAGGACCGCCGAACCGTCCTCCTGCGGCCACAGCTCGCCGTACAGCAGGGTCAGGAAGCGGCTGCGGGCGCCCTCGTCGAGGATCGCCGCGTTCAGGCGCTCCAGGACGGCGGGGCCGCCGAAGCCCTCGCGGGCGAGCAGGCGCAGGGCGTGCCGGGCCAGGCCCGTGACGGCCGCGGCCTCGGGGCCCGTGCCGCAGACGTCGCCGATCGCGAAGCCGTACGCGCCGTCGCGGATCGGGAAGAGGTCGTAGAAGTCGCCGCCGACCTCGTTGCCCTCGCCGGCCGCGCGGTAGATGACCTCGACCTCCACGCCCGGGATCTGGGGGAGGCCGGGCGGCAGCAGGCTGCGCTGGAGGGACTGGCTGATGGCCGTGCGCTCGGAGTACAGGCGGGCGTTGTCCAGGGCCAGGGCGGCTCGGCGGGAGAGATCTTCGGCCAATTCCAGGATCTCCTGGCGGAAGTGCTCGTCGGACGGCTTACCGAGAGTGAGCATGCCGATGACGCGGTTGCGCGCGACCAAGGGCAGGACCACCGTCTCGCCGCCCACCGCGGAGGCGGTGGAGAGCGTCGTACCGATGCCGGAGCCAAGCGTCGGGGACTCGCCGAGGCCCAGGCTCCGCATGGAGGTGCGCAGGGCCGCCTGATGCGCCGCCTCGGAAGGGGCGGACCAGATGCGTGCGCCCGGGGTGGGGACCGGGTCGGGCGGGGAGATCTTGGACAGCAGCGCCTTCAGCCCGTCGATGCGCTCCTCGTCCTCGTGCAGGACGTACGAGAGGTAGGGCTCGGCGGACTGGTCGGCGATGGTGTAGACGGCGCACCAGGTGGCGAGCGTGGGGACGGTCATCTGGGCCATGAGCGCCAGCGTCTGGTCGCGGTCCAGCGTGCCCGCGAGGAGGTCGGAGGCCTCGACGAGGAAGGAGAGCGAGCCGCGGCGGAGCCTCTCCAGCTCACCGAGGCGCGCGGACTCCACGGCGAGGGCGATCCGGTCGGCGGCGAACTGCAGGCGCAGGGCCTCCTCGTTCGAGTACCGGTCGGGGGCCTCGGCGGCGACGCCCAGGGAGCCGGTGAGGCGGCCCTCGACCTTGAGGGGGACCGTGACGACGGAGCGCATGCCCGTGCCGCCCAGGAGCGGGACGGCGCCGGGGACGACCGTGAGGTCCTCGTGGACGGCCGGCATGCGGGCCGAGCCGTAGCGGCCGGGGCCCGCCTCGACGGGGACGCGGGCGAAGCGCTGACGGGCCGAGGGCAGGCCGGTGGAGGCGCGGACCTCCAGCTCCGTCTCGTCGTCGGTGGCCAGGAGGAGGAACGCCGCGTCACCGTCGAGCATGTCGCGGGCGCGTTCCACGGTGCGCTGGAGCAGGCCGTCGAGGTCGTCGGGGGCGGGGGAGCCGATGAAGATCTCGAAGGGGTCGGCGGCGTTCGACTCGCTGCGGGTGGCCTGCTCGGGTGTCGCGCCGCGCAGCGGGGTCTGGAGCACGGCGCGCTCCTCGTCCCGGACGAGCAGGCAGACCGTGGAGGGCTCGCCGTCGTTGTCGCGGACACGCAGGTGCGAGGCGTAGACGGGGATCACGCGGCCGTGGGAGCCGCGGATGCCGTAGCTGCCCTCCCAGCGGGACAGTTGCAGGGCCTCGGCGATGCCCGTACTGGTGCCGGGGGTGTGCGGCCATGCCGCCAGGTCGTTCAGGGGCTTGCCCATGACCTGCTCGGCGGCGTAGCCGAACAGCTCCTCCGCGTCTTCGTTCCAGGCGCAGATGGTGCCCACCCGGTCGATCTGGATGACGGCGACGCGGACCCTGCCGTCGGCGAGGGGCAGCAGCGCGGCGGGGAGCGAGGGGCCCGCGGTGCGGGTGCCCACCGGGCGGTGGGGGAGGTCGAGTTGGAACCAGACCTGCTTGTTCGTGGGGGTGTAGTCGACGCCCCAGCGGGTGGCGAGCGCGGCGCAGAGCTGGAGGCCGCGGCCGCCCTCGCGGTCCGGGCCGCCCATGGTGGCGGCGGACTGCTGGAGCGGGATCTCGCGCTCGGGGTAGCGGTCGGAGACCTCGATGCGTACGGCGTCCTCGCTGCGCAGGCACAGGACGTCGGCGGCCGTGCCGGCGTGCACCACCGCGTTGGTCACCAGCTCGCTGGTGAGGACCACCGCGTCGTCGACGATGTCGGAGAACCCCCAGCCCTGGAGGGTGTCGCGTACGAAGGAGCGGGCCGTGGCGACGGAACGCCCGACGGGCTCGAAGGTCGCAGCCGCACGCGCGGTGATCACAGCACTCCTCGTATGAGTATCGACGGTGTCGACCGTATCGACGCCCAGTTCTCCCGTACTCATGGTGCGGCCGCCCCTCCGATGCCCGCTTGTTCGTGTACCACCGCCCTGGCCGGGCAGGACCGGGGTGGTTGGACAGCCGGATGCAAGGTTACTTACCTTCGCCGTCCATGCTGATGCCGGTCGTCGGTGTTTCCGCCCGGAGGGTGTGCGGCCGGTGTGCGAAGCTGCCGAACTGTTATGGCCTGGTTCGGCCATGGTGAAACACTGGGCAGGCTTCATGGGGACAGCCCGAGCAGCCAAGCAATAGGTCGACCCTTGCGGGAGGGACACAGTGGAGTCTGGCGCAGCGACGCGGGGCACTGACACGCGCGCGAAAGACGGACAGTCCCTGAACAAACAGCGCAAACCGCGTCACGGGACGACCGCCGCCGTGGACGCGGCGGCGCTCAATCGGCTGCTCGCCGCGCTGGTGGCGATGCGGGACGGCAATTTCCGGAAGCGGCTGACGGTCTCCGGCGACGACGTCATGTCGCAGATCGCCGCCGTCTTCAACGAGGTCGCCGACCGGAATCTGCACCTGACGGGGGAGCTCTCGCGGGTGCGGCGCATGGTCGGGCGTGAGGGAAAACTCACGGAACGGCTCGAGAGCGGGGCGAGTGAGGGCTCCTGGGCCGCCGCGATCGACGCGTCCAACGCCCTGGTCGACGATCTCGTACGTCCGGTCTCCGAGGTCGGCCGGGTCCTGTCCGCGGTGGCGGAGGGCGACCTGGAACAGCGCATGGAGCTGCGGGCGCAGGGCGCGGACGGGAACGGCCATCCGCTGCGCGGGGAGTTTTTGAAGGTCGGGCGGACGGTCAACAACCTCGTCGACCAGCTGTCCACCTTCACCGACGAGGTCACGCGGGTGGCCAGCGAGGTCGGTACCGAGGGCAAGCTCGGCGGGCAGGCCAAGGTGCGCGGGATGTCCGGTTCGTGGAAGGACCTCACGGACTCGGTCAACACCATGGCGTACCGCCTGACGGCGCAGGTGCGGGACATCGCTCTGGTGACGACGGCCGTGGCGAAGGGCGACCTGTCCCGCAAGGTCACGGTGCACGTCGCCGGCGAGATGCTGGAACTGAAAAACACCGTCAACACGATGGTGGACCAGCTCTCCTCGTTCTCCTCCGAGGTGACCCGCGTGGCCCGCGAGGTCGGCACGGAGGGCGAGCTCGGCGGCCAGGCGCAGGTGCCGGGTGTGGCGGGCGTGTGGAAGGACCTCACCGATTCGGTGAACCTGATGGCCGGCAACCTCACCGCCCAGGTGCGCGGCATCGCCGAGGTGACGACGGCGGTCGCGAACGGCGATCTGTCGCGGAAGGTCACGGTGAGCGCGCGCGGCGAGGTGGCCCAGCTCGCCGAGACGATCAACCAGATGACGGAGACCCTGCGCACGTTCGCGGACGAGGTCACGCGCGTGGCCAACGAGGTCGGTGCCGAGGGTCAGCTGGGCGGCCAGGCCAATGTGCCGGGCGCGGCGGGCACGTGGAAGGACCTGACCGACTCGGTCAACACGGTCTTCCGCAACCTCACGACCCAGGTGCGGGACATCGCGCAGGTGACGACGGCGGTGGCGAACGGCGACCTGTCGCAGAAGGTCACCGTGGACGTCGCGGGCGAGATGCTCGAGCTGAAGAACACCGTGAACACGATGGTGGACCAGCTCTCCGCCTTCGGTTCCGAGGTCACGCGGGTGGCGCGGGAGATCGGCGTCGAGGGTGAGCTGGGCGGTCAGGCGCAGGTGCAGGGCGCGGCCGGCACCTGGAAGGACCTCACCGACTCGGTGAACACCGCCTTCCGCAACCTCACCGGGCAGGTGCGCAACATCGCGCAGGTGACGACGGCGGTGGCCAACGGCGACCTGTCGCAGAAGGTCACCGTCGACGTGTCCGGTGAGATGCTCCAGCTGAAGAACACCGTGAACACGATGGTGGACCAGCTGTCGTCCTTCGCCGACCAGGTCACGCGGATGGCGCGGGACGTGGGCACCGAGGGCCGTCTCGGCGGTCAGGCGCGCGTGGACGGCGTCAGCGGTACGTGGAAGGACCTCACCGACTCCGTCAACTTCATGGCGGGGAACCTGACCTCGCAGGTGCGTCAGATCGCGCAGGTGACGACGGCCGTGGCGCGCGGTGACCTGTCGCAGAAGATCGAGGTCGACGCGCGGGGCGAGATCCTGGAGCTGAAGAACACCATCAACACGATGGTCGACCAGCTCTCCGCCTTCGCCGACCAGGTGACCCGGGTGGCCCGTGAGGTGGGCACCGAGGGGCGGCTCGGCGGGCAGGCGCAGGTGCCGGGCGTCGCCGGTGTGTGGCGCGACCTGACGGACTCCGTGAACGGCATGGCCGGCAACCTCACCGCCCAGGTGCGCAACATCGCGCAGGTCGCGACGGCGGTGGCCCGCGGTGACCTGTCCCAGAAGATCGACGTGGACGCGCGCGGCGAGATCCTGGAGCTGAAGAACACCCTGAACACGATGGTCGACCAGCTCTCGGCCTTCGCGGAGCAGGTCACGCGGGTCTCCCGCGAGGTGGGCACCGACGGCATCCTGGGCGGCCAGGCCGAGGTCCAGGGCGTCTCGGGCACCTGGAAGGACCTCACGCAGTCCGTGAACGGCATGGCGAACAACCTCACCCTCCAGGTGCGGAACATCGCCGAGGTCACCACGGCCGTCGCCATGGGCGACCTCTCCAAGAAGATCACCGTCGATGCCAAGGGCGAGATCCTCGAACTCGTCACGACCGTCAACACCATGGTCGACCAGCTCTCCTCGTTCGCCGAGCAGGTCACGCGCGTGGCCCGTGAGGTGGGCACCGAGGGCCAGTTGGGCGGTCAGGCGCGGGTGCCGGGCGTCACCGGCATCTGGAAGGACCTGAGCGACAACGTCAACCTGATGGCCAACAACCTGACCAGCCAGGTCCGCAACATCTCCCAGGTCTCCGCGGCGGTCGCCAACGGCGACCTGACCAAGAAGGTCACGGTCGAGGCGCGCGGCGAGGTCGCGCAGCTCGCCGACACGGTCAACACCATGGTGACGACGCTGAGTTCGTTCGCCGACGAGGTCACGCGGGTGGCCCGTGAGGTGGGCACGGACGGCATCCTGGGTGGCCAGGCGCGGGTGCCGGGCGTCTCGGGTACGTGGAAGGACCTCACCGAGTCCGTGAACTCGATGGCGTCCAACCTGACCGGACAGGTCCGCAACATCGCGATGGTCACCACCGCGATCGCCAAGGGCGACCTCACCAAGAAGATCGACATCGACGCCCGGGGCGAGATCCTGGAGCTCAAGACCACCATCAACACCATGGTGGACCAGCTGTCGTCGTTCGCCGAGCAGGTCACCCGGGTCGCCCGCGAGGTGGGCACGGAGGGGCAGCTGGGCGGCCAGGCACGCGTGCGGGACGTCGACGGCACCTGGCGGGACCTGACCGAGTCCGTGAACGAGATGGCCGGAAACCTCACCCGTCAGGTGCGCGCCATCGCCAAGGTCGCCACCGCGGTGACCCGCGGCGACCTCAACCTGAAGATCGAGGTCGACGCGGCCGGTGAGATCCAGGTCCTCCAGGACAACATCAACACGATGATCGCGAACCTCCGCGACACCACCCTCGCCAACAAGGAACAGGACTGGCTCAAGGGCAACCTCGCGCGGATCTCGGGCCTGATGCAGGGCCGCCGCGACCTGGAGGACGTCGCCTCGCTGATCATGAGCGAGCTGACGCCGGTGGTCTCCGCGCAGCACGGCGCGTTCTTCCTGGCGATGCCCACCGACGACGGCACGGATGTCGGGGGCGCCGGCGAGGACGCGTACGAACTGCGCATGCTCGGCAGCTACGGCTACTCCATGGGGTCGATGCCGACGTCCTTCCGGCCCGGCGAGACACTGATCGGCACGGCCGCCAAGGAGCGGCGCACGATCCTCGTGGAGAACGCCCCCACCGGCTACCTGCGAATCGCCTCCGGGCTCGGTGAGGCGCCGCCCGCGCAGGTCATCGTGTTGCCGGTGCTCTTCGAGGGGACCGTCCTCGGAGTGATCGAGCTGGCCTCGTTCCAGCCCTTCACCCAGATCCAGAAGGACTTCCTCAGCCAGATCGCCGAGATGATCGCGACGAGCGTCAACACCATCAGCGTCAACACGAAGACCGAGGTGCTGCTCAAGCAGTCGCAGGAGCTGACCGAGCAACTGCGCGAGCGGTCGGCCGAGTTGGAGAACCGCCAAAAGGCGCTTCAGGACTCCAACGCGGAGCTGGAGGAGAAAGCGGAGCTGCTGGCCCGGCAGAACCGCGACATCGAGGTCAAGAACACCGAGATCGAAGAGGCCAGGCAGGTCCTGGAGGAGCGGGCCGAGCAGCTCGCGGTCTCCATGCGCTACAAGTCGGAGTTCCTCGCGAACATGTCGCACGAGCTGCGCACGCCGCTCAACTCCCTGCTGATCCTCGCCAAGTTGCTCGCCGACAACGCGGACTCCAACCTCACCCCCAAGCAGGTGGAGTTCGCCGAGACGATCCACGGCGCGGGCTCCGACCTGCTCCAGCTCATCAACGACATCCTCGACCTCTCCAAGGTCGAGGCGGGCAAGATGGACGTCTCCCCGACACGCATCGCCCTGGTGCAACTCGTCGACTACGTAGAGGCCACTTTCCGGCCGCTGACCGCCGAGAAGGGACTCGACTTCTCCGTACGCGTGTCCCCCGAGCTGCCCGCCACCTTGCACACCGACGAGCAGCGTCTGCTCCAGGTGCTGCGCAACCTCCTGTCCAACGCGGTGAAGTTCACCGACACCGGAGCGGTCGAGCTGGTGATCCGGCACGCCAACAACGACGTGCCCGACGCGATCAGGGAGCAGCTCCTGGAGGCTGGCTCACTGCGGGACGCGGGAGCCGACCTGATCGCCTTCTCCGTGACGGACACCGGCATCGGCATCGCGGCGAGCAAGATGCGGGTCATCTTCGAGGCCTTCAAGCAGGCCGACGGGACGACCAGCCGCAAGTACGGCGGCACCGGCCTGGGTCTGTCCATCAGCCGGGAGATCGCGCGCCTGCTCGGCGGTGAGATCCACGCCCAGAGCGAGCCGGGCCGCGGTTCGACCTTCACGCTCTATTTGCCCCTGCACGCCAGCGAACTGCCGCCCCAGGGCTACGCGCAGCTGACGCCCGCCCCTTCGACGGCGGAGCTGCCCGTGGCCGAGGGCGCCGTGGCGGCCGATTCCACGGCCCCGGACGAGGGCGGAGCGGCACGGCAGGAGACGCCGGCGGGTCCCGCGGCGCTCTTCCGGCGCCGCCGTCGGTCGGTGCCCCCGCCGGAGCAGCCGTCCATGACACCGGGGCAGCAGGCGGCCGGGGCGCAGGACCAGCGTCGGCCGGAGCAGTGGCCCGCCGCCCCGGCGCAGGAGGCGCAGCCCGCGCGGCGCGGCTTCCACTTCGACGGCGAGAAGGTTCTGATCGTCGACGACGACATCCGCAACGTCTTCGCGCTCACCAGCGTCCTGGAGCAGCACGGCCTCTCGGTGCTGTACGCGGAGAACGGCCGCGAGGGCATCGAAGTGCTGGAGCAGCACGATGATGTGACGGTCGTTCTGATGGACATCATGATGCCCGAGATGGACGGGTACGCGACGACGACGGCGATCCGCAGGATGCCGCAGTTCGCCGGGCTCCCGATCATCGCGCTCACGGCGAAGGCCATGAAGGGCGACCGGGAGAAGGCGATCGAGTCCGGAGCTTCCGACTACGTCACCAAGCCGGTCGATCCCGATCACCTGTTGTCGGTGATGGAGCAGTGGATGCGCGGTCAGTGACCGAGAACCGGCTTCGTCACACGGAGTTGCCGACAGAGTGTGGCCGAGGTCGTGTAGAACGACGGTACGCGGGGAACCTTCTGGTCTCCCACCGCGTTTCTGCTACGTGCACAGTGACATCGCGGTGACAGGGTGTGGCGACAGGCGGGGTGCGGCTACGATGACCGGCACAAGGACGGGCGGCGCAAGGGAGTCGTCCTCTGGGGCGGCGCCCGGTGTTTCGCCGGGGCGAGGAGGGCGGGCCATGGTGCAGAAGGCCAAGATCCTCCTGGTCGATGACCGGCCGGAGAATCTGCTGGCGCTGGAGGCCATCCTCTCTGCGCTCGATCAGACACTGGTGCGGGCATCTTCCGGGGAGGAAGCGCTCAAAGCACTACTCACGGACGACTTCGCGGTCATCCTGCTGGATGTTCAGATGCCAGGAATGGACGGTTTCGAAACCGCCGCGCACATCAAGCGGCGGGAGCGGACCCGGGACATCCCGATCATCTTCCTCACCGCCATCAACCACGGGCCGCACCACACCTTCCGGGGCTACGCGGCGGGCGCGGTGGACTACATCAGCAAGCCGTTCGACCCGTGGGTGCTGCGCGCGAAGGTCTCGGTCTTCGTCGAGCTGTACATGAAGAACTGCCAACTGCGCGAGCAGGCGGCCCTGCTGCGCCTCCAGCTCGAAGGCGGCGGCAAGTCGGCGCCCGGCGAGCCGAAGGAGCCGGCGGGCCTGCTCGCCGAGCTCTCGGCGCGGCTCGCGGCCGTCGAGGAGCAGGCCGAGGCGCTCTCCAAGCAGCTCGACGACGAGTCGGCGGACACGGCGGCGGTGGCCACCGCCGCCCATCTCGAACGCAAACTGACCGGCCTGCGGCGGGCTCTCGACGCCCTGGAACCGGGCACCGGCACCAGCACCCCCTCGGTCCCCTCGCAGAACTGACGGGCCGTGCCGCCCCGCGGACCCGGTGAACGTCCGTCAGTTCGCCGCCTCCGCAGGGGCGACACGAACGGGTGAAGCAGTGGGCACACGTGTCCGCAATGGTCGGCAGCGGTAACCTCACACCCATGGCCTCACGTCAGTCCGCAGCCAAGAAGACGCCCGCGAAGAAGGCGGTCGCGCCGACGAAGGCTCCGGTGAGGAAGGCCGCCGCCAAGCCGCCCGTGAAAAGGGCCGCGCCGAGGAAGGCGCCCGCGCGGAAGGCCCCGGCCAAGAAGGTCGCGGCGCGGAGGCCGGCCCCCGCGCCCGCCCCCAGCGCCACCAGCGGCCTGTACCGCCTGGTGCGTGCCGTGTGGCTGGGTGTCGCCCACGCGGTCGGCGCGATGTTCCGCGGCATAGGGCGCGGCGCGAAGGGACTCGACCCGGCGCACCGCAAGGACGGCCTTGCGCTGCTGCTGCTCGGCATCGCCCTGATCGTCGCCGCGGGCACCTGGTCCAACCTGCGGGGCCCGGTCGGCGAACTGGTCGAGGTCCTGGTGACCGGCGCCTTCGGCCGCCTGGACCTGCTCGTGCCGCTCCTGGTCGGCGCCATCGCCGTACGCCTCATCCGCCACCCCGAGCGGCCCGAGGCCAACGGCCGCATCGTGATCGGCCTGTCCGCCCTGGTCATCGGGGTCCTCGGGCAGGTCCACGTCGGGTGCGGCGCACCGGCCCGCAGCGACGGCATGCAGGCGATAAGGGACGCCGGAGGGCTGATCGGCTGGGGTGCCGCCACGCCGCTGACCTTCACCATGGGCGACATCCTCGCGGTGCCGCTGCTGGTGCTGCTCACCGTCTTCGGACTGCTGGTCGTCACGGCCACCCCCGTCAACGCCATCCCGCAGCGGCTGCGGCTGCTCGGCGTCAAGCTCGGTGTGATCCAGCCGGAACCCGGGGCGGAGGACTTCGCCGACGACGACTACGACTACGACTACGACGCCGGCTACGACGAGCAGTGGCGTCAGGCGCCGCCCGCCCGCTCCGCGCGGCGCCGCGCCCCCGCGCCCGACGCGTACGCGCCCGACCTCGCCGAGGAGGAGGCGCTCACCAAACGGCGCAGGCCGCGCAAGAGCCCCGTACACCCGGACGCCGTGGACGTGGCGGCGGCGGCCGCCGCCGATCTGGACGGTGCCGTCCTGCACGGCATGCCGCCCTCGCCGCTGGTCGCGGATCTGACGCAGGGCGTCTCCGGGGAGCAGGAGGAGCGCGCGCGCACGGCTCCGGTACCGCCGGCGCGGGCCACCGGCGCCCCCGTGCCCGGCGAGCTGAAGAAGAAGCCGCAGGAGTCCGCCCGGAACCTGGGGGAGCCAGCGCGCAGTGTCGTGCCGGACCTCACCAAGTCCGCTCCCGAGAGCCCGCGCGAGCTGCCGCCGCGCGCCGAGCAGCTCCAGCTCGCCGGCGACATCACGTACGCGCTGCCCTCGCTCGACCTCCTTGAGCGCGGCGGACCCGGCAAGACCCGCAGCGCCGCCAACGACGCCGTCGTGGCCTCGCTGACGAACGTGTTCACGGAGTTCAAGGTGGACGCCGTCGTCACCGGCTTCACGCGCGGCCCGACGGTCACGCGCTACGAGATCGAGCTCGGCCCCGCCGTGAAGGTCGAGAAGATCACGGCGCTGGCCAAGAACATCGCGTACGCGGTCGCCTCCCCGGACGTGCGGATCATCTCGCCGATCCCCGGCAAGTCCGCGGTCGGCATCGAGATCCCCAACACCGACCGCGAGATGGTCAACGTCGGCGACGTTCTGCGCCTCGCGGACGCCGCCGAGGACGACCACCCGATGCTGGTGGCGCTCGGCAAGGACGTCGAGGGCGGCTACGTCATGGCCAACATGGCGAAGATGCCGCACATCCTGGTCGCCGGAGCCACTGGTTCGGGCAAGTCGTCGTGCATCAACTGCCTGATCACTTCGATCATGATAAGAGCGACGCCCGAGGACGTGCGGATGGTCCTCGTCGACCCCAAGCGCGTCGAGCTCACGGCGTACGAGGGCATCCCGCACCTGATCACGCCCATCATCACCAACCCGAAGAAGGCCGCCGAGGCCCTCCAGTGGGTCGTACGCGAGATGGATCTGCGCTACGACGACCTCGCCGCCTTCGGCTACCGCCACATCGACGACTTCAACCGGGCCGTGCGCGAGGGCAAGCTCAAGACGCCCGAGGGCAGCGAGCGGGAGCTGCAGCCCTACCCGTATCTGCTGGTGATCGTGGACGAGCTGGCCGACCTGATGATGGTCGCGCCGCGCGACGTCGAGGACTCGATCGTGCGCATCACGCAGCTCGCGCGCGCGGCCGGCATCCACCTGGTGCTCGCCACACAGCGGCCCTCGGTGGACGTCGTGACCGGCCTGATCAAGGCGAACGTACCGTCCCGGCTCGCCTTCGCGACCTCCTCGCTGGCGGACAGCCGCGTCATCCTCGACCAACCGGGTGCCGAGAAACTCATCGGAAAGGGTGACGGTCTTTTCCTGCCGATGGGGGCCAACAAGCCCACCCGCATGCAGGGCGCGTTCGTCACCGAGGACGAGATCCACGCGGTGGTCCAGCACTGCAAGGACCAGATGGCGCCCGTCTTCCGCGACGACGTGACCGTCGGCAGCAAGCAGAAGAAGGAGATCGACGAGGACATCGGCGACGACCTCGACCTGCTGTGCCAGGCCGCTGAGCTGGTCGTATCCACCCAGTTCGGGTCCACGTCGATGCTCCAGCGCAAGCTGCGCGTCGGCTTCGCCAAGGCCGGCCGGCTGATGGACCTCATGGAGTCGCGCTCCATCGTGGGGCCCAGCGAGGGCTCCAAGGCGCGTGACGTCCTGGTCAAGCCCGACGAGCTGGACGGCGTGCTCGCCGTGATCCGCGGGGAGGCTCACCCGTAAGGGTCGCGAGGCAACCGTTTCCCCCGGGCATACGTCAAGTTGAGGAAGGGGACAGCACAGTGTCCCGCCATCAGGATGTCCGGCCATTCCGATGGCGTACAAAGTCCGTCCGTCCGGTTGCCCCACCCTTTCTCGGCCCCCGTAAACTGAACCTCCGGCAGGTGGCTACACGCGAAAGGCGCCCCCGTGTCCATCGGCAACTCCCCTGAAGACGACCGACCTTCGGACGACCGCCTCGACCGAATCGCCGGCCCCGCACCCGACGGCCCGGCGGACGACACCCCGGCAGGTGACCTCCGGGACGACGACCGGCCCTCGATCGGCACCGCCCTGCGTCAGGCCCGCGTCGCCGCCGGCCTGACCGTGGACGAGATCAGCACCTCCACCCGGGTGCGGATCCCCATCGTGCACGCGATCGAACAGGACGACTTCTCCCGCTGCGGCGGCGACGTGTACGCGCGCGGCCACATCAGGACGCTCGCGCGCGCCGTAGGGCTCGAACCGGCCCCGCTGCTGGCCCAGTACGACGAGGGCCACGGCGGCCGACCGCCCGCGCCCACACCCGCGGCGCCCCTCTTCGAGGCCGAGCGCATCCGCTCCGACCCGCGCCGGCCGAACTGGACCGCCGCCATGGTCGCCGCGATCGTCGCGGTGATCGGCTTCGTCGGCTTCACCGCGTTCAACGGCGGCGACGAGAGCGACGGATCGAAGTCGGTCGCCGAGGGCACCTCGGCCGGCGGCACCAAGCCCGCCCCCAAGCCCAAGGCCGCCAAGCCCGCCGACCCCAAGCCCGACCCCTCGGACAGCGCCATCGCCGGCGTGCCCCGGGACAAGGTCACCGTCAGGGTCGACGCCGCCGACGGCCGCAGCTGGATCTCGGCGAAGGACCACAGCGGCCGCACTCTCTTCGACGGCGTCCTGGAGCAGGGCCAGGCCAAGACCTTCCAGGACAAGCAGAAGATCGACCTCGTCCTCGGCGACGCCGGCGCGATCGACCTGTTCGTGAACGGCAAGCCGGTCCAGAACGAATTCGAGCCCGGCCAGGTGGAGCGCCTCACGTACACCAAGGGCGACCCGGAAGTCGGCTGACCGGCGCCGGACAGGCCCTGACCTGCACCGCGGCCGGGACCGCGGTGACCTCCGGGTGACGTGCCGAGGACCATGAGCCGACCGCCGGGTAACCCTGGCGGCGGGTGCCGAGGCGTGGACGAAGTAGTCTTGAGAGCATGCCCGAACGCCGCACCGTCGCCCTTGTCACTCTTGGCTGCGCCCGTAACGAGGTGGACTCGGAGGAGCTCGCAGGCCGCTTGGAGGCGGACGGCTGGCAGCTCGTCGAGGACGCCCAGGACGCGGATGTCGCCGTCGTCAACACCTGTGGCTTCGTCGAAGCCGCCAAGAAGGACTCCGTCGACGCCCTGCTCGAAGCCAATGACCTCAAGGGCCACGGCAAGACCCAGGCCGTCGTCGCGGTCGGCTGCATGGCCGAGCGGTACGGCAAGGAACTCGCCGACGCGCTCCCCGAGGCCGACGGTGTGCTCGGGTTCGACGACTACTCCGACATCTCCAACCGGCTGCAGACCATCCTGAGCGGCGGCAGCGTCGAGGCGCACACCCCGCGCGACCGGCGCAAGCTGCTGCCGATCAGCCCCGCGGAGCGGCAGGACGCCGGGGCCGGTGTCGCCCTGCCCGGGCACGCCCCCGTGGCGGCCCCCCAGGACCTGCCCGAGGGGGTCGCGCCCGCGTCGGGGCCGCGTGCCCCGCTGCGCCGCCGCCTCGGCACCAGCCCCGTCGCCTCCGTGAAGCTGGCCTCGGGCTGCGACCGGCGCTGCTCGTTCTGCGCCATTCCGTCCTTCCGCGGCTCCTTCATCTCGCGCCGCCCCTCCGACGTCCTCGGCGAGACCCGCTGGCTCGCCGAGCAGGGCGTCAAGGAGGTCATGCTCGTCTCCGAGAACAACACCTCGTACGGCAAGGACCTCGGCGACATCCGCCTCCTGGAGACGCTGCTGCCCGAGCTGGCCGCCGTCGACGGGATCGAGCGGGTGCGGGTCAGCTACCTGCAGCCCGCCGAGATGCGTCCCGGCCTCATCGACGTCCTCACCTCGACGGAGAAGGTCGCCCCCTACTTCGACCTGTCCTTCCAGCACTCCGCGCCCGGCGTGCTGCGCGCGATGCGGCGCTTCGGTGACACCGACCGCTTCCTGGAGCTGCTGGAGACCATCCGGTCCAAGGCGCCGCAGGCCGGTGTCCGCTCCAACTTCATCGTCGGCTTCCCCGGCGAGACCGAGTCCGACCTCGCGGAGCTGGAGCGTTTCCTCACCGGCGCGCGCCTGGACGCCATCGGCGTCTTCGGCTACTCCGACGAGGAGGGCACCGAGGCGGCGACGTACGACCAGAAGCTGGACCAGGACGTCGTCGACGAGCGGCTCGCGCACATCGCCCGGCTCGCGGAGGACCTGACCTCGCAGCGCGCCGAGGAGCGGCTCGGCGAGAGCGTCGAGGTCCTCGTCGAGTCCCTGGACGAGGAAGAAGGGCCGCTGGGCCGCGCCGCGCACCAGGCCCCGGAGACGGACGGCCAGATCCGTCTGACGGGCACCGCCGGTGGGGACGGCCTGCGGGTCGGCCGTATGGTCGTGGCAAAGGTCGTCGGCACGGAGGGCGTGGACTTGGTGGCTGAGTGTCTCGAGGAGGCCGGCAGATGACCGGCGTCCCGGCATCCGCGCCAGGCGGTCCCGGCACGCACGGCGCCCCGGGCGCCAAGCCGGCGCGTGGCGGGAAGCTGGGTGCTGCGGCCGTCAATCAGGCCAGCCTGTGGAACGTCGCCAACCTCCTCACCATGGTCCGATTGCTGCTCGTCCCGGGCTTTGTGATGCTGTTGCTCGGCAACGGCGGCCATGACCCGGCCTGGCGGTCGTTCGCCTGGGCCGCCTTCGCGGTCGCCATGATCACCGATCTCTTCGACGGCCACCTGGCCCGGACGTACAACCTGGTCACGGACTTCGGGAAGATCGCGGACCCGATCGCCGACAAGGCGATCATGGGGTCCGCGCTGATCTGCCTGTCCTGGCTCGGCGACCTGCCGTGGTGGGTCACCGGGGTGATCCTGGGACGTGAGCTGGGCATCACGCTGTTGCGGTTCTGGGTGATCCGTTACGGAGTCATTCCGGCCAGCCGCGGCGGCAAGATGAAGACGCTGGCGCAGGGCACGGCGGTCGGGATGTACGTTCTCGCCCTGACGGGACCGCTCGCGACGCTGCGGTTCTGGATGATGGCGGTCGCCGTCGTGCTGACGGTGGTGACCGGACTCGACTATGTGAAGCAGGCCATGGTGCTGCGCAGGCAGGGCATGGCCGAGGAACGTGCGGCGGAGATCGCATCCGCCCGGGAGGCCGCGAAGTGACATCCCCCGGACTCTCCGCTTCCGCGGTGACGGCGAGCAGGCTGCTGCGGCTCCTCGCCGCGCGCGGCGAGACGCTGGCGGTCGCCGAGTCGCTCACGGGGGGTCTGGTGGCCGCCGAAGTGACGGCGGCGCCCGGGGCCTCGATGGTCTTCCGGGGCTCCGTGACGGCGTACGCCACCGAGCTGAAGCGGGACGTGCTCGGCGTCGACGGTACTCTGCTGGACGAACGCGGGGCCGTGGATCCCGAGGTCGCGCGCCAGATGGCGGTCGGCGTGCGCAGGGCGCTCGGCGCCGACTGGGGCGTCGCGACCACCGGTGTGGCGGGGCCCGAGCCCCAGGACGGCAAGCCCGTCGGCACCGTTTTCGTGGCGGTCGCGGGGCCCGGCCAGGACGGTGTGCGGGGTTACGCCGATGGCGGAGCCGAGGGGAAAGTCTCCGCCCTGCGGTTGAACGGAGACCGTACGGAAATCCGTATGGAGAGTGTACGGAGCGTGCTCGCGCTGCTGCTCAAGCAGCTCTCGGGCGAAGCCGCCGGGAACAGAGGGGCACAGGATACGGAACAGAACGGGGGGTACTGATGTTTGCAGCCCTGAGTGAACACGACATCGCTCCCCGCACGGCCGCCGCGCGAGGCGGTACGGTGGGGCGTGAAGGATGCGGCTACGCGGTCCGAGGAGGGAGCCACCGATGATTCTGCTCCGTCGCCTGCTGGGTGACGTGCTGCGTCGGCAGCGCCAGCGCCAGGGCCGTACTCTGCGCGAAGTCTCCTCGTCCGCCCGAGTCTCGCTCGGCTATCTCTCCGAGGTGGAGCGGGGGCAGAAGGAGGCTTCCTCCGAGCTGCTTTCCGCGATCTGCGACGCGCTTGACGTACGGATGTCCGAGCTGATGCGTGAAGTGAGCGACGAACTGTCGCTCGCCGAGCTGGCTGAGTCTGCAACTGTCACGGAGCCGGTGCGTGCGCCGGTTCGCCCGATGCTCAATTCCGTCTCGGTGGCCGGTGTACCGCCGGACCGAGTCACGATCAAGGCTCCGGCCGAGGCGGTGGACGTCGTCGCGGCGTGATCGCCGTGATGGCGTCGCCGAGCGGCTGAGCGCCCTGCTTGCGGAAGGTCCCGACCGGGTATCCGGTCGGGACCTTCGGCGTTTTCCCGGGGGTGAAACGTCTTGCGCGGTGGGACGGACGTCCTGTGTAGAAGCTCCCGAAGGGGATAGAAGACCTCTTGATCGGCCATATTGGCGTACTTATGCCATGGTTGATGAGGATTTCTCTCGATCGTCGATGAGTTGGAGGAGACAGATGTACGTCGCCAAGAGCCCGCTGTCCGACGCGGATCAGAAGACGGTCTCGGAGGCGCTGCAGGGCGCGCTGGTGGACCTGGTCGACCTCTCCCTGGTGGCCAAGCAGGTCCACTGGAACGTGATCGGCCCGCGCTTCCGCTCCGTACATCTGCAGCTCGACGAGGTCGTGGACACCGCCAGGCAGCACTCCGACACGGTGGCGGAGCGCGCCTCGACGCTGGGTGTCTCGCCCGACGGGCGGGCGGCGACCGTCGCGCAGAGCACCGGCATCGGCAAGACCCCCGAGGGTTGGATCAAGGACTCGGACGCGATCGGCGTCCTCGTGGACGCGCTCGGCGCGGTGATCACGCGGTTCCGTGAGCGGATCGACGCGACCGGTGAGGCCGACCCGGTCAGCCAGGACATCTTCATCGGCATCACGGCCGACCTGGAGAAGCACCACTGGATGTTCCAGGCGGAGAACGGCTGAGCCGGCGCTTGTGCGGGGCGGTGCCTCGGTTTGGCGCTCCGTGCGCCGCGTAGTGCTTCCGTTGCCGGTGGTACGCCCTCCCGAGGGGTGAACCAGGGCGTTTAGCGTCGATCTCGCGTCGGCGGGAGGTGGCAGCCGTGATAGCCGTGAGCGTGACAGCCGTGGCGTGGCGGATCGTGCGCTGGGTGCCTGCCCTTGGTCTCGGGGCGCTGTGGTGGTGGGGAATGCTGAGGCTCGCCTTCACGTCCGACGCGGGGGCCCTGGAAGGGGCTGCCGCGATCGGGGGGTGGGGGCTGAGCCTCCTTCCCGTCCACTGTGTGCCGGAATCCCGGGCACTGGGGCCGGCGAGGGCCCGAGCGCGGGCGCGGGCCGCGCGGCGGTCGGGGCCGACCGGGGCGGCAAAGGCGCGGGTCACCAGGGCATGGCGACGCCGCCGTTGGGGCGGAAAATCTGGCCCGTCGTGAAGGAAGAGGCGTCGGAGGCCAGGTGCAGCACAGTGTGCGCGATCTCGTCCGGTTCGCCGACGCGGCCCAGGGGTGACATCCGCGCCATGATCCCCTCGGTGTGTGCCTGGGCCCGCGCGTCGTGGCGCTCGGTCATCGGGGTGCGGATCCAGCCCGGCGCGATGGCGTTGACCCGGATGCCGTGGGGGCCCATTTCTGTCGCCAGGGTCCTGGTGAGCTGGACGACGGCGGCTTTCGCCGCGCCGTAGCAGAGAAGACCGGGGGCGCCGGTGTCCACCGCCCCCGAGGCCATGGTGATGATGCTGCCGCCTGCGGGGCTCGCGGTGACCGCGGCTGGGTTCGCTTCCGGTGCCGGGTCCCGGTTCGTGTCGATCATGGCGCGGGCTGCCGCCTGACACGCGTACAGCACGCCCTTGAAGTTGATGTTCATGACCCGGTCGAGGTCCTCGTCGCGCGTCTCCAGGACCGGGCTGCTGTGCATGATTCCGGCGATGGCCGCCATGACGTCCAGTCGGCCGTGGGGCGCGGTGGCCGCGGCGGCCGCGACGGCTCGGTCGACCTGGTCTTTGTCGGTGACGTCCAGCGGGTGCGTATGGGCTTCGCCGCCGGCCTTCTTCTTGATGAGCGTCGCGGTCTGGTCGAGCCCATGGGTGTCGCGGTCGGCACAGTGGACAGTGGCGCCCGCCTCGGCCAGGAGCAGGGCCGACGCCCGGCCGATACCGCCGGCGGCACCGGTGACGAACGCGGTGCGTCCCGTGAGGTCGTACGCCTTGAGGGGCATGACGGGACGGTACGACCGGATCTGACGGTGCGTCAACTGGGTGGGCGGGGCGGGTGTGTGGGTGCGGGCGCGGGTGCCGGTGCGGGTGCGGGGGTCGGCTGTCGGGTCAGGGGGTCGGGCCCTGCTGGCAGGTCGGGCACCAGTAGGTGGGGCGGCTGCGCGTGCCGTCGCCCTGTTCCGCCACCCGGACCGGGGTGCCGCAGCGCAGGCAGGGTTGACGCGCGCGGCCGTACACGTACAGGCGGCGGCCGGGGCGGTCATGGCCCGTGGTGGTACGGGAGGGGCGGTGGCGGTTCGCCTCCAGGAGCTTCTTGGAGAGGACGGGGAGACGGGCCGTCAGGTCCTCGGATAGCTCGCCGACGGGGAGCCAGGGAGTGACTCCCAGGAGGAAGCAGAGCTCGCTCTTGTAGACGTTGCCGATGCCGGCGAGATTCCGCTGGTCCAAGAGGGCTTCACCGAGGGCGCGTTCCGGTGTGGCCCGCAGGTTGGTCAGCGCGCGTTCGGGGTCCCAGTCCGGGCCGAGGAGGTCGGGGCCCAGGTGGCCCACGGCCTTGTCCTCGTCGGCGGTGCGGAGCAGTTCGAGGACGGGCAGGCGGTATCCGACGGCGGTGCGCTCGGCGGTGCCGAGGATGGCCCGGATCTGGTGGCCCGGGCCGCCGCGCCAGGGCTCGCCGAGGGCGTAGATCCGCCAGGCGCCGTCCATGCGGAGGTGGGAGTGCAGGGTGAGCCCGCCCTCGATCCGCGTGAGCAGGTGCTTTCCCCTCGGGGTCACGTCCAGGACGGTGCGGCCGGTGAGGTCGACCGTCGCGAGTTTGGGCACGCGCAGATCGGAGCGGGTGAGGGCGTGCCCCGCGAGGGCGCTGTGCAGCCGCCGGGCTGCCTGGTGGACGGTGTCTCCTTCGGGCATGGCTCCAGGGTGGCACGGGGTGGGCGGTGCGGGGGTCTGGCTGCCCGGTTGCCTGGTGGGGCGGGGTGGGGATGTGCCAGGGCTGGCTGCTCGGCCGGGCGGGGTAGGGGTACGTCGCCTGGCTGCCCGGTTGACTGGGCAGGCGGGGTGGGGATGCGCAGGTCTGGCTGCCCCGCCGGGTGGGGGTACGCGGGCCTGGCTGCCCAGCCGGGCTGGGTAGGGGTGCGCAGGCCTTGCTGCTAGCCCGCATGGGCAGGCGGGGTGGGGATGTGCAGGTCTGGCTGCCCCGCCGGGCGGCGTAGGGGTACGCAGGCTTGGCTGCCCGGCCTCGCAGGGTGGGGGGACGCGGGCCTGGCTGCCCCACCGGGCGGGGTGGGGCGCGCCAGGCGACGCCCCGAGCAGCACGACCAAGCCCGGTGGAAGGCGCCGTCAGGCCCGCAGTCGTAGTCCCCGGGGTGTGGCCAGGAAGCCGGCTCCTTCCAGGAGGGGGGCGAAGGGGGAGGTCAGGGCGGCGGCGCCGTTGACCCGCTCCACGGTGACCGTGCCGAGGGAGCCCGCTCGGGCGGCAGCGGCCAGGGCGCCGGCGGCCGCGGGCAGCCGGGGGTCTTCCGCGGCCGGCTCCCCGGGGGCGGCGGGCCAGGCCAGCAGGGTCTTGCCGCCGCGCTCCATGTACAGCGTCAGTTCGCCGTCGACCAGGACGACGAGGGAGCCCGCCTTGCGGCCCGGCTTGTGGCTCGCGCCGGTCGGCGGCTCGGGCCAGGGCAGCGCCGCGCCGTACGCGTTGGCGGGGTCGGCGGCGGCGAGGACGACGGCGGCCTGCGCGTCGGAAGGGCGCGCGCCCTCCGTGCGCTCCCGGGAGTTCGCCGTGGCCCGCAGGCGGTCCACCGTGCCGTCCATCGCGAACTGGGCCGCGCCGAGCCCTTCCACGACGTAGCCCCGCCGGGCCTGGCCGCTGTCCTCGAAGGCCGACAGGACGCGGTACGTCGCCGAGAAGCCGCCCTCCACGCCCTCGGCCGCCACCGCGCCCCGCGTGACCACGCCGTGCCGGTCCAGGAGCGAGCGGGCCAGGGCATGCGCGCGCAGCGTCGGGTCGGGCTCGCGCGGCGGGAGCAGCGACCAGCGGCCCGCCACGGTCGGCGGGCCGGTACGGGAGGCGGTGCGCGCGGCGGCGGTCAGCGTGCCGTAGCGCCCGCGCGGGATGCCTCGTCTGGCCCGGTGGGCGGTGGCGCCCGCGGTGCGGCCCGAGCCCAGGAGCGAGCGCATCGGGGCGAGCGTGTCGTTGGTGAGCCGCCCCGACCAGGCCAGGTCCCAGAGGGCGTCGGCCAGTTGCGGGTCGGAGGACTCGGGGTGGGTGGTGGCGCGGACCTGGTCGGCGATCTGCCGGAAGAAGAGGCCGTACCCCCCGGAGAGGGTGTCCAGGACGGACTGGTGCAGCGCGGTGAGTTCCAGGGGGTGCGGGGGAGGCAGGAGCAGGGGCGCGGTGTCGGCGAGGTAGAGGGAGACCCAGCCGTCCTTTCCGGGCAGGGACCCGGCGCCGGCCCAGACCACTTCCCCGGCCGCGGTCAGTTCGTCGAGCATGGCCGGGGTGTAGCCGGAGACGCGTGCGGGCAGGACGAGCTTTTCGAGCGCGGACGCCGGGACCGTGGCCCCCTGCAACTGCTCGATGGCCCGCGCGAGGCCGTCGACGCCGCGCAGGCCGTGGCCGTTCAAGTGCTGCCACTGCGGAAGGAACTGGGCGAGTGCCGAGGGAGGCACCGGCTCCAGCTCATGGCGCAGGGCCGCCAGGGAGCGGCGGCGCAGTCGGCGCAGGACCGCGGCGTCACACCACTCCTGGCCGATGCCCGCGGGGTGGAACTCTCCCTGGACGACCCGGCCGTTCGCCGCGAGGCGTTGCAGCGCGCCGTCGGTGACCGCCGCTCCGAGACCGAAGCGCGCGGCGGCCGTGGCGGACGTGAACGGGCCGTGTGTGCGCGCGAAGCGGGCCAGGAGGTCGCCGAGGGGGTCCTTGACCGGCTCGGTGAACGCCTCGGGTACGCCCACGGGCAGGGCGGTGCCGAGGGCGTCGCGCAGGCGGCCCGCGTCCTCGATCGCCGCCCAGTGGTCGGCCCCGGCGATCCGTACGCGGATGGCGCGGCGCGCTGACGCCAGCTCGGCGGCCCACTCGGGCTCCGCACCGCGCTCGGCCAGCTCGGCCTCCGTGAGCGGCCCGAGCAGCCGCAGCAGGTCGGCCACGCCTTCGCGGTCCTTGACCCGGCGGTCCTCCGTGCGCCATTGCAGCTCTTGCTCCAGCTCGGCCAGGACGTCCGCGTCGAGCAGCTCGCGCAACTCGGCCTGGCCCAGCAGTTCGGCGAGCAGGTGGGAGTCCAGGGAGAGGGCCGCCGCGCGCCGTTCGGCCAGCGGGGAGTCACCCTCGTACAGGAACTGGGCGACGTACCCGAAAAGGAGGGAGCGGGCGAAGGGGGAGGGCTCGGGGGTCGTGACCTCGACGAGGCGCACGCTGCGGGACTCGATGTCACCCATCAGCTCGGTGAGGCCCGGCACATCGAAGACGTCCTGGAGGCATTCCCTGACGGCCTCCAGGACGATGGGGAACGAACCGAACTCGCTCGCCACTTCGAGCAGTTGCGCGGCCCGCTGACGCTGCTGCCACAACGGGGTGCGCTTGCCGGGGCTGCGGCGCGGCAGCAGCAGGGCGCGGGCGGCGCACTCCCGGAAGCGGGAGGCGAACAGGGCCGAGCCGCCCACCTGGTCGGTGACGATCTGGTTGACCTCGCCCTTGTCGAAGGCGACGTCACCGGCCCCGATGGGCGCCTTCTCCGCGTCGTACTCGACGGCGGGCTCGGCGGGGTCCTGGTCGAGCAGGTCCAGGCCCATCAGGTCGGCGTCCGGCAGGCGCAGCACGATGCCGTCGTCGGCGTGCATGACCTGCGCGTCCATGCCGTACCGCTCGGTCAGGCGCGCGCCCAGGGCGAGCGCCCACGGGGCGTGCACCTGGGCCCCGAAGGGGGAGTGCACGACGACCCGCCAGTCACCCAGCTCGTCGCGGAACCGCTCGACCACGATCGTGCGGTCGTCCGGGATGTGCCCGCAGGCCTCGCGCTGCTCCGCGAGGTACGTCAACACGTTGTCGGCGGCCCAGGAGTCGAGGCCCGCCGCGAGCAGCCGCTCGCGCGCGGCCTCCGGTGACAGGGCGCCGACCTCCCTGAGGAAGGCGCCGAGCGCACGGCCCAGTTCGAGCGGGCGGCCCAGCTGGTCGCCCTTCCAGAAGGGCAGGCGGCCCGGGACGCCGGGGGCGGGGGAGACGAGCACACGGTCACGGGTGATGTCCTCGATGCGCCAGGAGCTGGTGCCGAGCGTGAAGACGTCACCGATCCGCGACTCGTAGACCATCTCCTCGTCCAGCTCGCCGACGCGGCCGCCGCCCTTCTTGGGGTCGGCGCCGGCGAGGAAGACCCCGAAGAGGCCGCGGTCGGGGATCGTGCCTCCGGAGGTGACCGCCAGCCGCTGGGCGCCAGGCCGTCCGGTGACCGTGCCCGCCACGCGGTCCCAGACCACGCGGGGACGCAGCTCGGCGAAGGCGTCGGAGGGATAGCGGCCCGCGAGCATGTCCAGGACGGCCGTGAACGCGGACTCCGGGAGCGAGGCGAAGGAGGCGGCCCTGCGGACCACCGTGAGAAGGTCGTCGACCTGCCAGGTGTCGAGCGCGACCATCGCCACCAGCTGCTGCGCGAGCACATCCAGCGGGTTGGCCGGAACGCGCAGCGACTCGATGGCACCGGTCCGCATCCGCTCCGTGACCACGGCGGCCTGGACGAGGTCTCCCCGGTACTTCGGGAAGACGACGCCGGTCGAGACCGCGCCCACCTGATGGCCCGCGCGGCCCACGCGCTGCAACCCGGAGGCGACGGACGGCGGCGACTCGACCTGCACGACCAGGTCGACCGCTCCCATGTCGATGCCCAGCTCCAGGCTGGACGTGGCGACCACGGCCGGCAGCCTGCCCGCCTTCAGGTCCTCCTCGACCTGCGCGCGCTGCTCCTTGGAGACCGAGCCGTGGTGGGCGCGGGCCAGGATCGGCGGGGCGCCCTTGGCGGCGCCGGACTCGGCCATCAGCTCGGCGGGCGAGTGGTCCTCGGGGAGGGCCTCACCGGTCGCCCGCTCGTACGCGATCTCGTTGAGGCGGTTGCACAGGCGCTCCGCCAGGCGGCGGGAGTTGGCGAAGACGATCGTCGAGCGGTGTGCCTGGACCAGGTCAGTGATGCGCTCCTCGACGTGCGGCCAGATGGAGGGGCGCTCGGCCGCCGCACCCGTGCCGTCCCCGGAGTCGGCGACCGGGGAGCCGCCCAGCTCCCCCAGGTCCTCGACGGGGACGACCACCGAGAGGTCGAACTTCTTGCCGGACGGCGGCTGGACGATCTCCACCTTGCGCTTGGGGGAGAGATAGCGCGCCACCTCGTCCACCGGCCGCACGGTCGCCGACAGGCCGATGCGGCGCGCGGGCTTGGGCAGCAGCTCGTCGAGCCGCTCCAGGGACAGCGCGAGATGGGCGCCGCGCTTGGTGCCCGCGACGGCGTGCACCTCGTCGAGGATCACCGTCTCGATGCCGGTGAGCGCCTCCCTGGTGGCCGAGGTGAGCATCAGGAAGAGCGACTCGGGGGTCGTGATCAGGATGTCCGGCGGGCGGGTGGACAGGGCGCGCCGCTCGGCGGCGGGGGTGTCGCCCGAACGGATGCCCACGCGCACCTCGGGCTCGGGCATGCCCAGGCGCACGGCCTCCTGACGGATGCCGGTGAGCGGGCTGCGCAGATTGCGCTCCACGTCGACGGCGAGGGCCTTCAGCGGTGAGACGTACAGCACCCGACAGCGCTTCTTCGGGTCCGCCGGCGGCGGGGTCGAGGCGAGCTGGTCGAGTGCGGCCAGGAACGCGGCCAGCGTCTTGCCGGAACCGGTCGGCGCGACGACCAGCACGTCGGAACCCTCGGCGATCGCCCGCCAGGCGCCGGCCTGGGCGGAGGTGGGCGCGGAAAAGGCCCCCGTGAACCAGCCGCGGGTCGCGGGGGAGAACTCGTCGAGGGCGCCGTGGGCACCGGACGCGGAGCTGACCATGCCCCCATCGTGCACCCCGCCACTGACAACGGCGTCGACCTGCGCAAACGGTGTCGCGGGCGGGTTGCGGAATGGATCCGGAGGGGGTGGCACCGGGGAGTGCTCACGCGGCGATCACGGGGGTCCCGCATCCCGACACGGTGCGCAAGTCGCCCCTCAGCCGATGGACCGCCCGTGGGCCCGCAGTGTGCGCAGCGCCTCGATGGTCACGATCGGCCGGGATTCCAGGGCCGTGGTCGGCGCCCACTGCCGCCATCGGACGGGCCAGCCGCCGTCCTCCTGCTGTTCCCGCGCCAGAAAGTCCAGCGAGCGCTCCATCTCGGCGTCGGTGAACCAGGCGCGGGCGAGCGACTCGGGGACCCTCGCGAAGTCGTGCGCGAAGTGGTGCTCGCCGGGCGCGTACCCCGGCGACACGGGGTACGCGGCCAGGTCGTCGGGGTCCAGCGCGGCCAGCCGCTGCTCGCGCACGAGGCGGCCGAGGCGGTCGGCGGCGGCCTCGGCGCGCGGACGGTCGGGTGCGCCGTCGAGGAAGGCGACGGCTGCCTGCACCTCGTACGGGTGTGACTTCTCCAGCGATTCGACGGCGGCCCAGCAGAAGTCGGTGGCCCGGAAGAGCCAGGCGTGCCACACCTCGTTGCGGTGCAGCAACCCGACCACGGGACCGGTGGAGAGCAGCTCGCCGGGAGGATCGTCCACGACAGGCGCGAACGGCGCCGAAGGGTAGCCGCGCTGGCTGGGATGGATCGCGGGAAGAGCACCCTCCGACGTCGAAAGGGACGTCAGGCAGCGGCAGACGCGCTCCACCCGCTGCCCGCCGCAGCGCCGGATCGAGTCCAGGACCCGGAGCGCGTGTCCGGTGTGCAGCGGCTGGCTCACGGGGCCGCGCAGATCGGGTTCGAGTCCGTACCCGTACCCCCCGTCCTCGGTGGCGTACGCGGCGAGGGCACTCTCCACGGCGTCCGCGGCCCGGTCGCCGCCATCGCGGAAGTGGTACGTGAACCGCCGCTGCTCCAGGACACGCGCGGTGAGCCAGACGAAGTGCTCGGCGCGGGCGAGCGGCGAGGAGGCCGCCGCGGGGGAGGGCCCGGTGTCGGGGGAGGTCCCTGTGCCGAGGGACGGCACGCGGTCAAGGGAGGGCACGGGGTCGGGGGATGCTCCGGTTTCGGCCATGTCCCGACCGTAGGGCGGAACGCACCCTCGCCGAGCCCCCTGCGCGGGGCTGCACTCTCAGGGGCGCGATACTGGAGGCATGCGGTTGACGGTCTTCTGGCAGCGGATGGCGGCCCACTTCGGAGCGGGGTACGCCGACTCCTTCGCGCGCGATCACGTGATGGCGGAACTGGGCGGCCGGACGGTCCATGAGGCGCTGGACGCCGGCTGGGAGGCCAAGGACGTCTGGCGTGCGGTCTGCGCGGCCATGGACGTACCGCCCGAAAAACGCTGACCCCAGGCGGCTCACCGAAGCGCCGGCCACGGAGGGCACGGCTGCCGCCGGGTGGCGCCACGCGCGCGTGAGCACTCCTCGGGGGGTGCGCGGGCCGTCACAAGACACGGGGGCGGCGACCGATTGGCGCCGGAGTGGGCGAGACTGGCCCCGTGGCACCCACAGACGAGACCGCGCAGGTCACCCAGGACACCGCCCCGCCCGGCACGAGGCCGCCCGCTCAGCCCCCCTCCGGGGCACAGGCGGGGAGCGGCGCCCGCATGCCGCGGTGGCTGCCGCGCGCCATGGTGCTCGCCCTCGCCCTCATCGCATGCTTCCAGCTGGGCAGTTGGGCCTTCCACCAGCTGACCGGACTGCTGATCAACGTTCTGATCGCGTTCTTCCTGGCGCTGGCCGTCGAGCCGGCGGTGAGCTGGATGGCCGCGCGGGGCCTGCGCAGGGGCTTCGCCACGTTCATCGTCTTCATGAGCGTCGTGATCGCGGGCGCGGGCTTCGTGACGCTGATGGGCTCGATGCTCGCGGGCCAGATCGTGGACATGGTCGAGGACTTCCCCGACTACCTGGACAAGGTCATCAGCTGGATCAACCAGACGTTCCACACCGAACTGTCGCGCGTCGAGGTGCAGGACAGCCTGGTCCACTCCGACTGGCTGCAGAAGTACGTCCAGAACAGCGCCAGCGGCGTCCTGGACGTCTCCGCGCAGGTTCTCGGCGGCCTCTTCCAGCTCCTGACGATCCTGCTGTTCTCGTTCTACTTCGCGGCCGACGGACCGCGGCTGCGGCGCGCCCTGTGCTCGGTGCTGCCGCCGGCCAAGCAGGCCGAAGTGCTGCGCGCCTGGGAGATCGCGGTCGACAAGACGGGCGGCTACCTCTACTCCCGCGGCCTGATGGCCCTGATCTCCGGGATCGCCCACTACATCCTGCTCCAGGCGCTCGACGTCCCCTACGCGCCCGTGCTCGCCGTGTGGGTGGGCCTGGTCTCCCAGTTCATCCCCACGATCGGCACGTATCTGGCGGGCGCCCTGCCGATGCTGATCTCCTTCACGGTCGAACCCTGGTACGCGCTCTGGGTGCTGATCTTCGTGGTGATCTACCAGCAGTTCGAGAACTACGTGCTCCAGCCCAAACTCACCGCCAAGAGCGTGGACATCCACCCCGCGGTCGCCTTCGGCTCGGTCATCGCGGGGACGGCGCTCCTCGGCGCGGTCGGCGCGCTCATCGCCATCCCCGCCGTCGCGACCCTGCAGGCCTTCCTGGGGGCGTACGTGAAGAGGTACGACGTCACGGACGACCCCAGGGTGCACGGTCACCGGCGCCGGGTCGGGCCACCCCTCCTCGCGCGCGTGCGGCGCGCCTTGCGCGGGCCGAACGACCCTGGGGCGGCGGCGGAGTCCGAGACCCGTCCGGAACCGGGCGGGCGACCGTAGGCCCCGCGGCTTGCGCGGGGCCTCGAAGGAGCCCCCGGTGACGGGAGGAACCACTGCTCACAGGGGCAGCAGGCGGACCTCGGCATCGTCGAGGCGGGCTGCGGGGAACGTGGCCCCCCAGTAGTGATGTCGGCCGTAGACCGTCTGCCCCTCCCGCGGGCAGCGGACCTGCTCCGGCCGCCACGAGTGCGACCACACGCCGTAGGCCGGCCTGGACGGTCAGCGGCTCACGTCCCAGCAGCAGCTGGCGGCTGAGGGTGGCCCGGTTGAGTTCGTCCCCGGTGATCACCACAGCGCTGGATTCTGCCCGGCGCACCTCGCCCGGGCCAGGGATTGGGCTGCCTCGCGGCCCCGCACGAGTGCACCCGCCGCCGCGGCCGCCGGGGGCGGCGAGCCCCGCTTGACACTGAAATCGAACATCCATTCTCATGGGGTGTCCGGCGGCGATTTTCCGGGGGTGTGAGGGGGATCCCTGGCACGCTCCGGAGGATTTCGGTGAGGGATGGCCTCGAGTTATCCACAGGCTGGACGGGCGTCGAGGCGGATTGTCAGTGGCAGGCGTTAGCGTCTTTGACGTGAAGCGATCGACACAAGCAAATCGGGTGGAACCCATGGCAGGAACCGACCGCGAGAAGGCGCTCGACGCCGCGCTCGCACAGATTGAACGGCAATTCGGCAAGGGCGCAGTGATGCGCATGGGCGAGCGGCCGAACGAGCCCATCGAGGTCATCCCCACGGGATCGACCGCGCTCGACGTCGCGCTCGGCGTCGGCGGCATCCCGCGCGGCCGTGTGGTGGAGGTGTACGGACCGGAGTCCTCCGGTAAGACGACCCTCACGCTGCACGCGGTGGCGAACGCGCAGAAGGCCGGCGGCTCGGTGGCGTTCATCGACGCGGAGCACGCCCTCGACCCCGAGTACGCGAAGAAGCTCGGCGTCGACATCGACAACCTCATCCTGTCCCAGCCGGACAACGGCGAGCAGGCTCTCGAGATCGTCGACATGCTGGTCCGCTCCGGCGCCCTCGACCTCATCGTCATCGACTCCGTCGCCGCGCTGGTGCCGCGCGCGGAGATCGAGGGCGAGATGGGCGACTCGCACGTGGGTCTGCAGGCCCGTCTGATGAGCCAGGCGCTCCGGAAGATCACCAGCGCGCTCAACCAGTCCAAGACCACCGCGATCTTCATCAACCAGCTCCGCGAGAAGATCGGCGTGATGTTCGGCTCCCCGGAGACCACGACCGGTGGCCGGGCGCTGAAGTTCTACGCCTCGGTGCGCATGGACATCCGCCGTATCGAGACCCTGAAGGACGGCACGGACGCGGTGGGCAACCGCACCCGCGTCAAGGTCGTCAAGAACAAGGTCGCGCCGCCCTTCAAGCAGGCCGAGTTCGACATCCTCTACGGCCAGGGCATCAGCCGTGAGGGCGGTCTGATCGACATGGGTGTGGAGCACGGCTTCGTCCGCAAGGCCGGCGCCTGGTACACGTACGAGGGCGACCAGCTCGGCCAGGGCAAGGAGAACGCCCGCAACTTCCTGAAGGACAACCCCGACCTCGCCAACGAGATCGAGAAGAAGATCAAGGAGAAGCTGGGCGTCGGCGTGCGGCCCGAGGCCCCGGCCGTCGAGCCGGGCGTGGACGCGGCGGCTGTGACCCCGGTCGAGGACGCCGCCAAGACGGTGCCCGGGCCGGCGGCCAAGGCCACCAAGTCCAAGGCCGCGACAGCCAAGAGCTAGCCCGTGACGCGACGAACCGGCTGGGCGGACCACACCGCCCCCGAAAGCCGCCCCGGCGCGGCGGGGCGGGGCCACGGGGACGGTGCGGAGCAGGACGGCGCCGGGCGGGGCGCCGACCGTGACTTCCATGAGGGGGACGGCACCGGCTTCTGGGGCGGTGACGCTCACCAGGAGGACGGCACCGGCCGGCGCGGCGGGCGGCGTCGACGCCGTGGCGGCTTCGGTGACCACCAGGACAGCGGCTCCCCTTCCTCGTCGAGGGCCGAGAAGGGGGAGCCGCCCACGGGGGACCCGGCCGAGCGGGCGCGGGCGATCTGTCTGCGCCTGCTCACCGGTACCGCTCGCACCCGCAAGCAGCTCGCCGACGCGCTGCGCAAGCGGGAGATCCCCGACGACGTGGCGGAAGAAGTCCTCTCCCGCTTCGAAGAGGTCGGTCTGATCGACGACAGCGCCTTCGCGGACGCCTGGGTGGAGTCCCGGCACCACGGCCGGGGCCTGGCCCGCCGCGCGCTCGCCAGGGAGCTGCGCACCAAGGGCGTGGAATCCACGCTGATCGACGAGGCCGTGGGACAGCTCGACGCGGAGCAGGAGGAGGCGACCGCGCGCGAGCTCGTCGCCCGCAAGCTTCGTTCCACGCGCGGCCTCGACCGGGACAAGCGGCTGCGTCGCCTTGCGGGCATGCTCGCCCGCAAGGGCTACGGCGAGGGCATGGCGCTCAGAGTGGTCCGGCAGGCCCTGGAGGAAGAGGGCGAGGACACGGAGGACTTGGGGCACGAGACGTTCTGAGCGGGCCGCTCCCACGGGGGTGGGGCGGCAACCGGAACGGTCCACGTACCCCGACCAGCGCTCCGTGGGGTGGGGTTAACCCCCCTGCGGAGACGCCGGGCCACCGCAGTGCACACGAACCTGTGCACAGGCGACTGTGTACGCATGGCACAGGCACCCGGCACCACTGACACGGCGCAGGCCCCCGACACGGCCCCCGACGCGGACTCCGGCTCGGCCACGGACACGGCCTCCGACCGGGTTCCGATGGCTCCCGCCCCGGCCCGGGTCCCGGCGTCTGCCCCGGTCCCGGCCTCCGCCCCGGCCTCGTCGCCCGTCCCGGGGCGGCCCCCGCCCCCGGAAGAACTGTCCGACCTCCGCGTGCTCAAGGCGCTCGCACAGCCGCGGCGGCAGCAGATGCTGCACCACCTCACCGTGCACGGCCCGGCCACCTCGGCGACGCTCGCCAGGGCCCTCGGCCTCAACACCGGCGCCACCAGCTACCACCTGCGCGAGCTGGCACGCTACGGCTTCGTCGAGGAGACACCCGGCTCCGGGCACGGACGCGAGCGCTGGTGGCGGGCTCTCCCCGGCGACCGCCGCTTTCCGCCGCGCAGTCGGCAGAGCGGCGAGACGCGGCACGTCATGGACGAACTCAACCGCCACTCGTACGCCGCCGACCTCGACCTCTTCGAGCAGGCGCAGCGGGACGCGGACACCGAACGGGGCGAGTGGGCCGACGCGTTCCCCTACGCGCGCGGCACGATCCGGCTGACCTTCCCCGAACTCCGCGAGTTCTTCGAGGAGTACATCGCGCTGCTCAACCGCTACAAGCGGCCCGACGCCGACACCCCAGACCGCGCCCGCACGGTGCTCACCCGCTTCCTGGCCTTCCCCGCACCCGCGCCCGCACCTGCGCCAGCCGCAGCGGCCGTGCCCGCCGCCTCCCGCGACAACCGAAGAGAGACCGAACCCTCATGATGCTGCGCTACGCCTTGCAGACCGTCAGAGACCGCAAAGGCGGATTTCTGGGCGCCTTTCTCGCGCTGATGTGCGCGGCCGCACTGATCACGGCCTGCGGCACCCTTCTGGAGACCGGCCTGCGCGGCACCATCAAGACCGAGCGCTACGCCGCCGCCCCCGTGCTCGTCTCCGCCGATCAGAACGTCCACCGGACCACGGTCAAGCACAAGAAGGGCAAGACGAAGGTCAAGCACAAGGCGAAACCCCTCGCGGAACGGGCGTGGCTGCCGGCCGCCGCCATCGGGGACAGGATCGAGACGACCCCGGGAGTCAAAAGGGTCGTACCCGAACTGACCTTCCTCGCGCAGCCGTTGGCGCCCGCTGCGGCGAGAGGCGGTGACAGACCCGCGTACGGGCACGCCTGGAGTTCCGCCGCGCTCACCCCCTTCCGTCTCGTCGCGGGCGGCGCCCCGCGGGCGGCCGGTGACCTCGTCATCGACCGTGCTCTCGCCGACCGCGCGGGGCTGACGCCCGGCGACCGGCTCACTGTCCAGTCGACGCGAAGCCCCCGCAGCTACCGCGTGACGGGCATCGCCGCCCCCAAGGACGGCGCCCTCGCCCACCAGACCTCGCTCTTCTTCTCCTCCGCGGAGGCGGAGCGGCTCGCGGCGCACCCCGGCAAGGTCACCGCGTTCGGTGTCGTCCCGGCCAAGGGCACCGACGCCGCCGATCTCAAGGAGTCCCTCCGGCACGCTCTGGACGGCACGACCGCGCGGGTCAGCACGGGCGACGACCGCGGCCCCGTCGAGTTCCTGGACGCGGCCGGAGCCCGCGTCAAGCTCGTCAGCATGGGCGGTGCCATGGGCGGCACGTCCCTGCTGGTCGCCGTCCTCGTGGTCGTCGGCACCTTCGCCCTCTCCGTCCAGCAGCGCCACCGCGAACTCGCCCTGCTGCGTGCCGTCGCCGCGACACCGAAGCAGATCCGCAGGCTTCTCGGGCGCGAGGCGCTTCTCATCGGAGCCGTGGCGGGCGTCATCGGATCGCTCGCCGGGCTTCCGCTCGGCGGCTGGCTGTACCTCCGGTTCGTGGAGACGGGAACCGTGCTAGCCACCCTCGAACACACCGTCAGCGTCCTGCCGCCCTTCGCCGCCATCGGCGCGACCCTGCTCGGCGCCTGGGCCGCCGCCCGCGTCGCCGGGCGCCGGATCGTCCGCATCCGGCCCGCCGAAGCCCTCGCCGAGGCCCGCACCGAGCCGGCACGGCCGGCCTGGAGCAGGATCATCGCCGGTCTGCTCCTGCTCGTCGGCGGCACCGTCCTGGTCGTCGTGCTGAGCATGCTGCGCACCGAGGCCGCCTCGACTCCCGTGACCTTCCTGGCCGTCGTCGTCTTCGCCTGCGCCATCGCGCTCCTCGGCCCGCTCGCCGTCCGGGCGGCCGCCGCCCTGCTGCGCGGTCCCCTCCGGCTGACGGGCCCCGCGGGCAAGCTCGCGCACGCCAACCTGCGCGGCAACGCGGCCCGGCTGGCCGCCGCCGTCACCCCGCTCGCCCTCCTCACCGGCATGACCTGCACCGTCCTCTTCATCCAGCCCACCCTGGACACCGCGGCCGGCGCCGAGGCCCGCGAGGGCACCCGCGCGAACTGGGTGCTCGCCGCGCAGGGACCGGGCATCCCGGCGCAGGCCGCGCGGGAACTTCGTAGGACCGAAGGCGTCGAGGCCGTCACCGAGGTCGTCCGCACCACCGTGCGCGTGGGGCTCGACAAGTACCCGGCGCAGGGCGTCACGCCCGAAGGCCTCCGGAGGATTTGGGATCCCGACGTCACCGCCGGCTCCCTGAAGGGCTTCGGCGAGGACAGCGCCGCCGTCAGCGAACTGGCCGCCGACCGCCTGGGACTGAAGCCGGGCAGCAGGCTCAAGTTCACGCTCGGAGACGGCACGAAGGCCGAACTGACCGTCCGCGCCGTGTACGCCCGCGGGCTCGGGTTCGGCGATCTGACCATGGCGCACGATCTGGCCGCCCGCCACGTCGACAACCCGCTCGCCATCACGGCCCTCGTCAAGAGCGACCGTACGCGGGAACAACTCGCGGGAGCCGTGCGGAAGTTCCCGGGGATCGACGTGCTGGACCCGGCTGCCGCCGACAGCCTTCGGGCGGAGCGCCGGCAGGCCAACGCCGACGTGAACCTGATCGCCATGGGTCTCGTCCTGGCCTTCACCGCCATCGCGGTCGTCAACACCCTGGCGATGTCGGTGTCCGAGCGCGTCCGCGAGTTCGCGATGCTCCGGCTCGCGGGCGCCACGCGCCGCCAGGTGCTGCGGATGCTGCGCACGGAGGCGCTGGCGGTGCTGCTCATCGGCACGGCCCTCGGCAGCGGGGTGGCCCTCGCCGTCCTGGCCGCGTTCAGCGTGGGCATGACGGGCAGTGCGGCGCCGACGGTCACGCCGCTGGTGTACCTGTCTGTGATCGCGGTCGCCGGGCTGCTCGCCCTGGTGGCGACCGCGCTGCCCGGCCGCGCCGCCATGCGGCCGCTCCCGGTCACGGTGGCGACGGCCAAGGAGTAGCGCGCCCAGGCAGTACGCAGGGGTGGGCGCATCCGGCCGGCGACGGCCCGGTGCGCCCACTCGTCGCGTTCACGGTGTGACCGGGAGACCCGACGCTCGCCACGCCTGGAAGCCGCCGATCAGATCGGTCGCGTGCCGCAGCCCCAGCTGCCGCAACGATGCCGCCGCGAGGCTCGACGCGTACCCCTCGTTGCAGATCACGACGGCTCGCAGGTCGTGGCCGGTGGCCTCCGGAGCGCGGTGGGAGCCCTGAGGGTCGAGGCGCCACTCCAGTTCGTTGCGTTCGACGACCAGTGCCCCGGGAATCAGCCCGTCCCGTTCCCGCAGGGCCGCGTACCTGATGTCGACGAGCAGGCCACCGGCCTCGGAGAGCGCGTACGCCTCCTGGGGGGTGACCCGGTCGAGGTCGCGCCGTACGCGCTCCAGCAACGCGTCGATGCCGAGCGGTTGTTCGCTCACTGCCAGTCCTCCGGGCGCTCCACGGACTCCAGGCGGAGCACTTCGCCGGTGCGGCTGTAGCGGCGGATCCGGGGCAGGGGCGGGTAGTACGCGTGCACGGAGATGGCGTGCTCGGTGGTCGACTCGTTGAGCACCTCGTGTACGTGGTTGCGGCCGAAGGCACGGCCCTGACCGCGCGCCAGTTCTCGTTCCCGGTCGACGTCCTCGGAGAGCTCCAGGGTCTTCCAGCCGTCGGTGGGCAGACGTACGGCCAGGGAGTTCTCCTTGAGCGTGCCAGCGGCGGTGAGGAACGCGCCGACCGACTCCGCGTGATCGTGCCAGCCGGTGCCGCTGCCCGGCGGCCAGCCGATCAGCCAGGCCTCGCTGCCGCCCGGCCCCGCGAGGCGCACCCAGGTGCGGCCCTCGGGATCCAGCGGCAGGGAGGCGATGAGCCGGGCGTCGGCCGCGCTGCGGCGCACGAAGTCGAGGAGTTCGGCGGCGGTGGGAGCCGTCGGGCGCGCGGGCGTGCGCGAGGGAGTGATGGCGGAAACAGACACGGGTACCGTCCAGGAAGTTCGCTGAAGAGCGCGCGAGCAGGCCGCGGGAAGGCGCTCAGCGCGCGGATGACAGACGCGGCATCAGCAGGACGGGAGACACACGCAGCCCGCGTAGCGGACGAGGTCCATGTGGACCCTCCGCCACAGGCGCACATCGGTGTCGGTCACGATCCGGAGTAGACCATGGAGGTGGGAGGCGGTCAACTGCTGCTCAGCATGCGGTCGCCGGGGTCCCGGCGATCGGTCACCGCCCCACCCGCAACCACACTGGGCGCCTCGCCCGAACGACGCTGGCCGCCTCGCCCACAGCGACGCCGGCCGCCCGCCCGCGACGAAGCCGGGTGCCTCGCCCGCAACCACACCGGCCGCCCGCCCGCAACGACGCCAGGCGCCTCGCCCGCAACGACGCCGGCCGCCCCGCCCGCAACGACGCCGGCCGCCTCGCCCACAACGACGCCGGCCGCCCCGCCCGCAACGACGCCGGCCGCCCCGCCCGCAACGACGCCGGCCGCCTCGCCCGCAACGACGCCGGGCGCCCCGCCTCCCGCACACCGCCAACCGCCCCGCCCGCGCCGCCGCCCCTCACTTCGCCGGCCGCCCCGCCCGCGCCTTGGCCCCGCTGCTCCCCTCCGCGCTCACTCGGGTCTCCCCGCCACCGCCACCGCCCCGCTGGGCGTCGTCACCGGCGTCCGCCGCTTCACCGGCCCCGTCCTTGGCGGCGCGCTTCACCGGCTTCGCGCCGCCCACCGCCGCCTCGGCCGCCGCGTACAGCTCGGCGGGGCGCACTCCGGAGAGCGCGGTGACCAGGTGGCCGTCGGGGCGGATGAGCAGGACCGAGTGCGCGGCGGCCCCGGGGTAGCTCTCCGCGACGAGCAGTTCGGCGGGGTGCGGCAGCGCCGTGACGGCGGCGGCGAGGCGCGGCATGATCCCGGCCGTCACCCAGTGCCGCCGCTCCCACACCACGGTGCCCGGCGCGACCAGGAGGACGAGGAGCCGGCCGAACCCGAGCCGTTCCCGCAGCTGGACGAACGAGCCGTCGGGCGCCGTCACCCGCACATCGGCCACGGGCGCGCCCACCTCCGTGCCCACCGCCACCTCGGACTCCGAGGGCGCGGGCGCCAGCGGCGAGTGCGCGTACGACGAGGGCGCGCCGAGCGGCCCGCGCCCCACGTGGCCGTCCGTGAGGAGCGCGTCGTGCCCGCGCGCGGACCCCGGCACGTAGGAGCGCAGGCCCTTGCCGCCCCGCAGGACCGGCAGCGACTGGTCGGCGGCGCGCAGGCGCGCGGCCACGCCGGCCCGCCGCTCGGCCTGGTAGCTGTCGAGCAGCGCGTCGCGCTCGCCGTGGTGCCAGGCGAACGCCAGCTTCCACGCGAGGTTG
Organism: Streptomyces sp. NPDC005898; assembly: GCF_040629635.1. Lineage (NCBI taxonomy): Bacteria > Bacillati > Actinomycetota > Actinomycetes > Kitasatosporales > Streptomycetaceae > Streptomyces > Streptomyces sp. NPDC005898. The sequence goes on along the minus strand of NZ_JBEXWC010000013.1, from coordinate 171,738 downwards.
TCGGCGTCCCGCAGCCCCTCGTCGAGTCCCTGCGTTCCGAGCGCGCCGAGTAGATGCGCGGCGTCCCCGGCGAGGAAGGAGCGGCCGACCCGCCACCGGCGGGCGAGGCGGTGGTGGACGAGGTGGACACCGGTGTCGAGCAGTTCGTACGGCGGTGTGGCACCCCCGCACCAGCCGGCGAGGGTCTCCCGGATCCGCTGGACGAGGGCGTCGGGGGTCACCAGCTCGCCGCGCGGCGGCAGCAGCCAGTCGAGGCGCCACACCCCGTCCACCAGCGGGCGCCCGGTCACCTCGGCGCCCGCGCCGCGCCACGGAGGCATCCGGTGCAGCAACGCCTCACCGGGCCAGGGAAGTTCCGTACGCAGTGCTGCCACGGCGTGTCGCTCGACGGCCGTACGGCCGGGGAAGCGGATGTCGAGCAGCTTGCGCACCGTCGAGCGGGACCCGTCGCACCCCACCAGGTAACTGCCCCGCCACCACGTGTCCTTCGGCCCGCGCGTGTGGGCGGTCACTCCGGAGGAGTCCTGTTCCAGGGCGTCGAGCTTGCTCCCCACCGCCATCTCGACCAGGCGCTCGTGGGCGATGGCGTCGCGCAGCGCACCGGTCAGCACGTGCTGCGGCACGTGCAGCGGGGCGGGCACCTCGTCCCCGAAGGAGAGCTCCCGCATCACCTGCTTGCGCCGAAGGGACCGCCAATTGGTCCAGCGCGCACCCGACCGCGGATCACCGAGCGAGTGGCCCACCAGCCGTTCCACGAAGCCGGCGGTGTCCTCCCGGAGCACGACCGTCCGCGCCAGGCGCTGCTCGTCCTTGCCGGGACCGTCGTCCAGGACCACCGTGGGCACCGAGTGGCGGGCGAGGGCGAGAGCCAGGGCGAGGCCGACGGGTCCCGCGCCGACGACGATCACCGGGTCCACGGCACACACCCTCCGGCCCGTCGGGAGCCGAGGGTCCGGGCTGCTCGGAAGCGCTGGACGTACCTGTAGGAGCTGGCAGTTGGAGCCCGGTGCACGATCACAGAACGTATGCAACCCATTGCCGGTGCTTGCGTCAAGTGACGACGGCAGTGGCGTTCACCAGGAAGTAACAGCGGAGCGGCCTGCCGGGAGGGGGAGGCGGGCCCAGGGAGACGCGTGTGGGGGGCGGCTCGGTGGCCACCCCCCACACACTATGTCGACGCTACGTCAGTTGGATTTCCCAACCGAGCCGTTGGTGTCGTCGGTCGGGCCCTTGTCCGCCTCCGTGGCCACCGTCGGGCCGAGCGGCGTGGCCGCGTCCAGTACGGCGGGCGTCTCCGCGGGCTCCGCCGCGGCGGCCACCACGATGCCGGTCTTGGTGCGGCGCCCGCGCTTCTCGATCCAGGTGGCCAGCGAGGAGAGCGCCAGGCAGAGCCCGATGTAGATGGCACCGACGACCGCGACCGTCTGGACGAAGGGGTACGTGCCGTTCACGGGGGTGTTGTTGGCGATCAGCCGCGCCGAGTACAGCAGCTCGGGGTACAGAATGATGTAGCCGAGCGAGGTGTCCTTGAGCGTCACCACGAGCTGGCTGATGATCGTCGGCAGCATGGAGCGCACGGCCTGCGGGAACAGGATGCCGGCCGTCACCTGCGTCTTGCTCATGCCCAGGGCGTAGGCGGCCTCCCGCTGGCCCTTCGGCACGGCGTTCACGCCCGCGCGCAGGACCTCGGCCTGGACGCAGCCGTTGTAGATCGACAGGCCGAGGACCAGCGCCCAGAACGGCGTCACGTCGCCGACGATGCCGACCCACAGGGCGAAGATCGTGATCAGCAGCGGGATCGACCGGAAGAGGTCGATGAAGATCACCGAGGCCCAGCGCACCACCCGGTGCTCGGACAGCCTGCCGACACACAGCACGACCGCGAAGGCCAGCGAGAGCACCGCGGCGAGCGCGAAGGCCTTGAGCGTGGCCAGGAGCGCTTCGAAGATGTTCTCGCGGATGCCGGAGTAGTTGAAGATGTCCCACAGGGCGCCTTCGAACTCGCCCTTCTCGTTGAGCCGCAGGACGGCCCAGACGATCAGGCCGAGGACCGCCGCGGTGCCGGCGATGGAGTAGATCCGGTTGCGGACCTTGGCCTTGGGCCCGGGTGCGTCGAAGAGGACACTGGCACTCATCGGGCGACCTCCATGCGGTGCTCCAACAGCCGGAAGGCGCCGTTGATGGCGTACGTGATGATCAGGTACGCGACCGTGATCCAGACGAAGATCATGGCTATGTCGTAGCCCTCGTTGCTGAGGGTCTTGGCGACGTTGAACAGGTCGACGTTGTCGAAGCTGCCCGCGATGGCGGAGTTCTTCGTCAGCGCGATGAAGATCGACCCCATCGGGGCGACCACCGCACGGGTGGCCTGCGGGAGCACCACCACCCGCATGACCTGCGTGAAGCTCATGCCGATCGCGCGGGCCGCCTCGGCCTGGCCCATCGGCACGGTGTTGATGCCGGAGCGCAGTGCCTCGGCCACGAACGACGAGGTGTAGAACCCCAGCGCCACGACGCCGAGCACGAAGGAGTCCATGTCCGGGAAGAGGATCTTGGGGAGGATGAAGAAGGCCACCAGGAACAGCAGCGTCAGCGGGGTGTTCCGGAGGATGTTCACCCACAGGGTGCCGAAGACGCGCAGCGGCGGCACCGGGGAGACGCGGAATGCGGCGATGATCACGCCGAGCACCATGGCGATGACCCCGCTGACCACGGTCAGCTCCACGGTGCCGATGAACCCCTCGCGGAACAGCGACAGGTTGTCGGTCAGTACGTTCATGAATTCTCCGCGAGAGGGCGGTCGGGCGGCGATGGGCTCACAGGACGCCCCGCCCCGTACGGACGTGTCGGCCGTACGAAGCGGGGCGCGGGGGTCCTACTTGGGGTCGGTGAAGGCCGGCGGGTCCTTGTACTCGGAGCCGGACTTGCCGAGGGTGGCCTCGAAGGCCTTCTTGTAGTCGCCGTTCTCCTGGTGCGCCTTGATGGCGTCCGCGACGGCCTTCTGCAGGGCCTTGTCGCCCTTCTTGAGGCCGACGCCGTAGGGCTCGTCGGAGAAGGGCTTGCCGACGACCTTGAGCTTCTTCGGGTTCTGCGCCGCGTAGCCCATCAGGATGGCGTCGTCGGTGGTGACGGCGTCGACCTGGTCGTTGAGCATCTGCGCCACGCACTCGGAGTACTTGGACAGCTCGGTCACCTTGGCGCCGTACTTCGGCTTCTTGATGTTCTGCAGCGGCGTGGAGCCGACGATGGAACAGACCTTCTTGCCGCGGACGGTCTCCGGGCCCTTGATGTCCTTCTCGTCCTTGCGGACGAGCAGGGAGGCGCCGGCGTGGTAGTACGGCCCGGCGAAGTCGATCTGCTTCTTGCGCTCGTCGTTCATCGTGTACGTGCCGATCATCAGATCGACGTCGCCCTTGGAGACCGCGGTCTCCCGGGCGCCGGAGTCGACCGTCTTGTACTCGATCTGCTTCGCCGAGAAGCCCAGGTCCGCCGCGATCATCTTCGCGATCTCGATGTCGAAGCCGGACCGCTCCTTGGTCGACTGGTCCTCGAAGCCCAGGTACGGCTGGTCGGCCTTGGCGCCGACGATCAGCTTGCCGCGCTTCTTGGCCGCCTTGAAGACGGACGAGTCGAGCGACACGTCCTTCTTGACCGTGTAGCTGAGGGCCTTGGTGTCCTTGCTGTCCGGGCCCTGCGGCTTGTCGCCGGCGGAGCCCTCCTTGCCGCCGCAGGCGGTGGCGGTCAGCGAGAGCGCGGCGACGGCCGCCGCCACGGCAACGGACTTACGGAGCTTCATGGGGAACATCCTCTGATTCGACTGGAGTTGAGACGGCGTGAAGCCTCAGTGTTTAAGGATCTTCGACAGGAAGTCCTTGGCCCGGTCGCTGCGCGGGTTGCTGAAGAACTGGTCCGGCGTGGCCTCTTCGACGATCCGGCCGTCCGCCATGAAGACGACACGGTTCGCCGCCGACCGGGCGAAGCCCATCTCGTGGGTGACGACGATCATCGTCATCCCGTCGCGGGCGAGCTGCTGCATCACCTCGAGGACCTCGTTGATCATCTCCGGGTCGAGCGCCGACGTGGGCTCGTCGAAGAGCATCACCTTGGGGTCCATCGCCAACGCGCGTGCGATGGCGACACGTTGCTGCTGACCGCCGGAGAGCTGCGCGGGGTACTTGTCGGCCTGTGAGGCGACCCCCACGCGGTCCAGCAGGGCGCGGGCCTTCGTCTCGGCCTCCGCCTTGCCGGTCCTGCGCACCTTGGTCTGGCCCAGCGTCACGTTCTCGAGCACCGTCTTGTGCGCGAAAAGGTTGAACGACTGGAAGACCATGCCCACGTCCGCACGGAGACGGGCCAGCTCCTTGCCCTCCTGGGGCAGCGGCTTGCCGTCGATCGAGATGTCTCCCGAGTCGACCGTCTCCAGGCGGTTGATGGTGCGGCACAGGGTCGACTTGCCCGACCCGGAGGGGCCGATCACCACGACGACCTCGCCGCGGGCGATGGTCAGGTCGATGTCCTGGAGGACGTGCAGAGCGCCGAAGTGCTTGTTGACGTTCTTCAGCACGACCAGGTCGTCCGCCCCGGGCGGTATGGCGTCCTTGGTCACCGATACTTCGGTCACGGCTTGTTGCTCCATCCTCCTCGGTTGGGGAGGACAGTAATCACCCAGTGCGACCAGCGTCATTACATCTGAGGGGAAATTGAGCATAACGATCCGGCCGCAACCGGACACTCCGTGTGAAGAGGGCCCACGATGTCCGTACCGGCTGGATAACGGAACGTGTCCGTGACCCGAACCCTCTTGACGCGGTCCTCATCCATCGGCGTGGATGCCTTGGTGCGCTCGCGCGAGTACCGGCCACGGTCGAACCACGGATGAATTGGAGGGGGCCCGTATGAGACTGCTTCTTGTCGAGGACGACGATCACGTGGCCGCCGCCCTGTCCGCGATCCTGGCCCGGCACGGCTTCGACGTCGTGCACGCCCGCAGCGGCGAGGAGGCGCTGCAGGCTTTGCTCCCCGCGCAGGCGCCCCCCTTCGGAGTGGTCCTCCTCGACCTCGGCCTGCCCGACCAGGACGGCTACGAGGTCTGCGGCAAGATCCGCAAGCGCGGCTCGACACCGGTGATCATGGTGACGGCGCGCTCGGACGTGCGCTCCCGGATCCACGGCCTCAACCTCGGAGCCGACGACTACGTGGTGAAGCCGTACGACACCGGAGAACTCATCGCCCGCATCCACGCGGTCATCCGGCGACCCACCCCCGGCGGCGCGGCGGTACCGGGCGACAGCGAGCTGCGGCTGGGAGCCGTGCACATCGAACTGCCCACCCGGCAGGTCAGCGTGGACGGTTCGGTCGTCCAACTGACCCGCAAGGAGTTCGACCTGCTCGCCCTCCTCGCCCAGCGCCCCGGAGTGGTGTTCCGCCGCGAGCAGATCATCAGCGAAGTCTGGCGCACCAGTTGGGAAGGGACGGGACGCACCCTGGAAGTACACGTGGCGTCCCTGCGGGCCAAGCTGCACATGCCGGCGCTGATCGAGACGGTGCGCGGCGTCGGCTACCGCCTCGTCGCCCCGGCCACGTAGCAAGAGCGAGGACCGGTGCGCTCACGCCTCCTCCCGCTGCTGATCGTCCTCATGGCGGGCGTCCTGCTCGCGCTCGGCTTCCCGCTGGCCGTCAGTGTCGCGGCGGCGCAGCAGCAGAAGGCGGTCGTCGACCGGATCGACGACACGGCCCGCTTCGCCTCCCTCGCGCAGTTCGTCACCAAGCGGCCCTCGGGCTCCCGCGTCAAGGGCGACACCGACGAGCGCCGCGAGACCCTGCAGAAGGAACTCGACGACTACTACGAGGTCTACGGCATCAGGGCAGGCGTCTTCTACCGCGACGACAGCCCCATGGCACACGCCCCCGCCACCTGGTACCTGCCCACCGAGGGAGACGTCCGCGGCGCTTTCCGGGAAGCCCTGCGCTCCCGTGGCAGCCACGACCCCGAGCAGGTGTGGCCGTGGCGGCGCGGCCGCCTCGCCGTCGCGTCCCCGGTGATCAGGGACGGGGACGTCATCGCCGTCGTCGTCACCGACTCGCCGACCGGACGCATGCGCTCCAAGACGCTGTACGGCTGGCTGCTGATCGCCGCAGGGGAGTTCGCGGCGATGCTCCTGGCCGTCGGAGCCGCCCTGCGGCTCACGGGCTGGGTGCTGCGCCCCGTGCGCGTCCTGGACGCCACCACGCACGACATAGCCACCGGACGCCTCAAATCGCGCGTCGCGGCGGCCGGCGGGCCACCGGAACTCAGGCGCCTCGCCCGCTCGTTCAACGAGATGGCGGACCACGTCGAGGACGTGCTCGAACAGCAGCGCGCCTTCGTCGCCGACGCCTCCCACCAGCTGCGCAACCCCCTCTCCGCCCTGCTGCTGCGCATCGAACTGCTCGCCCTCGAACTGCCCGAGGGCAACGAGGAGATCGCCTCGGTCCGCACCGAGGGCAAGCGCCTCGCCCAGGTCCTGGACGACCTGCTCGACCTGGCGCTGGCCGAACACGCCGCGGCGGACCTGTGCCTCATCGACATCGGTGAACTGGCCGCCGAGCGCGTCGCCTCCTGGCGCCCGCTCGCCGAGCAGCGGGGGGTACGGCTGACGGGCGAGTGCCCGGCGACCACCGGCTGGGCCGACCCGGTCGCCCTCTCCAGCGCACTGGACGCGGTGATCGACAACGCCCTGAAGTTCACCCCCGAAGGCGGACCGGTCCACGTGGCGGTCTCCTCGGGCAACGGCTCGACGACCGTCGTGGTCACCGATGGCGGCCCCGGGCTCACCGACGACGAGCTGGCCCGCGTCGGCGACCGCTTCTGGCGCAGCAACCGCCACCAGAACGTCAAGGGCTCGGGCCTCGGCCTGTCCATCTCGCGGGCCCTGCTCGCGGCGGGCGGCGGCTCCATCGCGTACGCGCGGAACGAACCGCACGGACTGAGGGTGAGCGTCAGCGTCCCCCGCAGCGAGCCGTCGACGGGCCCCTGAGGGCCGTTCCGCGGCCTTGCCGGAGTCACCCGCTCACGGCTTGACCGAGCGGTAGTAGCGGCGCGCCCCGTCGTGCAGCGGCAGGGGGTCGGTGAACAGGGCGGTGCGCAGGTCCACCAGCTGGGCCGCGTGCACCTGGTCGCCGATGTGGTCCCGGCTGTCGATGACGGTCCGGGTCAGCCCGGCGGTGAGGTCGGCGTCGGCCCGGTCGGTGGTGACCAGGAGGTTGGCCACCGCCAGGGTCGGCACGGCGGAGCCCTGCTGGGCGTGCGGATAGGCGTCGGCCGGCATGGTCGCGGCCCGGTAGTAGCGCGAGGCGCCGCCCTGCTCGTGCAGCTTGTCGACGAGGTAGCCGAGTCCGACGAGACGAATGTCCGTCTTCTTCGAAAGCACCCGCACCGAGGTCGTCGGCAGCCCGCCCGACCAGAAGAAGGCGTCGATCGAACCCCTCCGCAACAGGTCGGGCATGGTGTCGATGCCCGCCGACACCGGCTCGATGTCCGTCCGCGGGTCGAGCCCCGCGGCGTCCAGCACCCGGTCCGCTATCAGCCGCACGCCGGAGCGGTCCTGCCCCACCGCCACCCGCTTGCCCCGCAGATCCGCCACGGAGTGGATGTCGGAGCCCCGGGGCACCACGAGCTGCACGTAGTCGTCGTAGAGGCGCGCGCAGCCGCGCAGGCGGTCCGCCCCCGGTGCGCCCTCCAGGCGGTACTTCTCCACGGCGTCGGCGGCCGCGATGGTGAAGTCGGCCTCGCCCGTGGCCACCCGCTCGACGTTCTGCGGCGACCCCTGGCTGTTGCGCAGATCGACGTCCACCTCCGGCATGTCCTGCGAGATCGCCGAGCGCAAGAGCTTGCCGTACCGCTCGTAGACGCCGTTGCGCACGCCCGTGCTGAACGTGATCCGGCCGCTCGGGGAGCTCTCGCCCATGGGCATCAGCCACCACACCAGCAGCCCGAACACCACGAGCGCGGCGGCCGCGCCCTGGAGGGCGCGGCGCCTGCCGATGCGGGGGAGTGCCTGGAGCATGCGCGCGATCCTGCCAGCACCCTCACCGGGATGACCAGGGGCGAGGTCACACCTCGGGGCCCTGACGGCCGCCCCCGGGGAGCCCCGGCCGCCGTCCCCGGCCACACGCGCGTGGCGACCCCGTACCCTGGGGGGCGAGATGAGCGCGAAGACTTACGAGGTGCGCACCTACGGGTGCCAGATGAACGTCCATGACTCCGAGCGGCTCTCCGGGCTGCTGGAGGACGCCGGCTACGAACGTGCGCCCGAAGGAGCCGACGGCGACGCCGACGTCGTCGTCTTCAACACGTGCGCCGTGCGGGAGAACGCCGACAACCGCCTGTACGGCAATCTCGGCCGCCTGGCCCCGATGAAGACCAAGCGGCCCGGGATGCAGATCGCCGTCGGCGGCTGTCTCGCCCAGAAGGACCGCGACACCATCGTCAAGAAGGCGCCCTGGGTCGACGTCGTCTTCGGCACGCACAACATCGGCAAGCTGCCGGTCCTCCTGGAGCGCGCCCGCGTCCAGGAAGAGGCGCAGGTCGAGATCGCGGAGTCCCTGGAGGCGTTCCCCTCGACGCTGCCCACGCGCCGCGAGAGCGCGTACGCCGCGTGGGTCTCCATCTCCGTGGGCTGCAACAACACCTGCACCTTCTGCATCGTCCCCGCCCTGCGCGGCAAGGAGAAGGACCGCAGGACCGGCGACATCCTCGCCGAGATCGAGGCGCTCGTCGGCGAAGGCGTCAGCGAGATCACCCTCCTCGGGCAGAACGTGAACGCGTACGGCTCGGACATCGGCGACCGCGAGGCCTTCAGCAAGCTGCTGCGCGCCTGCGGCGGGATCGAGGGCCTGGAGCGCGTGCGCTTCACCTCCCCGCACCCCCGCGACTTCACCGACGACGTCATCGCCGCCATGGCCGAGACGCCCAACGTGATGCCGCAGCTGCACATGCCGCTGCAGTCCGGCTCCGACCCGATCCTCAAGGCGATGCGCCGCTCCTACCGCCAGGACCGCTTCCTGGGGATCATCGAGAAGGTCCGCGCGGCCATGCCGGACGCGGCCATCTCCACCGACATCATCGTGGGCTTCCCCGGCGAGACCGAGGAGGACTTCGAGCAGACCATGCACGTCGTCCGCGAGGCCCGCTTCGCCAACGCCTTCACCTTCCAGTACTCCAAGCGCCCCGGGACCCCGGCCGCGACCATGGAGGACCAGATCCCCAAGGAGGTCGTCCAGGCGCGCTACGAGCGTCTGGTGGCCCTCCAGGAGGAGATCTCCTGGGAGGAGAACAAGAAGCAGGTCGGCCGCACCCTGGACCTGATGGTCGCCGAGGGCGAGGGCCGAAAGGACGGAACCACGCACCGCCTCTCCGGCCGCGCTCCCGACAACCGCCTGGTGCACTTCACCAAGCCGGACACCGAGGTGCGCCCCGGCGACGTCGTGACGGTCGAGATCACCTACGCCGCCCCGCACCACCTGCTCGCCGAGGGCGCCGTGCTGAACGTACGCCCCACGCGCGCGGGTGACGCGTGGCAGAAGCGCAACACCGAGGCGGCCGCGAAGCCCGCGGGCGTCATGCTGGGCCTGCCGAAGATCGGCGCCCCGGCCCCGCTGCCGGTGGCCACGGGGAGCGGCTGCGGCTGTGACTGATCGGGCCGGTCGCCCACCGGGTGCGCGTTAGTCTGCGGATCATGCTTGTCGCCGCAGCCGTCTGCCCCAGCGCGCCCCTGCTCGTGCCCGCCGTCGCCGCGGGAGCCGCCCCGGAACTGGACGCCGCGCGCGCGGCGTGCACCGACGCCCTAGGGGTGCTCGCCGCATCCCGGCCCGATCGCCTCGTCGTGGTCGGGCCCGCCGACGGACCGGGCGAAAGCGAGCCGTATCCGCAAGGCACCCTTGGCTCCTTCCGGGGCTTCGGGGTGGACCTCGACGTACGGCTCGGGCCCGGCACCGACGAGGGTGCGCCGGCTGGGCGCGAGCTGCCGCCCTCGCTCGCCGTGGCCGCCTGGCTGCTCGCGCGCACCGGGTGGTCCACCGCCCCGCCGGCAGGCCTGGCCGTCGGGGAGGCCCTCGCCGCCGAGCGCTGCCTCGCGGCGGGGGCGGAGATCGGGGCGCGGGCCGACCGGGTGGCGCTGCTGGTGATGGGCGACGCCAGCGCGTGCCGCACGCTGAAGGCCCCCGGCTACCTCGATGAGCGGGCGGCCGGTTTCGACGCGGCGGCCGGCCGCGCCCTCGGCACGGCGGACGTCGGCGCGCTGAAGGCACTGGACGCGGATCTGGCGCACGAACTGAAGGCGGCGGGCCGCGCACCCTGGCAGGTGCTCGCCGGGGCGGCCGACGGCGCGGCGCTGAGCGGAGAGCTGCTCTACGAGGACGCGCCCTACGGCGTCGGGTACCTCGTGGCCGCCTGGTCCTGAGGGCCCCGCCGGCGGCCCGCGCCGGGCCCGGACGGCCTTCCGGGGAACAGCCCCCACACGCGGCGACGGCCGCGAAGCAGGATGCTTCACGGCCGTCCGCCGATGCGGTTCAGGGAGCCGCGGGAGGCGTCGGGGGCGGGGGAGGAGTGGCGCTGCCGCCCGTGCCCCCGCCGTGCCCGTCCGTGCCGTGCGCAGGGCCGGCGAGACGGTCGACGGCGTCCTTCGCCTTTCCCGTTCCCGTGTGGATCTTGTCGCTGTACTTGCCCTTGGTCTTCGCGTCGACGACCTTCGCGGCCTTGTCCAGCCCCTGGTCGATCTTGTCCCCGTGCTGCTGTGCGAGGTCGGAGACCTTGCCCTTGGCAGGGGCCAGCTTGTCCTTCAGGCGGTCCAGGAAGCCCATGCATTCACCTTCCCTCGCCGGGAGTTCGCCGGGGTGCTACTTCCGGGCGCCCTCACCGGCTTCGTTGTCGGCCGCTTCGCCGGCCGACTGCTGCTTCGGGATGTCCACGCCGTCCGCCGCCTCGGCGGACTCCGCGGGCTTGTCCTCGCCGGCGCTCTCGGTGTCCGCGTCGGTCTTGACGGCCGGCTCGGCCTTGGCCTCGGCAGGGCATTCGGCGGCTCCCTCGCGCTCGGCGGACCCCTCGGCCTCGGAGGACTCCCCAGCGGCCTCGGCCGCCTCGGGCGTCTGCGCGTCGGTGGACACCTCGGCCGGCGCCGCCTCCTCGCTGTCCTTGGCCTTCCGGCGGAACCTTGCAAAAACGCCCATATCTACTCCATACGTTACTCGTGTGGGCGAAACCCCGCCCCACCCGGTGCGCCCATTGCGTCGCCCGGGGCATCGGTCCTCGAAACCGGCGGCCGAGACCTCGCAACAGGCAACGACCTGGGAGGCGTGCCGTCACGTAGCTCGTTCGGGAAGACTTGCGGGTGTTTGCGAGACTGGTGCGGTGAGTAGTGCAGCTCCCGCCCCGCGGGTCATCGCCGTCGTCGGTCCCACCGCGGCAGGAAAGTCCGATCTGGGCGTTTTCCTCGCCCAGCGCCTTGGCGGCGAAGTCGTCAACGCGGACTCCATGCAGCTCTACCGGGGGATGGACATCGGCACCGCCAAGCTGACGCCCGAGGAGCGCGGCGGCGTGCCCCACCAGCTGCTCGACATCTGGGACGTCACGGAGGCGGCCAGCGTCGCCGAGTACCAGCGACTGGCCCGCGCGCAGATCGACCGCCTCCTCGCCGAGGGCCGCTGGCCGATCCTCGTCGGCGGCTCCGGGCTGTACGTCAGGGGGGCCGTCGACCGCCTGGAGTTCCCCGGCACCGACCCCGCCGTACGGGCCCGCCTGGAGGAGGAGCTCACCCTGCGCGGCCCCGGCGCCCTGCACGCCCGCCTCGCCGCCGCCGACCCCGGGGCGGCGCAGGCGATCCTGCCCGGCAACGGCCGCCGGATCGTGCGCGCCCTTGAGGTCATCGAGATCACCGGCAAGCCCTTCACCGCCAACCTCCCCGGCCACGACTCCGTGTACGACACGGTCCAGATCGGCGTCGACGTGGCGCGCCCCGAACTCGACGAGCGCATCGCCACGCGCGTGGACCGCATGTGGGACGCCGGCCTGGTCGACGAGGTACGCGCGCTGGAGGCGCGGGGGCTGCGCGAGGGACGCACGGCGTCCCGGGCCCTCGGCTACCAGCAGGTGCTCGCCGCCCTCGCGGGGGAGTGCACCGAGGACGAGGCGCGCGCCGAGACCGTGCGCGCCACCAAACGCTTCGCACGCCGTCAGGACTCGTGGTTCCGGCGCGACCCCCGGGTGCACTGGCTGAGCGGCGCCATGGCCGACCGGGGGGAACTTCCTTCCCGTGCCCTCGCGTTGGTCGAACGACCGGTCACAGCCTGATCACGTGATGGCATCGGGACGCCCCGCGGGTCATCCGCGCACCTGACGCCGTGCCATCATCGACCATCGATCGACAGGTGGAGTCCGGAGTGGGAGGGCGCGTGGCGATGGAGGCCGGCCCTCGTGACACCGCGCATGACGGCGGAGAGCAGCTGAGTCCCGACGGTCCCGACGAGAGCGGGAGCGGCGTGACGGACGACGGACCCGGGGCGGACGAGATGTCCGCGCAGGACGAGGTCGAGGTCGAGCTGCGCCCGCAGCGGCGGCTGCGCGTCTGGCAGCTCGCGCCCATCGTGATCCTCGCCGCGGTCGGCTCGCTGATGTTCGCCTTCCCGCTGGCCTTCGAGTTCGGCGACGGCGGCGCGGTGGTCGCCATGCTCGGCCTGCTGATCAGCTGCTGCGCGGCCGGCTGGGGCATGATGGCCGCCCGCCGCGTCGGACACACCTGGCCCGGACTGCCCGAGCGGGGCTCGGGGCGCCGCCCGGACTGGCGGGTCGTCTGCGGCTACGCCCTGCTGTTCCTCGGCGCCGCGGTCCTCGCCGTGTGGCGGGTGGCCCGCCTCCGCTGACACCGGCCGGCGTCGCGCCGCTGTCGGGACCGCTCCGCCGGCGCCTTCGCGGCACCGCGCGGACCGCCTGTCGTACCCACCCCGTACGATCGAGGAATGAGCACGCGGATCGCCTTCCTCAAGGGGCACGGGACCGAGAACGACTTCGTGATCATCCCGGACCCGGACAACGCCGTCGAGCTGTCCCCGGCCGCCGTGGCCGCCCTGTGCGACCGCCGCGCGGGCATCGGCGCCGACGGCGTCCTGCACGTCGTGCGCTCCGCCGCCCACCCCGAGGCCCGCCATCTCGCCGACCGCGCCGAGTGGTTCATGGACTACCGCAACGGCGACGGCTCGATCGCCGAGATGTGCGGCAATGGAGTGCGCGTCTTCGCCCGCTACCTCCAGCACGCCGGCCACGTCGGCGAGGGCGACCTCACGGTGGCCACCCGCGGCGGCGTGAAGAGCGTGCACATCGCCAAGGCGGAATCCGGCGGCGAGATCACCGTCGGGATGGGCAAGGCGCTGCTCCCCGGCGGGGACGTCACCGTCTCCGTCTCCGAGCACCGGTGGCCCGCGCTCAACGTGAACATGGGCAATCCCCACGCGGTCGCCTTCGTGGACGACCTCTCCGAAGCGGGCACCCTCTACGAAGCCCCGCTCTTCAGCCCCGCCTCCGCCTACCCCGACGGGGTGAACGTCGAATTCGTCGTCGACCGCGGCCCGCGCCACGTCGCCATGCGCGTGCACGAGCGCGGCGCGGGCGAGACCCGCTCCTGCGGCACGGGCACGTGCGCCGTGGCCGTCGCCGCGGCCCGCAGAGACGCGCTTGACCCGGCCGTCACCGGGGCCCCGGTGACGTACACCGTCGAGGTCCTCGGCGGCCGCCTGGTGATCACCGAGCACCCCGACGGCGAGATCGAGATGACCGGCCCCGCCGTCATCGTCGCCGAAGGCGAGTTCGCGTCCGAATGGCTCGAAACGGCAATCGCATGAAGTGTCGCTCGAATGGGTGATCCGTTTCACGCTCGGCGAGAGGCGGTCAGTGCCGCGTGATGGGCTCGGTAGCATCAAGCACCGGCCCGGACGGAGTACGTCACCGTCCGTTCACCGCCGGTCGACGCAGCCGGAGGTGCCCATGAGCGCGGAGGCCACGAACCCTGCCACGCCCGTCCCCCTGACGACCGGGGGGCTGCGCAGGCGCGGCCGCGCCCGTCTCGACCTGCGCAGGCTCGGCAGGGCCGCCCTGCTGGGGCCCGGCGCCCGCGACCGCCTCCCCGACGCGATCGGCCACGTGGTGGAGGCCCACCGCGCCCACTACCCCGACGCCGACCCCGACCCGCTGCGCCGGGCGTACGTCCTCGCGGAGTCCTCGCACCGCGGCCAGACGCGCAAGAGCGGCGAACCGTACATCACGCACCCCCTCGCCGTGACCCTGATCCTCGCCCAGCTCGGCGCCGAGATCACCACGCTGACCGCCTCCCTGCTCCACGACACCGTCGAGGACACGGACGTCACGCTGGACCAGGTGCGGGCCGAGTTCGGCGACGACGTCTGCTATCTCGTCGACGGCGTCACCAAACTGGAGAAGGTCGACTACGGAGCGGCGGCCGAGCCGGAGACCTTCCGCAAGATGCTCGTCGCCACCGGCAACGACGTGCGCGTCATGTCGATCAAGCTCGCCGACCGGCTGCACAACATGCGCACGCTCGGCGTCATGCGCCCCGAGAAGCAGGCCCGCATCGCCAAGGTGACCCGGGACGTGCTCATCCCGCTCGCCGAGCGCCTCGGCGTCCAGGCGCTCAAGACCGAGCTGGAGGACCTCGTCTTCGCGATCCTGCACCCGCAGGAGTACGCCGAGGTCCAGGCCCTCATCACCGCCGACGCCCAGCGCGAGGGCGACCCGCTCGGGGACATCGCGAACGAGGTGCGCGGCGTGCTGCGCGAGGCCGGCATCACGGCCGAAGTGCTCATCAGGCCGCGCCACTTCCTCTCCGTCCACCGGGTGCACCGCAAACGCGGCGAGCTGCGCGCCTCCGACTACGGCCGCCTCCTGGTGCTCGTCGGCGAGGACGCGGACTGCTACGGAGTCCTCGGCGAACTGCACACCTGCTTCACGCCCGTCGTCTCGGAGTTCAAGGACTTCATCGCCGTACCGAAGTTCAACCTCTACCAGTCGCTGCACACGGCCGTCGCCCGGCCCGACGGCGAGGTGGCCGAAGTCCTCATCCGCACGCACCAGATGCACCAGGTCGCCGAGGCGGGCGTCGTCGCCCTCCGCAACCCTTACGCGCCTGCTCCGGAGGAGCACTCCGGGGCCGACGACGAGCGCGTGGACCCGACCAGGCCCGGCTGGCTCTCCCGGCTCCTCGACTGGCAGCAGGCCGCCCCCGACCCCGACACGTTCTGGTCGACACTGCGCGAGGACCTCGCCCAGGACCGCGAGATCACCGTCTTCCGGTCCGACGGCGGCACCCTCGGCCTGCCCGCCGGCGCCAGCTGCGTCGACGCCGCCTACGCCCAGTACGGCGAGGACGCGCACGCCTGCATCGGCGCCCGCGTCAACGGCCGCCTCGCGACGCTCAGCACGGTCCTGCGGGACGGCGACACCGTGCAGCTGCTCCTGAGCCAGGACGCCACCTCGGGCCCCTCCCGCGAGTGGCTGGAGCACGCCCGCACGCCGGCCGCGCGCATCGCCATCCGGCGCTGGCTCACCACCCACCCCGCCACCGCGGCGTCCGCCCCCGCGGCCACCCCGCCGCGCCCACCCGAGCAGGCGCCGGCGGCCGCGCCACGCCCCGAGGCCCCCGAGGCACCCGACGCCTCCCGCCCCGCCGCCGCGACCGCCGTGGTGGACCGCGAGGGTGCCACCGTGCGGCTCGCGGGGTGTTGTACGCCGGTGCCGCCCGACGCCATCACCGCCTTCGCCGTCCGCGGCGGCGCCGTGACCGTCCACCGCGCCGGCTGCCCCTCGGTGGAGCGCATGAAGGAGGTCGGGCGCGCGGAGGTGGGCGTGCGCTGGGGCGACAGCGCCGAGTGCCGCGTCACCCTCACCGCCGAATCGTTCGGCCGCGCGCACCTCCTCGCCGACCTCACCGAGGCGATCGCCCTGGAGGGCGTCGCCATCGTCTCCGCGACCGTGGAGCCACCGACCCAGCAGCGCGTACGCCACACCTACACGCTCCAACTGCCCGACGCGGCGCACCTCCCGGGGCTGATGCGGGCCATGCGGGCCGTGCCGGGCGTGTACGACGTGAGCCGCGCCCAGCACCCGGCGGCCGCCGCCCACTGACACGCGCAGGCCCGCCACCGAGGCGGCCCGGCCCATCAGGAGGGCCCCGGAGCGACACGTTCGAGTGGCATGGCGCGCGGCGTCGCACGGGGACGGGCGCGCGCTGATAGCGGTAAGTCCATGCTGCTCACCCCTCGGACCTCGGCCCCGCGGCCCAAGGCCCTTCGCACCCACCGCCTCGCCGTGGCACTGATCGCGGCGACCGCCTCCGCGGCCCTCGTCGCGGCGAGCGCGCCGTCGCCGGCCGCCCCCCTCGGCATCGGCGACCCGCTCTTCCCGCACCTGGGCAACCCCGGGTACGACGTGGAGTCGTACGACATCGACTTCACCTATCACGGTGACAACCGCAAGCCGCTGGACGCCATCACCAAGATCGACGCCCGGGTCACGGCTCCGCTGGAGCAGGTGAACCTGGACTTCACCCACGGCAAGGTGCGCTCCGTCGAGATCAACGGCCGGGCCGCCCGGTTCGACAGCTCCGGAGAGGACCTGGTCCTCACGCCGTCCGAACCGCTCTGGCCCGGCGAAGTTCTGCGCATCGCCGTCCGGCACACCAGTGACCCCGTCTCTACCAAGGAGGCGCAGAGCGGCTGGCTGCCCACCGACGACGGGCTCGCCATGGCCAATCAGGCGGACGCGGCCCACCTGGTCTTCCCCTGCAACGACCACCCCTCGGACAAGGCGGTGTTCACGTTCCGCGTGACCACCCCCAAGGGGCTCACCGCCGTCGCCAACGGCCTGCCGAGCGCCGAGCCCCGGCACACCGCGAAGACCACCACCTGGGAGTACCGCACCCACCACCCCATGGCGACCGAGCTGGCACAGGTGTCCATCGGCCGCTCCACCGTCCTGCACCGCGAGGGCCCGCACGGCCTCGTCGTACGCGATGTGGTGCCCACCAAGGACCGCAAGGTCCTGGAGCGCTGGCTGAAGAGGACACCCGGCCAGATCGACTGGATGGAGAAGAAGGTCGGCCGCTACCCCTTCGAGGCCTACGGCGTCCTGGTGGCGGGTGCCCGCACCGGCTTCGAACTGGAGACACAGACGCTCTCGCTCTTCGAGAGGGAGCTGTTCGTCCACCCCGGGATCCCCGAGTGGTACGTCGACGCGATCATGGTGCACGAACTGGCCCACCAGTGGTTCGGCGACAGCGTCAGCCCCCGGAACTGGTCGGACGTATGGCTCAACGAGGGCCACGCCACCTGGTACGAGGCGCTCTTCGCCGAGGAGAAGGCGAAGCGGCCCCTGAAGGACCGGATGCGGGCGGCCTACGGCCGGTCGGACGCCTGGCGCGCCGCCGGTGGCCCGCCCGCCAAGCCCAAGGAGCCCGCTCCGGGACAGAAGATCAGCCTCTTCAGGCCGGTCGTCTACGACGGCAGCGCCCTGGTCCTGTACGCCTTGCGCCAGGAGATCGGGCAGCGCGCCTTCGAGAGCCTGGAGCGGCAGTGGGTCCACATCCACCGCGACGGCAACGCGGAGACCGCCGACTTCATCCGGCTGGCCTCCTACCACGCCGGGCGTGACCTGCGCGGATTCTTCGACGCCTGGCTGTACGGCAAGAAGACCCCGCCGATGCCGGGCCACCCGGACTGGCGCACGACGGCGCCGGAGGCGAAGGCTCCGGGGAAGGCCGGGTAGCTCCGGGAAGGGCCGGCGGACGAGAAGAGACGGGGGCGGGGAACCCCGTAGGGGAAAACACGGATGACGAGACGGGCCGTGCCGTGCGACCATCGTCAGGTCGACGACGGCACGGCACGGCCCTTCCGGTCCGGGCAGGTCACGGGAATCTCCCGGCCGTACCGGGCGTTGTCGACAGTGACGGATGACGCATCCGTCGAGGGCGGGTCCCCGGATCCGGCCGCATTCCCATCGAAGCATCGACGTAAGGATCCAATGACCTCCTCTTCTTCCCCTTCCCAGGACGCACAGAGCTTCGCGCAGAACTACCCCGAAGGTCTTCGGGCCGATGCCCTGATGGAAGAGGACGTCGCCTGGAGCCACGAGATCGACGGAGCGCGGGACGGCGACCAGCTCGACCGCTCCGAGCGCGCGGCCCTGCGCCGTGTCGCCGGTCTCTCCACCGAACTCGAGGACGTCACCGAAGTCGAGTACCGCCAGCTCCGCCTGGAGCGCGTGGTCCTCGTCGGCGTGTGGACCTCCGGGACGGTCGACGATGCGGAGAACTCCCTCGCCGAGCTCGCCGCCCTCGCGGAGACCGCGGGCGCGCTCGTCCTCGACGGCGTCATCCAGCGCCGCGACAAGCCCGACCCGGCGACCTACATCGGCTCCGGCAAGGCCCTGGAGCTGCGCGACATCGTGCTGGAGACCGGCGCCGACACGGTCGTCTGCGACGGTGAGCTGAGCCCCGGCCAGCTGATCCACCTCGAAGACGTCGTCAAGGTCAAGGTGGTCGACAGGACCGCGCTGATCCTCGACATCTTCGCCCAGCACGCCAAGTCCCGAGAGGGCAAGGCGCAGGTCGCCCTGGCGCAGATGCAGTACATGCTGCCGAGGCTCCGCGGCTGGGGTCAGTCGCTCTCCCGTCAGATGGGTGGCGGCGGCGGTGGCGGCATGGCCACCCGTGGTCCCGGTGAGACCAAGATCGAGACGGACCGGCGTCGGATCCGCGAGAAGATGGCGAAGATGCGCCGTGAGATCGCGGAGATGAAGACGGGCCGCGACATCAAGCGACAGGAGCGCCGGCGCAACAAGGTGCCCTCGGTCGCCATCGCCGGGTACACGAACGCCGGCAAGTCCTCGCTGCTCAACCGCCTGACGGGCGCGGGCGTCCTGGTGGAGAACTCGCTGTTCGCCACCCTCGACCCGACCGTGCGCCGGGCCGAGACGCCGAGCGGCCGGGTGTACACCCTGGCCGACACCGTCGGGTTCGTGCGGCACCTGCCGCACCACCTCGTCGAGGCGTTCCGCTCCACCATGGAGGAGGTCGGCGACTCCGACCTGATCCTGCACGTGGTGGACGGCTCGCACCCGGTGCCGGAGGAGCAGCTGGCCGCCGTGCGCGAGGTCATCCGGGACGTGGGCGCGACCGACGTCCGCGAGATCGTGGTGATCAACAAGGCGGACGCGGCGGACCCGCTGGTCCTCCAGCGGCTGCTGCGCAACGAGAAGCACGCGATCGCGGTCTCGGCCCGCACCGGCGCAGGCATCGAGGAGCTGCTCGGGCTCATCGACACCGAACTGCCGCGGCCCGAGGTCGAGATCGAGGCCCTCGTCCCGTACACGGAGGGCCAGCTCATCTCGCGTGCCCACGCCGAGGGCGAGGTGCTCTCCGAGGAGCACACCGGTGACGGCACGCTGCTCAAGGCGCGGGTGCACGAAGAGCTCGCCGCGGAGCTCGGCCCGTACGTGCCGGCCACGCACTGACGGCGGCGCACACACGGCGAAGGCCCGCTCCCTTCCTCAGGGGGGCGGGCCTTCGCCGTGTCGCGTGTGGCATTCAGGCGTGCCGTACGGCTACTGGGAGCCGTACTTCTTGCTCATCATGTCGTAGACCCGCTCGGCGCCCTCGCCCAGCTGCGGTCCGGCCAGCCAGGTGTTCTCGGCCGGGCCGATGGACGTGTTCGACACGAGCTTCGTCTTGCCGCCCACCGCACGGAACCAGCCGCCGCCGGAGGAGCCGCCGGTCATGGTGCAGCCGATGCGGTACATGGTCGGCAGCGACGGCGAGAGCGAAAGGCGCCCCGGCCTGTCGACGCACTTGTGCATGATCAGACCGTTGAACGGGGGAGCGGCCGGGTAGCCCCAGGCGCCCATCGAGCCGACGCTCCGCGTCGCGGGGGCCGAGAAGTCGACGTCGAGAGCGTTGCCGACGGTCTCCTCCAGGGACTTGCCGCCCTGCTCCGGCTTGACGTGCATGACGGCGTAGTCGTGCGTCGCGCCGGCGCCGCCCGTCGGACCGCCCTCGTTGATCCACTCGTTGGAGGTCGAGACCCAGTCCGCCCAGTACTGGCCGTAGGGCGCCATCTCCTGCGAGGTCGCGCGGCCCAGCTCGGCCTCGGACTTGCCCAGGTCGTTGTACGAGGGCACGAACGCGATGTTGCGGTACCAGCCGCCGTTCCGCCCGGCGTGCACACAGTGGCCGGCGGTCCACACGAGGTTGGACCTGCCGGGGTTGCGCGGGTCCTTCACGACCGTGCCGGAGCAGACCATCGAGCCCTCGGGGGAGTCGAAGAAGATCTTGCCGACCGGGGCGGCGTTCTCGTGGTACGGCGTCTTCTCGGCCTTGGCCGGGACCGGCGTCGGCTCGGGGTCGGTCGCGCCCTGGTCGGCGGCCGCGTCCTTCGCGGCGATCGTCTTGTCGGGGTCCTTGGCCTCCCGCATCCGCTCGGGCTTCCAGAGCCCGGCGATGACCGGGTTGACGAAGTCCTTGGACTCGCGCAGCCAGTCGTCCTTGTCCCAGTTCTTCCAGGCGCCGTTCTTCCACTTGTCCGGGTCGATGCCGTGCTTCTTCAGCTTGTCGGCGAGGTCGTCCGGCAGCTTGGGGTCGGAACCCCCGGAAGCGGCCCCCGAGTTGTCGGCGCCCTGGGAGGCGGCCGCGTCGGACCGGTCGCCCGCCTTGTCGTCGTTCGGGCCGCAGGCGGTGGCGGTGAGCGCCAGGGCCGCGGCGAGCCCGGTCGTGGCGAGCGCGACGCGCCGCCCGCGACGGCGGGCGAAGGGCGCAGGAGTGGAACGCATGGTGCTGTTACCCCCGAGAGAACGTGTGGGTGCGAGAGCGCGCGCGTGGCGGCGCGGCCTCGCGGAATTCGGAATCGTAGGTGCGGGTGCGGGTGCGGGTGCGGGTGCGGGTGCGGGTGCTGGTGCTGGTGCTGGTGCTGGTGCCGAGGTGTTGTCATGTGCGTGTCACATGTACGCCCCTGCGAGACCGCGCGGCTCCGCCTTGACACAACACCCCACTATGCCCATGAGGTTGGGGACGAACGGCGGCGGGGTCGTGAAGGTTTTCCGGCGGCCCCGCCGCACACCGTCAGCGGCCGGCGAACTTCTTGCTGACCGCGCCGTAGACGCCCTTGGCCTCCTTGCCCAGGCGCGGGCCGGCCAGCCAGCCCGCCGTCACCGGGCCGATGGAGGTGTTCGACACAAGGGCGGGCTCGCCGTCCCGGCCCCGCGCCACCCAGCCGCCACCGGACGAACCGCCCGTCATGGTGCAGCCGACGCGGTACATCGTCGGGTCGGACTTGGTGAGCGAGAGCCGGCCCGGCTCGTCGGCGCACTGGAACAGCTTCTGGCCGTCGTACGGCGGCGCCGCCGGGTACCCGGTCGCCGTCATGGACTTGATCTCGGGCACCGCCGGGGCGTTGAAGTCCACGGGGAGCGCCGAACTGACGGTCTCCTCGAGCGACTTGCCCTCGCTGCCCTTCTCGGGCTTCACGTGCATGACGGCGAAGTCGTACGGCGCGCCCTTTCCGCCCGTCGGACCACCCTGCTCGATCCACTGGTCGGAGGTCTGCGCCCAGTCGCCCCACCAGACGCCGTACGGAGCGACCTCTTCCTTCGGGGCGTTCCGCAGTTCCTCGGCCGACTTGCCGCTGTCGTTGTACGAGGGGACGAAGACCATGTTGCGGTACCAGCCGCCCTTGGCGCCCGCGTGCACACAGTGGCCCGCGGTCCACACCATGTTGGACTTGCCCGGGTGGGCGGGGTCCTTGACGACGGTCGCGGAGCAGACCATCGAGCCCTCGGGCCCGTCGAAGAAGAGCTTGCCCGACTCGGCGGCCCGGCCGTGGTACGGCGCCTGCACGGCGGCCGCCTTCACGGGGGCCGGTGCCGGGTCGGTGACGCCCTGGTCACCGGAGATGTCGCTGTCGTCGACCCTCCGGTCCGGGTTCTTGTCGGCGTCCCGCATCCGGTCCGAGTCCCAGAGGTCCTCGATGATCGGGTTGACGAACTCGCCGGCCTCGCGCAGCCAGTCGTCCTTGTCCCAGTTCTTCCAGGCGCCGTTCCGCCACTTGTCCAGGTCGATCCCGTGCTCCTTGAGCCGGTCCCGGAGGTCGCCCGGTATCTGGACCTTGCCGTCGTCGGCGCTGTCGCCGGGCTGCGTCGACGACGCGTCACCGCCGGCGTTGTCCTCGCCGGGGCCACAGGCCGTGGCGGTCAGTGCGAGCGCCGCGCCGAGCACCACCGCGGCCGCCACGGGGGAGGTTCTGGTGCGCGTCCTCCTCCCCTCGCGGGCAGTGAAGAGCGGACGTATGGGTCGCATCGTGAGATTCCCCCTGGGCCTCGAAATCTTTCCAAAGTGCCGGACATCCGGGCGCGCGGCACCCGTCGCACACCGGCGCGCCCCCTTCTGTGACTCGACGGGCGGCGCACCTGTCCCTGGTGAACGGCACCCCACACTATGCCGGTGCCGTTGGGGACGGCCGACGGAAGGGCAACGGTTCCGTCACGGCAAGGATCTTCCGATGACCCGTGATCCCGCGGGGTCGCCGTCGTTGGTACGTACGGGGGAGTCGCGGCCTGCGTTCATCTCCCCTGCCAACTTGCCCGCGCGTCCGGCCACATGGGCTCCCCGGGATCGCCCCGGACCGGACGTGCTCGTCCACAGCGGGAGGACCAACAGTCGTGGCCGTGACCGAGCCTGCGTCCGCGGCGGCGTCCGCGGCACGCTCCGCAACGCAGTCCGCGCCGTCAGGGGCATCTGCGCCGTCCATGCCGCACGAGGCGTCTGCGGCATTCGTACCTTCTGCGCCATCTGCGCCTTCTGTCCCACCCGCGCCGTCCGGGTCCTCCGCTCCCTCCGTACAAGAGGGCATCCTCAGGCGGCAGGCCGCGCGTGAATCGGCGGCCCGCACCTACGCGCGAGCGCTGCCGATCGTGCCCGTGCGGGCGCGCGGCATGACCATCGAAGGCGCGGACGGAAGCCGCTACCTCGACTGCCTCTCGGGCGCCGGGACCCTGGCCCTCGGCCACAACCACCCGGTCGTGCTGGAAGCCATCAGGAAGGTCCTCGACTCCGGAGCACCGCTGCACGTCCTCGACCTGGCCACACCCGTCAAGGACGACTTCACCACCGAATTGTTCGCCACCCTGCCGCCCGCTCTCGCGGAGCGCGCCCGGATCCAGTTCTGTGGGCCCGCCGGGACCGACGCCGTGGAGGCCGCGCTGAAACTGGTCCGCGCCGCCACCGGCCGCGACGGCGTACTGGCGTTCACCGGCGCCTACCACGGCATGACGGCCGGGGCGCTGGCCGCCTCCGGCGGCGCGCAGGACGTACGCGTCGCGCGCCTGCCCTACCCGCAGGACTACCGCTGCCCCTTCGGCCTCGGCGGCCCGAGCGGGGCCGAGCTCTCCGCCCGCTGGACCGAGAGCCTCCTGGACGACACGAAATCCGGCGTACCGCTTCCGGGGGCCATGATCCTCGAACCGGTCCAGGGCGAGGGAGGCGTCCTCCCGGCGCCCGACGCGTGGCTGCGCCGGATGCGGGAGATCACCGCGGCCCGCGGCATCCCGCTCATCGCGGACGAGGTGCAGACCGGCGTCGGACGTACCGGCGCCTTCTGGGCCGTCGAGCACAGCGGCGTCGTACCGGACGTGATGGTGCTGTCCAAGGCCATCGGCGGCAGCCTTCCGCTCGCCGTCGTGATCTACCGGGACGACCTGGACGTCTGGCCGCCCGGCGCCCACGCGGGCACCTTCCGGGGCAACCAGCTCGCCATGGCCGCGGGCACGGCGACCCTCGCGTACGTCCGTGCGAACGGCCTCGCCGAGCGTGCCGCCTCCTTGGGCGAGCACATGCTCACGCAGCTCCGCTCACTGGCCGACGCGCACACCTGCGTAGGGGAGGTGCGGGGCCGGGGCCTGATGCTGGGCGTCGAACTCGTCGACCCCGAGGAAGCGCCCGACGGCGCCGGGGCCCGGGGTGACAACGCCGAGAACGCGTCGGACGGCCCCTCCGCCACCGCGTACGACCTGTCCACCCGAACCGCGCTCACCGCCCTGCCGGCCGCCGCCCGTCCGCGCCCGCCCGCACCCCGGCTGGCCGCCGCCGTGCAGCGCGAGTGTCTGCGCCGCGGCCTGATCGTCGAACTCGGTGGCCGCCACTCCAGCGTCGTACGACTCCTCCCGCCCCTGACCATCACCGACGAACAGGCGGCCGCGGTCCTCGACCGCCTCGCCGACGCGCTGGCCACCGCGGCGCACGCCCACCACGGATAGCAAGGACGGACCCGGGCCGCCCCGCGGCCACGAGAC
The DNA here is from genome assembly GCF_040629635.1 of Streptomyces sp. NPDC005898. Lineage (NCBI taxonomy): Bacteria > Bacillati > Actinomycetota > Actinomycetes > Kitasatosporales > Streptomycetaceae > Streptomyces > Streptomyces sp. NPDC005898. The sequence goes on along the minus strand of NZ_JBEXWC010000013.1, from coordinate 147,365 downwards.
GCCGGGCGCGCCCCGGCCACGGTCGCCACACGGAGCCCGAACAACCACAAGGAACCCCTCTTGAACGCCACCCCCACACCCGAAGGCCGCCCCCACCCCGACGCCCCCGGCGCGTGCGTCACGCAACCCTCACGGGTGACGGAGTCCGGCACGGTGCCCCGGCAGAAGGGTGGCGGCCACGAGGCCGAGCACCTGTGCGGCACATCCACCGACCTGCTGGAGCACCCCGATCCGCACATCGCCGCGCAGGCGGCGGCCGTGGAGAACCTCCTGCGCTGCTGGGTCAGGGAGAACGACCTTCCGGCACCGGACCACGGCGCCCTGCGCGTCCCCCTCCAAGCCAGCGGCACCGCCCTGATCGTCCCCGTGCAGTACTGGTCGGTCACCGGCTGGCATCGCTTCGGCCTCCCCTACCTGGAGGACGGCCCACCCGGCGCGCCCCCCGTCGACGCCGTGACGGTCGCCGCCCTCCTCGGCCGCGAAACCGCCCGCCGCGGCGAGGAACCGGCGAGCGCCCCGAAGCACGCCGGCGCCGAACCCACCGCCGCTTCCGAAGCGGCGCACCCCGCACGCACCGGAGACGGCGCCGACCTGGTCGGCCGGGTCGCCGACTCCGTCCGACGCACCGCCGAGTTCCTCGCGGACCGCCGCGCCGACCCGCAGGACGAGCCCGACCTCTTCCTCGCCGCCGAACAGTCCCTCCTCCTCGGGCACCCCCTGCACCCGACCCCCAAGAGCCGCGAAGGGCTCTCCGACGCCGAATCCCGGCTCTACTCACCGGAGTCGCGCGGCGCCTTCCCGCTGCACTGGCTGGCCGTCGACCGCTCCGTCCTCGCCACGGACTCGGCGTGGACCGAGCGCGGCCGCGCGATTCCCGCCGAGCAGCTCACCGCCCGCCTGGCGGAAGCGGAACTGCCGCTGCCGGACGGCTGCGCCGCCTTGCCCGTCCACCCCTGGCAGATCCGCGAACTGCGACACCGCCCCGCGGCGGCCGAACTCCTCGACGCCGGGCTCCTGCGGGACCTCGGCCCGCACGGCGCGCCCTGGCACCCCACCTCCTCCGTCCGCACGCTGTACCGTTCCGGCGCGGCCGCCATGCTGAAGCTCTCGCTGGGCCTGCGCATCACCAACTCCCGGCGCGAGAACCTCCGCAAGGAACTCCACCGGGGCGTCGAGGTGCACCGGCTGCTGCGCAGCGGCCTCGGAGACCGGTGGCAGGCGATCCACCCCTGCTTCGACGTCGTCCGCGACCCGGCGTGGCTGGCCGTCGACGGCCCCGACGGCGCTCCCGTCACCGGCCTCGACGTCATGATCCGGCACAACCCCTTCGGCCCCGGCGACGACGCCACCTGCGTCGCGGGACTCGTCTCGCCGAGGCCCTCGGCACGGCCCGCCGGCCAGGACCTCCACCTCATGCGCTCCCGGCTCGGCGAGATCGTCACCAGGCTGGCCGGCCGCACGGGCCGCCCCCGAGGGGCCGTCGCCGCCGAGTGGTTCCTGCGCTACCTGGAGAGCGTCGTCCGCCCCATCCTGTGGCTGGACAGCGAGGCGGGCGTCGCCCTGGAGGCCCATCAGCAGAACACCCTCCTGCTGCTCGACCCGGACGGCTGGCCCATCGGCGGCCGCTACCGCGACAACCAGGGCTACTACTTCCGCGAGTCCCGGCGCGTCGAACTCGACCGGCGGCTCCCCGGGATCGGCGAGCACAGCGACACCTTCGTCTCCGACGAGGTGACGGACGAACGGCTCGCCTACTACCTCGGCATCAACAACATCCTGGGACTGATCGGCGCCCTCGGCGCCGAACGGCTCGCGGACGAACGGCTCTTGCTCGCCGCCTTCCGGCGCTTCCTGCGTGACGTCGCGACCGGCCCCGACAAGCTGCGCACCTCTCTGCCCGCCACGCTGCTCGACTCACCCGTGCTGCGGTGCAAGGCCAATCTCCTCACCCGGCTGCACGGTCTCGACGAGCTCGTCGGCCCGGTCGACACCCAGTCCGTCTACGTCACCATCGCCAACCCCCTCCATTCCTGAGGAACATGCCCACCTCCTCCGACTCCTGACAGGAGCGACGCCGTGCCTCCCACCGACGCGAGCACCGACGCCGGAACCGATGCCGGAACCGAGTCCGCGGCCACGGACTCGGACTTGGCCGCGGGTGCCGACGGTGCCGACGGCGCAGACACTCTGGACCTGCGCCTGCCCGACGAACTCATCGCGCTCCTGGCCGAGGGCGAGGAACGACCTGCGCGGGCGGCACCCATCGACCGGTCGGAGCGGGCGCGGGGCCCCGCCCCGGGCACGGTGGTCGAGGACCTCCTGGACAACATCGCCGGCTGGGGCCCGGTCACCACCCCGGTCGGCGTCTTCCAACTCGTACCCGTCCGCCTCGAACGTGACCTTCCGTTGATCAGCCGGTGGATGAACGACCCCGCCGTGGCCGCCTTCTGGGAACTCGCCGGTCCCGAGTCCGTCACCAAGGCCCATCTCAGCCCCCAGCTCGACGGCGACGGGCGCAGCGTGCCCTGTCTCGGCGTGCTGGAGGGCGTGCCGATGAGCTACTGGGAGATCTACCGGGCCGACCTCGATCCGCTGGCCCGGCACTACCCCGCGCGCCCGCACGACACCGGAATCCACCTCCTCATCGGCGGCGTCGTCCACCGGGGCCGTGGCCTCGGGACGGCGTTGCTGAGAGCCGTCGCCGATCTCGTGTTCGACCACCGGCCCGCGTGCGCGCGCGTCATCGCCGAACCCGATCTGCGCAACAGCCCTTCCGTCTCCGCGTTCCTGAGCGCCGGCTTCCGGTTCTCCGCCGAAGTGGAGCTGCCCGACAAAAGGGCGGCGCTCATGGTCCGTGACCGCGCCCTGCGCGCGGTGCTCTGACCTGATCACTCCTGCCTCACCACTCGCCCCGACCCGGTTCCCTCACGGAGGAGTCCCTGTGCCGCATCCGTCCGCACACCCGTCCCCCCGGCCCTCTGCCGCGCTCTACGACCCGCCCGAGCTGACCGAGACCAGATGGCACGCGGCCGGACGCCGACTGCTCGCCAAGATGATCGCCGAGTTCGCGTACGAGGAGCTCATCCGACCCGTACCGGTCATAGAGAACGGGGCGGACGGCCGTGACGCGTCCGCCGAAGGGGCCGGACCCGGCGACAGCGCGAGCCCTTACGCAGGGGGCGCGTCCGGGGGAGAGGCCGGGCCCGCCGAGTACCGCCTCCACCGCCTGTACCTCGAACCGGCGGAACCGGCGGACCCCGACGGACCGCTCGCCCCGGCCGGACGCGTCACCCCCGCCGGCAACGTCACCACCGCCCCCGGCGTGAGCACCACCCCCGCGAAAGGCCCCGCCGCCGCCCCCGGCGCCAGCCGTAGCGGCGCTCTTCTCACCTTCCGTGCCCGCCGGGGCGCCTACGGCGGCTGGCAGGTGAGCCCGGTCGGCCTGGCCCTGTCCCAGGGCGGCGCGCCCGCCGTCCCCTTCCACGACCCCCTGCGCTTCCTCGCGTTGGCCCGCCGGACCCTCGGACTCGACGGCGCCACCCTCGGCCACCTCATCCGCGAGCTGAGCGTCACGCTCAGCGCCGACGCCCGTATCGACCACACCGCGCTCGGCGCGGCCCAACTCGCCGACCTCGGGTACGCGGAGCTCGAAGGGCACCAGACCGGCCACCCCTGGCTCGTCCTCAACAAAGGGCGCATCGGCTTCTCCGCCGGCGACACCGCCCGCTGGGCCCCGGAGTGCCGCCGTTCCACGACGCTGCCGTGGATCGCCGTCCACACCGACCTCGCCGTGTACCGGGGCGTACGCGGGCTGGACACCGCTCGCCAGCTCTACGCGCGCGAGCTGACCGCGGCCACCCAGGAAGAGTTCGCGGAGTTACTCCGCGCGCGCGGGGTCGACCCGGAGGAGTACCTCTACCTCCCCGTGCACCCCTGGCAGTGGGACGAGATCGTCCTGCCGCTCTTCGCGCCCTCCGTCGCCGCGAACGCCGTCATCCCGCTCGGGAGCGACGGCGACCTGCGTCTCCCGCAGCAGTCCATCCGTACGTTCCTCAACGCGTCCCGCCCCGACCGGCACACCGTGAAGCTGCCGCTGTCGGTCCTCAACACACTGGTGTGGCGGGGCCTGCCGACAGAACGCACCGTCGCCGCGCCCGCCGTCACGGCGTGGATGCACGCGCTGCGCGACGCCGACCCCTTCCTGCGCGACGAGTGCGGGGTGATCCTGCTCGGCGAGGTGGCCTCCGTGGCCGTCGAGCACCCGGTGTACGACGGGCTGCCCGAGGTCCCCTACCAGTACAGGGAGCTGCTCGGAGCCATCTGGCGCGAGCCGATCACCCGCTACCTCGCCCCCGACGAACGCGCGCGCACCCTCGCCGCACTGCTGCACGTCGACCCGGACGGCAAGGCGTTCGTCGCGGAACTCGTGGCACGCTCCGGGCTCGCCCCCGCCGTCTGGCTGCGCCGGCTGTTCGCCGCCCTGCTGCCCCCGCTGCTGCACTTCCTCTACCGCTACGGAACCGTCTTCTCCCCCCACGGGGAGAACGCCATCGTCGTCTTCGACGACCAGGACGTGCCCGTCCGGCTCGCCGTGAAGGACTTCGTGGACGACGTGAACGTCAGCGCCACGCCGCTGCCCGAGCACGACTCCATGCCGGCCGACGTGCGGGACGTACTGCTCACCGAGCCGCCCGACTTCCTCACCCAGTTCATCCACTCCGGTCTCTTCGTGGGGGTCTTCCGCTACCTGGCGCCGCTGTGCGAGGAACAACTGGGCGTTCGAGAGGGCGACTTCTGGTCCGCCGTTCGCGCCGAGATCCTGCGGCACCAGGCGCGCGCCCCGGAGCTCAAGGAGCGATACGAGATGTTCGACCTGCTCACACCCCGTATCGAGCGGCTGTGCCTCAACCGGAACCGGCTCCTCCTCGACGGGTACCGGGACCGCCCGCAGCGCCCCCACGCCGCCGTGCACGGGACGGTCCCCAACCCTCTGCACCAGCCGTGATCGCGGGATTGTCAGTGGGGCACCGTAGGGTGGTCGCGCTATGACGAAGCCCTCCCTCCCCGAGCTCCTGCACGCCGCCGTCACCGCCGTCGGCGGCACGGAACGCCCTGGCCAGGTGGCCATGGCCGAGTCCGTCGCCGAGGCGATCGACGACGGCTCCCATCTGCTGGTCCAGGCCGGCACCGGCACGGGCAAGTCCCTCGGCTACCTCGTGCCGGCCCTGGCGCACGGGGAGCGCGTGGTGGTCGCCACGGCCACCCTCGCCCTGCAGCGCCAGCTCGTGGAGCGGGACCTGCCGCGCACGGTGGAGGCGCTGCACCCGCTGATGCGCCGCCGCCCCCAGTTCGCGATGCTCAAGGGCCGCTCGAACTACCTGTGCCTGCACCGCCTCCATGAGGGCATGCCCCAGGACGAGGAGGAGGGGCTCTTCGACCAGTTCGAGGCGGCCGCGCCCACCAGCAAGCTGGGCCAGGACCTGCTGCGGATGCGGGACTGGGCGGACGAGACCGAGACGGGCGACCGCGACGATCTCACCCCCGGGGTGTCCGACCGCGCGTGGGCGCAGATCTCCGTCTCCTCCAGGGAGTGCCTCGGGGCCTCGAAGTGCGCGTACGGGGCGGAGTGCTTCGCCGAGGCGGCCCGCGAGCGCGCCAAGCTCGCCGACGTCGTCGTCACGAACCACGCGCTGCTCGCCATCGACGCCATCGAGGGCGCCCCCGTCCTTCCCCAGCACGAGGTGCTGATCGTGGACGAGGCCCACGAGCTGGTCTCCCGCGTCACCGGCGTGGCCACCGGCGAGCTGACCCCCGGGCAGGTCAACCGCGCCGTCCGCCGCGCGGCCAAGCTCGTCAACGAAAAGGCGGCCGATCAGCTTCAGACCGCCGCCGAGGGCTTCGAGCGGCTGATGGAGCTGGCTCTGCCGGGCCGCCTGGAGGAGATCCCCGAGGACCTGGGGTACGCGCTGATGGCCTTGCGGGACGCGGCCCGCTCGGTGATCACGGCGCTCGGCTCCACCCGCGACAAGTCGGTCCAGGACGAGGACGCCGTCCGCAAGCAGGCGCTGGCCTCCGTGGAGTCGATCCACGACGTGGCGGAGCGCATCACCAACGGCTCCGAGTGGGACGTCGTCTGGTACGAGCGCCATGACCGCTTCGGCGCCTCCCTGCGCGTGGCCCCCATGTCCGTGTCGGGCCTCCTGAGGGAGAAGCTCTTCGCCGACCGCTCGGTGATCCTCACCTCGGCGACGCTCAAGCTGGGCGGCGACTTCAACGGGGTCGGTGCCTCCCTCGGCCTGGCCCCGGAGGGCACCGAGTCCGAGGACGCGCCCCAGTGGAAGGGCCTGGACGTCGGCTCGCCCTTCGAGTACGGCAAGCAGGGCATCCTGTACGTCGCCAAGCACCTGGCCCGCCCGGGCCGCGAGGGCACGCGCGACGACATGCTCGATGAGCTGGCCGAGCTGATCGAGGCGGCGGGCGGCCGCACGCTGGGGCTGTTCTCCTCCATGCGGGCCGCCCAGGGCGCGGCCGAGGAGCTGCGGGGCCGCCTCGACATGCCGATCCTGCTGCAGGGTGAGGAGACCCTGGGCGAGCTGATCAAGGGCTTCGCGGCGGACGCGCGCACCTGCCTGTTCGGGACCCTCTCGCTCTGGCAGGGCGTGGACGTGCCGGGCCCCAGCTGCCAATTGGTGATCATGGACAAGATCCCCTTCCCGCGTCCCGACGACCCGCTGATGAGCGCGCGCCAGAAGGCGGTCGACGAGGCCGGGGGCAATGGATTCATGGCGGTCGCCGCCACGCACGCGGCCCTGCTGATGGCCCAGGGCGCCGGTCGCCTCGTCCGAGCGTCCGGGGACCGTGGGGTGGTCGCCGTACTGGATCCCCGCCTGGCGACCGCCCGCTACGGCAGCTATCTGCGGGCCTCGCTGCCCGACTTCTGGTACACGACGGACCGCAATCAGGCCCGTAGGTCCCTGGCCGCGATCGACGCTGCGGCGAAGGCGGCCGAGGCGTAGCCCCTGCGGCTGGCCCCGGTCCCAGCGAGGTCCCGGACACAGCAGGGCCCCGGAACCGGCGCAGTTGGTTCCGGGGCCCGGTCAGGGGCGGTGGCTCACACCCGCCGCAGCACCGCCACGACCTTGCCGAGGATCGTCGCCTCGTCGCCGGGGATCGGCTGGTACGCGGAGTTGTGCGGAAGCAGCCAGACGTGCCCGTCCTCCCGCTTGAACCGCTTGACCGTCGCCTCGCCGTCCAGCATGGCGGCCACGATGTCGCCGTTCTCCGCGACGGGCTGGCGGCGGACCGTGACCCAGTCGCCGTCGCAGATGGCGGCCTCGATCATCGAGTCACCGACGACCTTCAGCACGAAGAGCTCACCGTCGCCCACGAGCTGGCGGGGGAGAGGGAAGACGTCCTCCACCGACTCCTCGGCGAGGATCGGGCCACCGGCCGCGATGCGGCCGACGAGCGGGACGTACGAGGCGGCCGGCTTGCCGGTGGTGTCGGTGGGCTGGCTGCTCGGCTGGTCGGAGCCGCGCACCTCGTACGCCCGGGGGCGGTGGGGGTCGCGGCGGAGGAAGCCCTTGCGCTCCAAGGCCATCAGCTGATGCGCGACCGACGAGGTGCTGGAGAGACCCACCGCCTGCCCGATCTCACGCATCGACGGTGGGTAACCACGTCGCTGCACCGAGTCCCTGATGACCTCGATCACGCGTCGCTGCCGGTCCGTGAGTCCCGAGCTGTCGGCACGGATGCCTGGAGGTCGGCCCGGCAGGGAGCGAGCGGGCTTGGGCCCCTCCGGGTTCGTGGCTGCGTCATTCATGGCATGCACCGGCTCGAGTCGGCTCTGGGAGCGGTCCTGGGCAGTGATGGTGGCGCTGTCTGCGGTGGTGGTCACGTCGGTCGGCCCCTCTCGAGATGTTCTCTCCCTAGCTAGCCAACGGTAGTTGCTTTCGAAAGGTTGCGCCAAACACACGTTCGAGTGAAAAACCAGCGATTACCTGACGTGATCAGGCATGCAGGTGTATGGCCGCGACCGGGCAGAACGGCAATTCGGTTCATTACGGTACGATTCACCGCCGGGCCCAGGAGCCCCTCGGTGGCGCTCCCATAGTGCCACCCGGTGCCTCGTCGGACCCGCACCGACCCCCGTTCCGGTCCGCCCCCGGCCCCGGTCCCGCCCGGCCCGGGGCGTCGCGGTGGGCGACTTCGTAGGTCTGACACGCTTCGGGACGGTGCGACACGCTAGGGGCCGAAAAAGCGGCTCAACCCCAGATCTAGTGGTTGGATTGCGGCAGCGGCCCAGAAGTTGTGGTCCCTGGTCCTCCAGAGGTGCAGGGATCGCCTATGCTGGGGGCTGCTTCGAGGGGCCCCGAGGGCCCACTGAGGCTTATGAGTCGTGCCGTCAAGGAGGGTTGGAAGTTCCATGCACTGCCCCTTCTGCAGGCACCCCGACAGCCGCGTGGTCGACAGCCGTACCACCGACGACGGCACGTCGATCCGAAGGCGCCGCCAGTGCCCTGACTGCTCCCGTCGTTTCACGACCGTGGAGACGTGCTCACTGATGGTGATCAAGCGCAGCGGCGTCACCGAGCCCTTCAGTCGTACGAAGGTCATCAACGGCGTCCGCAAGGCGTGCCAGGGGCGGCCGGTCACCGAGGACGCTCTCGCCCTGCTCGGCCAGCGGGTCGAGGAGGCGGTGCGCGCCACCGGAAGCGCCGAGCTGACCACTCATGACGTCGGACTGGCCATACTCGGTCCGCTGCAGGAACTCGACCTCGTCGCCTACCTGCGCTTCGCGTCCGTGTACCGGGCGTTCGACTCGCTCGAGGACTTCGAGGCCGCCATCGGGGAGCTGAGGGAACAGCGGCTCGACGCGGAGCCGCGCGAAGCGGGCGCGGAGCGCGTCGTGGATGACCGCGGGGCCGGAGGGACTGTCGAAGTCCCGGTGCCCGCCACCGCCGCCGACTGACCGGCTGACCGACCGGCCGGCGGCGAACACAGACCTGTCGTGGGTTTCCTTTGCGATGCCCGCGACGCCAGATACACATCCGTGCCACGGGAAGAACGTGGTACTTCAGGGCGTTTTAGCCTGAAACAGGGAGGCGGCATGACCGAGACGACGAGCGGCCCGGCACGAGGTTCCCGCGCCAAGGGATCCAAGGCCAAGGGTCTGCGCATCGAGCGCATCCACACGACCCCCGGCGTGCATCCGTACGACGAGGTGGTCTGGGAGCGCCGTGACGTCGTCATGACCAACTGGCGCGACGGCTCGATCAACTTCGAGCAGCGTGGCGTCGAGTTCCCCGACTTCTGGTCGGTGAACGCGGTCAACATCGTCACCAGCAAGTACTTCCGCGGGGCCGTCGGTACCCCGCAGCGCGAGACCGGCCTCAAGCAGCTGATCGACCGCATCGTGAAGACCTACCGCAAGGCCGGCGAGGACTACGACTACTTCGCCTCGCCCGCCGATGCCGAGATCTTCGAGCACGAGCTGGCGTACGCCCTCCTGCACCAGATCTTCAGCTTCAACTCGCCGGTCTGGTTCAACGTCGGAACGCCCCAGCCGCAGCAGGTGTCCGCCTGCTTCATCCTGGCCGTCGACGACTCCATGGAGTCGATCCTCGACTGGTACAAGGAAGAGGGCATGATCTTCAAGGGCGGCTCCGGCGCCGGCCTGAACCTCTCCCGGATCCGTTCCTCCAAGGAGCTGCTCTCCTCCGGAGGCAACGCCTCGGGTCCCGTCTCCTTCATGCGCGGTGCCGACGCCTCCGCGGGAACCATCAAGTCCGGTGGCGCCACGCGCCGCGCGGCCAAGATGGTCATCCTCGACGTCGACCACCCCGACATCGAGGGCTTCATCGAGACCAAGGTGAAGGAAGAGGAGAAGATCCGCGCCCTGCGCGACGCGGGCTTCGACATGGACCTGGGCGGCGACGACATCACGTCCGTCCAGTACCAGAACGCCAACAACTCGGTCCGCGTGAACGACGAGTTCATGAAGGCCGTGGAGTCCGGCTCCAAGTTCGGCCTGCGTGCCCGGATGACCGGTGACGTCATCGAGGAGGTCGACGCCAAGTCGCTCTTCCGCAAGATGGCCGAGGCCGCCTGGGCCTGCGCCGACCCCGGCATCCAGTACGACGACACGATCAACGCCTGGCACACCTGCCCGGAGTCCGGCCGGATCAACGGCTCGAACCCGTGCAGCGAGTACATGCACCTGGACAACACGTCCTGCAACCTCGCCTCGCTGAACCTGATGAAGTTCCTGAAGGACGACGACAAGGGCACCCAGTCCTTCGACGTCGAGCGCTTCTCGAAGGTCGTCGAGCTGGTCATCACCGCGATGGACATCTCGATCTGCTTCGCGGACTTCCCGACGCAGAAGATCGGCGAGAACACCCGCGCCTTCCGCCAGCTCGGCATCGGCTACGCCAACCTCGGCGCCCTCCTGATGGCGACCGGCCACGCGTACGACTCCGACGGCGGCCGTGCCCTCGCCGGCGCCATCACGTCGCTGATGACCGGTACGTCGTACAAGCGCTCCGCCGAGCTGGCCGCGGTCGTCGGGCCCTACGACGGCTACGCCCGCAACGCCACGCCGCACAAGCGCGTCATGAAGCAGCACGCCGACGCCAACGCCGCCGCGATCCGCGTGGACGACCTGGACACGCCGATCTGGGCCGCCGCCACGGAGGCCTGGCAGGACGTGATCCGCCTCGGCGAGAAGAACGGTTTCCGTAACTCCCAGGCGTCCGTCATCGCGCCGACCGGCACCATCGGTCTCGCGATGTCCTGCGACACCACGGGCCTGGAGCCCGACCTCGCGCTGGTGAAGTTCAAGAAGCTCGTCGGCGGCGGCTCGATGCAGATCGTCAACGGCACCGTGCCGCAGGCCCTGCGTCGCCTGGGCTACCAGGAGGAGCAGATCGAGGCGATCGTCGCCCACATCGCCGAGAACGGCAATGTGATCGACGCCCCGAGCCTGAAGACCGAGCACTACGAGGTCTTCGACTGCGCCATGGGTGAGCGTTCCATCTCCGCGATGGGCCACGTCCGCATGATGGCCGCGATCCAGCCGTGGATCTCGGGCGCCCTCTCCAAGACGGTCAACCTTCCGGAGACCGCCACCGTCGAGGACGTCGAAGAGGTCTACTTCGAGGCGTGGAAGATGGGCGTCAAGGCGCTCGCCATCTACCGCGACAACTGCAAGGTCGGCCAGCCGCTCTCCGCCAAGAAGAAGGAGGCGGAGAAGACCGAGATCACCGAGAAGGCCGAGGAGACGATCCGGGCCGCGGTCGAGAAGGTGGTCGAGTACCGCCCGGTCCGCAAGCGCCTCCCGAAGGGCCGTCCCGGCATCACCACCTCCTTCACGGTGGGCGGCGCCGAGGGTTACATGACCGCGAACTCCTACCCGGACGACGGTCTCGGCGAGGTCTTCCTGAAGATGTCCAAGCAGGGCTCGACCCTCGCGGGCATGATGGACGCCTTCTCCATCGCGGTCTCCGTCGGCCTGCAGTACGGCGTGCCCCTGGAGACGTACGTCTCCAAGTTCACGAACATGCGCTTCGAGCCGGCCGGTATGACGGACGACCCGGACGTGCGGATGGCGCAGTCGATCGTCGACTACATCTTCCGCCGCCTGGCGCTGGACTTCCTGCCCTTCGAGACGCGCTCCGCGCTCGGCATCCACTCCGCCGAGGAGCGTCAGCGTCACCTGGAGACGGGCTCCTACGAGCCGTCGCTGGAGGACTCCGAGGTGGACGTCGAGGGGCTGGCCCAGTCGGCTCCGCGCGCGACCGAGTCCCTGAAGGCCGTCGCCACGCCGAAGGCGGAGGCCGAGTCGGCCAAGCCCGCCCCGCAGCAGGCGCACACCAGCGCCGAGCTGGTCGAGATGCAGCTGGGCATCCAGGCAGACGCCCCGCTGTGCTTCTCCTGCGGCACGAAGATGCAGCGGGCCGGCTCCTGCTACATCTGCGAGGGCTGCGGCTCCACCAGCGGCTGCAGCTGACGCCAGGGGCCTGCCGGCCGCCGGCGGCCCGCTGACGGACGGTGGCCGCCGCTCACCGGCGGCGGCCACCGGCTGAAGGCTCAACGGAGGGGATCGACGCGATGCGTCGGTCCCCTCCGGCGTGCGCGGGGGGCTTGCCCCAGGCCGTCAGCGCTTGCCTCCCATGGCGGCGGTGAACGTCGCCAGGTCTCCGTCGAAGCCGTGGACGGCCTCGCGGAACGCCCACGCCCCGGCTTCGTCCCGGGTGAACTCGGCCACCGTCGTGGCCGTGCACGCGGCGACGTCGGCCAGATCGCGCTGCGCCAGCTCCGTGTAGCCCTCGCGGATCCGCACCGCCGTGTTCGGGATGTCGCCGAAGACCTTGGGATCTTCCTGCTGCTGGATCGCGACCCCCACCACGACGCGGGAGTACCTCGGCGCGAGGCGGTCCAGTTCCAGGACCATGACCTCGTCGAAGCCGAAGCCCTGCCCCGTCCGGCTGTCGCGGTTGAGCGCGATGGTGCCGTCCGGTGAGCGGCTGTCGAAGTGCACGAGGTAGTCCGGGGCTCCGTACGGGTCGTCCGACGTGTACGTCGCCGCGATGAGGTCGAGATCGTTGGGCGACGAGCCGGCCGGGCTCGGGTCCCACTTCAGACCGATCTCGACCTTCCTGAGTCCCTTGCTGACACTGCTCACTGGACTTCCCCCTCCTCGTGACCTGGGCGCTGCGGGACGCCGGGCATGTCCCACCCACACGCTACGACGCGGGACTGACAACGACGTAGCGTCCCTGGTCAGGCACGTCCAACAGAGCGGAAGCCCCGGCTGGTTGGCATCCGGGCCCACCCCCGGAGATCATTGCGCCATGACATGGAACGGGGAAGAGCTCGACGTCGACGCCTACTTGGCGAGACTCGGGCACACGGGCGGGACGAAGCCGGATCTGGACACCCTGCGTGCGCTCCACCGAGCGCACGTGACGGCGATTCCCTTCGAGAATCTGGAGATGATGCTCGGCCGTCCCGTACCGCTGGACCTGGCCGCGTTGCAGGACAAGATGGTGCGCGCGCGGCGGGGCGGCTACTGCTACGAACAGAACCTCCTCTTCGCGGCGGCCCTCGAACGCATCGGCTTCGACGTCACGGGACTAGGCGCGCGTGTCAGGGCGGGAGCAACCACCACGCGCGCGGTGACACACATGCTCCTGAGGGTCGAGGCGGACGGCGAACAGTGGCACTGCGACGTCGGGTTCGGCGGCGACGGCCTGCTCGAACCGATCCCCATGCGTGGCGGAGTGGAGGTGCGACAAGGAGAGTGGCGTTTTCGGACCCGGCAGGAGGACGACGGGGCGCTGGTCCTGCAGACGTGGCGCTCCGACGGCTGGTTCGACCTGTACGCCTACACCCAGGAGCCTCGCCTGCCCGTCGACTACGTAGTGATGAACCACTACACGTCGACCCACCCCAAGTCGTCCTTCATCCGGCGCCCCGTGATGCAGCGGGTCGCTCCGGACGTACGCCGCAGACTGACGGGCACCCAGTTCAGCGTCACGTTCCCGGACGGCTCGGTGACTGAACGAGACGTTCCTGTGGGCGAATTGAGGAGCGTCCTCGATCGGGAGTTCGGGATCGAACTGGACGACACGGACGTGGCCGAGCTGATCAGGGTGCACTACGCCGGAGCGTGACCCCGGCCGTGCTCAGCGCCGTACGATGGCGCGGTGCTGGTCAAGTGGATTCGCTGCACCGTGGTCGACCGTCGGGGGTTCGAGCGAGGGCAGCGAAAGTGGGCGGGGCTTCTGGGGGAGCCGGGGTTCCGGGGGCAGGGCGGGGGGTGGAGCCGAGGGCGGCCGGGCGTCGCCCATGTCTTCACCTTCTGGGAGAGCCGCGCCTTCTACGACTCCTTCATGGCCCGCTCGCACGATCGCCTCGCGGCCGCGCAGACGGGTACGTACAAGGACCTTCAGGCCAAGCTCTTCGATCACCGTTTCGACGTGAAGACGGGCTTCGAGCCGCGGTTCACGGGTGCCGACGTCGTGCGGGTCGCGCACTGCCGGGTCCGTGAAGCGCGGGTGGAGCACTTCGCGCTGATGCAGGAGAAGGTCTGGAACCCGGCGATGGCCGGCTCGCCCGGAATGGTGCGCGGGCTCTTCGGCGAGGCGCCGGGGCACGAGTTCCTCATCCTCTCCATGTGGCATTCCGCCGCCGAGCACGGGAAGTACCGGGCCGAGCGGGTGGAGCGCCTGTCGCTGCGCGCGCAGACGGAGGCGGATGTCTCCGCGCTCGCCGGGGACATCGTGCAGCTGGAACCGTCCTGGATCGTGTGAGCCCCGGCTCTCGCGGGTCCGGTGTCACCTGCGGGCGAAGGCCCCCTCGCGGGTCGCGGCGATCGCCGCTGCCGCCGCCTGGTCGGCCAGCGCCGCGTCGATGGGCTCCCGTGTGATGAACACGCGGAGCAGAAGGGGCGCGGACACGGCGCGCACGAGCGCCGCCGCGTCGGTGTCGGGGGCCGCCTCGCCGCGCTCCACGGCCCGCGCCACGACTGCCTCGCAGCGCCTGAACCGCTCGGCGTAGAAGGCGTGGAGGGCCTCGGCGGCCCGCTCCGACTGGAAGGCCGCGGCGACGAAGGCGGTGGGCGCCGCGGCCTTCGCCTCGTCGGAGAAGGAGTCGACCACCTCGCGAGCCAGTTCACGCAGATCACCCTCCAGGCTCCCGGTGTCGGGCGGTGTCCACGTGTCCTCGCCCGCCAGGTCCAGGGCGTCGGCGACCAGCCCTTCGAGGCCACCCCAGCGGCGGTAGAGCGTGGTCTTGTGCACTCCCGAGTGATCGGCCACGTACTCGACGGTGAGCCCGGGGTAGCCGTGATCGGCCAGGCCGCTCAGCACGGCGTCGCGCACGGCGGCACGGGTGCGGGCGGTGCGGCCGCCGGGGCGGCGCGTGCCCGGAGCGGCGTTGGCCGTCGGCTCTTTCTCGCCGGTCGCGACCACCTTGTCCGTCATGGCGTTCCTCTCCGTCGCTCCCCGTCCGGGGGAGATCGTCGCGGGTGAACAAGTGCAACCTCTGTTGCGTTAGCAGGGACACTGTGCCACACTCGTCGTAATGCGACACAAGTTGCGTTTGTGTGGCGTGGATGTGTGGCGTGGATACGAAACCCGGGGGTGCCCTTGCCTACTCAGATCTCTCTGCACGGTGTGACCAAGGCCCGTGGCGAGCGGCTGCTGTTCGACGGGGTGTCCTTGGCGATCAGGCCGGGTGAGCGCATAGGCGTCGTGGGGGAGAACGGCGCGGGCAAGTCCACGCTGCTGCGCCTGATGTCCGGTGACGAATGCCCCGACGAGGGCGAGGTCGTGACGGTCGCGGAGCGCGGAGCGGCTCTGCTCGCGCAGACTCCGGGCCTGCCCGCCGATCACCGTGTCGGTGACGCGATCGACGCGGCGCTGGCCGACCTGCGGGCCATGGAGCGGCGGCTGCGCGCTCTGGAGGCGGAGCTGGGTTCCGCTTCGGAACGCGTCTTGGGGGAGTACGGAGACCTCCTGACCGCGTTCGAGTCGCGGGGTGGCTATGAGGCCGACGCGCGCGTGGACAAGGCGATGCACGGGCTGGGACTCGGGCACATCGGCAGGGACAGGGTCCTGGGCAGTCTGTCCGGCGGCGAACAGGCGCGGCTGGGCCTGGCCTGCGTCCTCGCTGCCGCGCCGGAGGTCATGCTCCTGGACGAGCCGACCAACCACCTGGACGAGGGCGCGCTCGACTGGCTGGAGGGCGCCCTGTCCGCGCATCGCGGGACCGTGGTCGCCGTCTCCCACGACCGCACCTTCCTGGAACGGGTCACCACGGCCATCCTCGAAGTGGACGCCGACCGCAGGACGGTCGTGCGGCGCGGCGGTGGATATCAGGGACTGCTCGCCGAGCGGGCAGCCGCCCGTGCCCGCTGGGAGCAGGAGTACGCGCAGTGGTGCGAGGAGAGAAACCGGCTCCAGGAGTTCATGGCGACCACCGCGCATGCCGTCGCCGGCGGCCGTGCCATGAAGGACAACAACAAAATGGCGTACGACCGGGCGGGCGGCCGGGTCCAGGCATCGGTCGCGGGCCGCGTGCGCAGCGCCCAGGAGCGGCTCCGCAGGCTCCAGGAGCAGCCGGTGCCCAAGCCTCCCGAGCCGCTGCGGTTCGCGGCACGCCCGATGGCGGGCGCAGCCGAAGGGGCCTTGGTGACCTTGCGGGACGTGCGCGTGGGCGACCGCTTGGCCGTCGACGAGCTCACGGTGTCGGCCGGCGAGCGGCTGCTGATCCACGGGGGCAACGGCGCGGGGAAGTCCACCCTGCTGCGCACCATGGCGGGCGTACTGGAACCCGACGCGGGCACCGTTCTGCGCAAAGGACGGATCGGCTACCTCGCGCAGGAGATACCGACGCGGCGTCCCGCCGAGAGCGTGCTCGCCGTGTTCGGCCAAGGCCTCGGGCTGACGGAGGAGGAGCAGACGGAACTGCTCCTTTCGTTCGGTCTCTTCCGGGCGCGCGACCTGCACGTGCCGGTGGGGGCGCTCTCCGCCGGGCAGCGCCGCAGGCTGGCTCTCGCGCGGCTGCTTGCCCGGCCCGCTGATCTGCTGCTCCTCGACGAGCCGGCCAATCACCTGGCGCTCGGCCTGGTCGAGGAACTGGAGGCCGCGCTCGATCAGTGGACCGGAGCGCTGGTCGTCGTCTCGCACGACCGGTCGCTGCGCCGGCGTTTCACGGGTCGAATACGCCGGATGGAGTCCGGACGGCTACCCGCCTGAGTCACGCGACGGCACCGCGATCTAGGGTTTCCGCATGGCACGCCCGCGGCGCATCATCCTGGTCCGGCACGGCGAGTCGGCGGGAAACGCCGACGACACCGTGTACGAGCGCGAACCCGATCACGCGCTCGCCCTCACCGAGGCGGGGTGGGCGCAGGCGGAGGAGAGAGGCAAACAGCTCCGGGAAGTGCTCGGGCGGGAGCGGGTGAGCGTGTACGTCTCGCCGTACCGCCGCACCCACGAGACGCTCCAGGCGTTCCGCCTCGACCCCGAGCTGGTGCGGGTGCGCGAGGAGCCCAGGCTGCGGGAGCAGGACTGGGGCAACTGGCAGGACCGCGACGACGTGCGCCTGCAGAAGGCGTACCGGGACGCGTACGGGCACTTCTTCTACCGCTTCGCGCAGGGCGAGTCCGGAGCCGATGTCTACGACAGGGTGGGAGCCTTCCTGGAGAGCCTCTACCGCAGCTTCGAGGCCCACGACCACCCGCCGAACGTCCTGCTGGTCACGCACGGGCTCACCATGCGGCTGTTCTGCATGCGGTGGTTCCACTGGTCGGTGGCCGAGTTCGAGTCCCTGTCCAACCCGGGGAACGGCGAGATGAGGATGCTGGTGCTGGGCGAAGACGGCAAGTACGCGCTGGACCGGCCCTTCGAGCGCTGGCGCCGGCCAGAGCCGTACGGCGTCACCGGATAGAGTGGCAGGGCGATGACCGCTGACTCCTCTCCCGACCGGCGCCTGGAGCGCGCACTGGCCAGCCTGCGCGGACTGGCGGTGGGGGACGCCCTGGGCTCCCAGTTCTTCGTTCCCGCGCACTACCCACTGCTCAAGCACCGGCAGGTGCCGGACGCGCCGTGGCAGTGGACCGACGACACCGAGATGGCCTGCTCCGTGCTGGCTGTGCTGGCCGAGCACCGCCGGATCGACCAGGACGCGCTCGCCCGGTCCTTCGCCGAGCACCACGACTTCGACCGGGGTTACGGCCCTGCCGTGAACCGTCTGCTGCGGCAGGTCCGCGAGGGCGGGGACTGGCGGGAGCTGGCCTCCGCGCTCTTCAAGGGCCAGGGCTCCTGGGGCAACGGCGCCGCGATGCGCATCGCCCCGCTCGGCGCCTGGTACGCGGACGACCCGGAGCAGGCGACACACCAGGCGGAGATCTCCGCCTACCCCACGCATCAGCACCGGGAGGCCGTGGTCGGGGCCATGGCGGTGGCCGCGGCCGCGGCGCTGACGGCCTCTCCCCAGGGGCCGCCCACACCGCAGGCGCTCCTCGACGGGGTCATCGCGCTGGTTCCGCGCAGTGCGGTCGGGGCCGGGCTGCGCAGGGCGCGGGACATGCTCGACTACGACGACCCGGGCACGGTCGCCGCGGTCCTCGGATGCGGGCGCCGTACGACGGCCCACGACACGGTGCCGTTCGCGCTGTGGTCGGCCGCGCGCGGGCGCGGCGCGTACGAGCGGGCGATCTGGGACACCGCGCAGGTCGGTGGCGACATGGACACGACCTGCGCCATCGTGGGCGGTGTGATCGCCGCGGGAGAGGCAGGCGCGCCGCCCGTGGAGTGGCTGAAGCGGACCGAGGCCCTGCCGGGCTGGGTGCCCGGCGGGCAGGGGTGACTCCGGGGCCTCCCGGAGCCTTCGAGCCGCCTCTCGGCGTACCCCTCGTAACCCTCAGAGAGCTGACGCACCCGCCTTGCCGCTCAGCGCTTCCAGGTCGCTCTTGCGGACCTGGATGACGAAGAGGGAGACGAGCGCCGCCGCGACGGCCATCGCGGCGGCGGCGATGAAGGCGTTGCCGATGCCGTGGCTGAGGACCGTGTCGCCCCACGGCGCGGGCAGCTTGTGGCTCTGGGCGAAACGGGCCTTCTGCTCGGCTGTGGCCTCGGCGAGGAACTTCCGGGTCTGGGTCTCGCCCTCGTCCTTGGCCGCGTTGCTGAACACCGTGGTGAGGATGGACAGGCCAAGCGCGCCACCCACCTGCTGGGTGGCGTTGAGCATGCCGGACGCGGCACCGGACTCGCTGTCCGAGACGCCGGACACGGCGGTCAGGGTGAGGGTGACGAAGTTCAGGCCCATGCCGATGCCGAAGAGCAGCATCGGGACCAGCAGACCGCCGAGGTAGGAGCTGCCGGGGTCGAGAAGGGTGAGCCAGGCCATTCCGGTGGCCGTGAGCAGGCAGCCCACCACCATGAAGGGCTTCGGGCCGAGGCGGGGCAGCAGACTGCTGGAGAGCCCCGCGCCGACGGCGATCGCGGCGGCGACGGGCAGGAAGGCGAGGCCGGCCTCGACGGGGCTGTAGTGCAGCACGTTCTGCACGAACAGCACGATGAAGAAGAACATGCCGAACATCGCGGCGGAGAGGCTGAGCATGATCGCGTAGGTGCCGGAGCGGTTGCGGTCCGCGAAGAGGCGCAAGGGCGTGATCGGTTGCGAGGTGCGCCGCTCGACGAGGACGAAGGCGGCGAGCAGCACCAGCGCGGCGGCGAAGGAGATGAGGGTGAGGTCGTCGCGCCACCCTTCCTCCGAGGCGCGGATGAAACCGTAGACGAGAGAGGCCATGCCGAGCGTCGAGGTGAGCGCGCCGGTCAGGTCGAACCGGCCGGGATGGCGTTCGGACTCCCTGATGTAGCGCGGCGCGAGCACGGCGATGACCAGCCCGATGGGTACGTTGACGAAGAGCACCCACCGCCAGTCCAGCCACTCGGTGAGGACACCGCCCGCGAGGAGGCCGACGGCGCCACCGCCCGCGGAGACACCGGCGAAGACACCGAACGCGCGGTTGCGTTCGGGCCCTTCGGGGAACGTGGTGGCGATCAGCGCGAGGGAGGTCGGCGAGGCGATGGCGCCGCCGACGCCCTGCAGCGCGCGGGCCGCGAGCAGCTGCCAGGGCTCCTGCGCGAAGCCGCCGAGCAGCGAGGCGAGCGTGAAGAGGGCGATGCCCGTGATGAACATGCGGCGGCGGCCGAGCAGGTCCCCGGCACGTCCGCCGAGCAGCAGCAGTCCGCCGAAGGTGAGGGCGTAGGCGTTGATCACCCAGGTGAGGTCGCTGGTGGAGAAGTCCAGCGCGGTCTGAATCTGGGGCAGGGCGATGTTGACGATGGTGGCATCGAGCACGACCATCAGCTGGCACGCGGCGATCACGGTGAGGGCGATGCCGGGGTGCGCGGGGCGTGCGTCGCGATGGGGCTCGGGCGCGGATGAGTGCGTACGGATCTGTTCGTGGGTCACGAGCGTTTCCCCCGGAAGTGAATTAGTGAACGCAGCCGTTCACTATGAGGGACGGTATCGAGCCCGCTCCCGCGAACGCAAGCATTGACAGGGCGAGTTGACCGCTCTGTGGGCGCCCTCACAGGGCGGCTGCGCCGGGGGCCGCGGCGGCGCCGTGCCGTTGGGAGGATCGCGGGCCGCCACCTCAACGCGCTGCCGCCTCAAGGTCGGGCCGCCTCAAGGCCGGGCCGCCTCAAGGCAGGACCGCCTCAACGGCACGGAATCGTTCCCTCCGCCCCGCCCGACGGGAGACCTTGTCCGGGCCGGCCGCCAGGTGATCGCCGACAGGTATTACCGGACACGGGGCCATCGAAGGGCACCCGCCGGCCTGGCATGCTGGGCGAAGGCGCGGTGCCGCCGGGCCGCCCCCGGGGTCGGCGCGCCGACATGCTGGCTCGACGGAGAGAAGGCGATGGTTGCTTCGCGCTGGACGGCGGCTGCTCCCGCCCGGACGGCTGCCCCGCGGCGCCGGGGCGCCGTCCTGGAACAGGCGATCCTCGACGCCGCCCTGGAACAGCTCGGCACGGTCGGCTGGAGCGGCCTGACGATGGAGGGCGTGGCCGCGGCCGCCCAGACGGGCAAGGCCGCGGTCTACCGCCGCTGGCCGTCCAAAGTGGACCTCGTCGCGGACGCGCTGCGCGCCGCGCTGCCGAGCTTCGAGGGCGCACCGGACCTCGGCGGCGTCCGGGAAGATCTTCTGGCGCTGTGCGCGAGAATGCGGGCGGCGATGTATTCACGCCCCGGATTCGCCCTCCGCTCCGTGCTTCACGAATGCGACACAGCGACGGCCGAGCGTTTCCATGACGTGATCTTCCGAGGCCTCATCGAACCGAGCGTAAAGCTGATCAAGGAAGTCGTGCACAGGGGAATCGAGCGCGGAGAGGTGCGCTCGGACGGCACGGCCGACTATGTGTGCGATGTCATTCCGGCCATGCTCATGTATCGCTCGAAGGTGTGCGGGAGCGAATGGCGGGACGAGGACTTCGAGGCCCTGATCGACCAGGTGATGGTGCCGTTGCTGCGCCCCTGAAAGGCGGGCACGGCGGCCGGTCCGACGCGCCGCCGCGGGCCCCGCGACGAGCGGGGGAGACCTGGGTGTCGCGGGCGGCCCCCGGCGGCGTAGGCTATCTGGCGCCATGCCGTACGAAGCACCCACCCACACCGTCGAGCGCTCCTTGCGCGCCACCACCGGAGCGAAGATCGTCGCCGGTGTCGACGAGGTCGGCCGCGGTGCGTGGGCGGGCCCCGTCACCGTCTGCGCGGCGGTCACCGGACTGCGCCGGCCGCCCGAAGGGCTCACCGATTCCAAGCTGATCACCCCCAAGCGGCGCACCGCGCTCGCGGCGGAGCTGGAGAGCTGGGTCACGGCGCACGCCCTCGGACACGCCTCGCACGAGGAGATCGACCGACTGGGGATGACGGCCGCGCTGCGGCTCGCCGCGGTGCGCGCGCTGGAGGGGCTGCCGGTCCGTCCGGACGCGGTCATCCTCGACGGCAAGCACGACTACCTCGGCACTCCCTGGCGGGTCCGTACGGTGATCAAGGGGGACCAGTCCTGTGTGGCCGTCGCCGCCGCTTCGGTGATCGCCAAAGTTCGGCGCGACAAAATGATGGCCGAACTGGGCATCGAACATGCAGACTTCGGTTTTGCGGCCAACGCCGGCTATCCGTCGCCGGTGCACAAGGCCGCGCTGGCGGAGCGGGGGCCCACCCCGTACCACCGGCTTTCGTGGGCGTATCTTGATGCGCTGCCCCAGTGGCGGCACCTCAAGAAGGCCCGCAGTTGGGCGGACGGAAACGTTCCGGAAATCGAGGGTCAGCTCGGCTTTGAGTTCTGACCCTTTTCCGGCACGTCCGATCGCACTCATGTGCCACCCGCCGACGCGAGTCGCATCGGCGTTTGATAGACAACACATCATGCCTCTCATTCCCGAGGAGCCTCAGATTCACGAGAGTGCCCAGGGTCCCCGCGTCACGCCGGCCAGTGGCCGCACCGCGCCGACCCCCCGCCCCGTACCCGGCCCGCGTCCCGCGGCCTCGCCGCGCCCCGGCCGCCCGGGTCCTGCCCGGCCGATGCCGCCCGCGCAGCGCACGCCGCGCGACCCGGGCGCCAAGCCCGCGCCGTCCGCCCCCGCGGCCGCTTCCGCAGTGACCGCTTCCGCGGTGACCGCCCCCGTAGCGACCGCTTCCGGAGTGACTGCTCCCGGAGCGACCGCTTCCGGAGTGGTCGCTCCGGCAGTGCCCGCCGACCGCGTCCCCGTGTCCTCGGTCCCGCAGATCCAGCTGATCCCGGCTTCGGCCGAGGGCGCGCTGGACGCGGCCGAGGAAGCCGTCGACCTCCTCCTGGACTCCGGGCGCGCGCCCGGGGACGTCCTGGTGGTCACCACCGGCGACCCGCATCCGTGGGCCACGCACGAGCTGTCCTTCGGTGAAGCCGCCTACTGGGCGCAGCACGACGCGGGCGACGACGTCTTCTACGCCGACTCCGCCGCGCTGAGCCGTGCGGCGTCCCGGCCGGTGGTCGTCGTCGCCGTGAACGGCGGCAGCGAAGAGGCGGCGCTCGCGGCGCTGCCGACCGCTGTGACCCGGGCGGGGACTCTGCTGATCGTGTGCGGCGACCCGCAGCGGATCAACTCGATGCTGGGCGCGGGCGTCTGACGCTCGGGCGACGCGCGCCCGAGCGTCCCGGTACCTTCGCGCGTCCCGGCATCGGACGCCCGGTGGGGCAGTACGTCGGTCGGTGCGGGCCGTACGGCGGCACAAGGCGCCGTACGGTGTCCGCCGTGCCGTCGGGCCCGTGCCGGCCCGCGCGCAGGGGGCGACGTCGGGCCGGGTGATCAGCGTGCCGCCGCGCGCCGGAGCACATCCGAAGCGGCGCCTCCGGTACGAGGTCCCGGCAGATCGGCCCCGGCCAGCGCCTCGGGCTGTGATCCGACGCTCGGTCTGCGCCCCCCGCGCCCCTCGCCGAGGACCTGCCAGCCGTCCCGGGTCAGCGTGATGTACGCGCCGCAGCGCAGCCCGTGCAAGGTACAGGCGTCCCGCAGGCCCCACATCCAGGCGCCGTCCTCCTGGGTCCAACGCCCGTCCCCGTCACGGCAGTGGAGCAGTACGGCGGTCCGCACCGGTGTTCGGCGTCGCAGATCGTGCGGGATGATCCGGCGCAGTTGTGAGAGCAGCGTGTTGCGGAAGACCCAGCCGTCCGTGACACTCGCGCGACGGCTGAACGAGGCGCTCGCGCACAGCCGTTCGTCCTGATCCAGCACGGCCACGACGGCTGTGGCGGCTGTGGGTCGATGTCGGGAGTGCAGCCCGCTGACGATCTCACGCGGGTTGCGCAGCAAGGGGATCCCCGCGGCCGACCACTCCGCCGGCTCGAGCACCCGGGCCAGTCGGTGGGCGGCATCGGCGGACATCTCGGTCGGCGGCGAAGGCGGCGGCGAAGCCGCATCGGACGGAGTGAATCCGAAGGTCACGGTCCTCCCTTCGGCTACGCGCCCCTACGGAGGGCGGGGGTCGGGCTGGGGGCGCACCGCGGCACAGCCCTGCCGGGCCGTGGAACCGCGCGGGATGCGGTTCCAATTCTTCCCGTCGCGCGGACTCGCGGCAACGAGCAATTGGGGCCGTACGCCGGTATCAGGTGATGCGTCGTGTATATCCCTGCCCAGCTCGCGGCCCTTCGATGCTCCCCTCGGCCCCGCACGACCGGGACCGAGGGCCACACCGCTGCCGTCCGCGTTGGGCGATTGTCGGTGGCATCGGGTTGCATGGGGCCATGGACAACCATGCGCTCCGCGCCGAAGCCGATGCCATCCTCGCCGAGCTCGTCGGCGATCCGGGGGGTTCCGCGCGCCTGCGGGAGGACCAGTGGCAGGCCGTGGCGGCCCTGGTCGAGGAGCGTCGGCGGGCTCTGGTGGTGCAGCGCACGGGCTGGGGCAAGTCGGCCGTGTACTTCGTCGCCACCGCCCTGCTGCGCCGCCGCGGCTCCGGCCCCACGGTGATCATCTCGCCGCTGCTCGCCCTCATGCGCAACCAGGTCGAGTCGGCCGCGCGGGCGGGCATCCGGGCGCACACGATCAACTCGGCCAACCCCGAGGAGTGGGAGACCATCTACGAGGAGGTCGAGCGCGGCGAGACCGACGTGCTCCTCGTGAGCCCGGAGCGCCTCAATTCCGTGGACTTCCGTGAGCAGGTGCTGCCCAAGCTGGCGGCCACGACCGGCCTGCTCGTCGTCGACGAGGCACACTGCATCTCCGACTGGGGGCACGACTTCCGGCCCGACTACCGCCGCCTGCGGGCGATGCTCGCCGAGCTGCCCGCCGGTGTGCCGGTGCTGGCCACCACCGCGACTGCCAACGCGCGTGTCACCGCGGACGTCGCCGAGCAGTTGGGCACCGGCGCGGGCGAGGCACTGGTGCTGCGCGGTCCGCTGGAGCGGGAGAGTCTGCGCCTGGGTGTGGTGCGGCTGCCGGACGCCGCGCACCGGCTGGGCTGGCTCGCCGAGCACCTGGATGAGCTGCAGGGCTCGGGGATCATCTACGCCCTCACCGTGGCGGCGGCCGAGGAGGCCACCGCCTTCCTGCGCCAGCGCGGCTTCCCGGTGGCCTCCTATACGGGGCGCACGGAGAACGCCGACCGCCTCCAGGCCGAGATCGACCTCCAGGAGAACCGGGTCAAGGCGCTGGTGGCGACTTCCGCGCTCGGCATGGGCTTCGACAAGCCGGACCTGGGCTTCGTGGTGCACCTCGGCTCGCCGTCCTCCCCGATCGCCTACTACCAGCAGGTCGGCCGCGCGGGCCGCGGTGTCGAGCACGCCGACGTGTTGTTGCTGCCCGGCCAGGAGGATGAGGCCATCTGGCGCTACTTCGCAGACACGGCCTTTCCGCCCGAGGCCCAGGTACGCCAGACCCTGGCCACCCTCGCCGATGCGGACCGGCCGCTGTCCGTACCGGCCCTGGAGGCGGCGGTGGACCTTCGGCGCACCCGCCTGGAGACCATGCTGAAGGTGCTGGACGTGGACGGAGCGGTCAAGCGGGTCAAGGGCGGCTGGACGTCCACGGGCCGGCCGTGGGCCTACGACTCGGAGCGGTACGCCTGGGTCGCGCGGCAGCGCGCGGCCGAGCAGCAGGCCATGCGCGACTACGTGAGCACCGGCGAGTGCCGGATGGAGTTCCTCCGCCGGCAGCTGGACGACGAGGGCGCGGCCCCGTGCGGCCGTTGCGACAACTGCGCCGGCGCGTGGGCCGACGCCTCCGTCTCGCGGGAGACGTTGACCGGTGCGGCGAAGGAGCTGGACCGACCCGGAGTGGAGATCGAGCCGCGCCGGATGTGGCCGACGGGCATGCCGGCTCTGGGCATCAGCCTCAAGGGACGTATCCCGGCCAAGGAACAGTGCGCCACCGGACGCGCCCTGGGGAGGCTCTCGGACATCGGATGGGGAAACCGGCTGCGCCCGCTGCTGGCGGAGAACGCGCCCGACGGCCCGGTCCCCGACGACGTCCTGCGGGCGGCGGTGTCCGTGCTCGCCGACTGGGCGCGCTCGGCCGGAGGCTGGGCGCCGAACGTCCCGGACGCCTCCCCCCGACCGGTGGGCGTCGTGGCCGTGCCGTCCTTGTCCCGGCCGCAGCTGGTCGATTCCCTCGCCCGAGGAATCGCGTCCGTCGGCCGCCTTCCCTTCCTCGGCACCCTCGCCTACACGGGCCCGGACGGCGCGCACACGGCTCGCCGCAGCAACTCCGCCCAGCGCCTCAGGGCGCTTTCCGGCGCCTTCGCGGTCCCCGAGGAGCTGGCCGCCGCGCTGCGGGCCGCCCCGGGCCCCGTCCTGCTCGTGGACGACTACACCGAATCCGGCTGGACCCTCGCCGTCGCCGCCCGTCTGCTGCGCCAGTCGGGCAGCGAACAGGTGCTTCCGCTGGTCCTCGCGGCGGCGGGCTGAACCGCTGCCCCGGCCCTCTTTCGTGCTCAGTACGTACACGCGCCGGCGCCGCCCGCAGCTCACATTCTGACGGCTGCGCGGGATATTCGGGGAGGCTGTGGATAACCCTGGACCGGCTCGGCACCACCTTGGCGTGCCCCTGATCGGAGTTATCCACAGGGCCAACCGGAATGTCGCGTTCTGCGGGACAGTCGGCGCATGACGAATCACAGCGAAGCAATCGGCCCGATCGAGCCGGACGACGCGTCCCGTTCCGGGGACCCCGCCATCGAGGCGGACGGCGGTGGCCCGGCCGGCGACCCGTTCGGCGAGCCCGTCGTCACCTTGCGCACCCCCGCCGAACTGGCCGATGCCCTGCCGTACTTGCTCGGCTTCAAGCCCGAGGAGAGCGTCGTGCTCATCGCCCTGCACGGCGAGCGCGGCCGGTTCGGTGGCCGCGTGCGGCTGGGCATCCCCGAGCGCCCGGAGGACTGGCCCTCCGTCGCGGAGCAGCTGGCCCACTGCCTGGTGGGCGGTTGCGAGCGAAGGGGGGCCCGCCCCGATGGCATCGTCGCCTTCCTCTGCCAGGAGCCGGGAGCGGCGGAGACCGGGCAACAGGTGGTGGAACGCCTGCGGCCGCTCGCCCAGGTGCTGCGCACCGCATGCGGTGCCCTCGACGTCCCGGTGTTCGAAGTGGTGTGCATCTCGGGAGACCGCTTCTGGACCTACTGCTGCCCGGACGTCCGGTGCTGTCCGCCTCAGGGCGTTCCTCTGCTCCGGCCGGGCACCTCGGTCCTGGCGGCCGCCGCGACCTACGCGGGAATGCGGCCGGTCGCGGCGCAGGGAGACATCAGGGCACGGCTCACCCCCTGGGGAACCGCCGCGGCGGTCGAGCAGGAACGCGCGCTGGATGCGGCCGGCCTCACGCTCATCCCGAGGATGCTGACTCAGGAGGCCCGAGTCGTCGCAGCCGACACGCTCGACCTGGCCCGCCGGGTCATGGGGCGGCTGGCCGCCGCACCACCTGCCTCCGGGGCGCGCGAGGCGGACGTCAGGGACGACGAACTGATCGCGCATGACGAAGCGGCCGCACTGATCATCGGCCTCCAGGACCGCACGACACGCGACCGGGCCGCGGAGTGGATGGAAGGCGACGAGGCACCCTCCGCCCTGCGGCTCTGGCGAGCCCTGGCCCGACGCTGCGTCGGCGCATACGGGGAACACGCGGCGGCGCCCCTCTCCCTCGCCGGTTGGGTCGCCTGGTCCCTCGGCGACCTCACGGAAGGCCGGGAGGCCCTGACCATGGCAGTGTGCGCCGACTCCGAGTACATGTTCGCCCTGCTCCTGCTCCAGGCGTGCGGTGAGGACACGGACCCGGAACCGATCCGTCGCTGCCTGCGCGGAAAGCGCGAGGAGCCGGATGACGAGCTCGATCCGGGCGCGGCCTTCGAACCGGCGGCAGGGGCACAGGGTACGAGCTCCCCTAGCAGCACGCCCGAAGCGCCGGACACCAACCGCCTGTTGGAGGCAGAAGCCTCGGGAGATCGGACGGGAAGGGCACAGGAAGGCGCTTCCCGCCGTCGTCGCCGCCGATTGCCGCGCCTGCCGGGAAGCGGCAGCGACCTGCGGAGTGCCGCCGGCCCCGGCACCCCAGGCGGGCCTGGCAACCTTCGCCCCTCCGGCGCCCCCGGCGCAGGACCCCGGAATCGGCGGGCGGTCAGGCGCGGTGCGAGGCCCGGTCGATGAGCGCGTCCCCCCGGCGGTGGGCCGGGTGGTCAGGAAGGGCGGCGTGGCTGCGCGTGGCAGTGGCGTCCGTACGAAGTTGGCTCCAGGTGGTCGGCTTCCTGCCGAGGAAGCGTGACTTGCGGCGGGGCGGGCCCGTTCACCTGAGTGGCGGTACGTGCGGCAGGGTCGCGCCGCCGTGGCACCGCCTCCGACCTTCCGTAGCGCAGACAACGCCGAAGAAGCCGCCCCATGTCCCTTTCCGCTCCGTCTCCCGCTCCGTCTCCTGCTCCCGCTTCCGCTCCGTCTCCCGTGTCCGACAGAGAGGGGCCGCGGCAGGCCGCGCCGGCCCCCGCGTTCCGTCCCGGCGCCCCACGTCCGCCCGGCGCACCCGTTCTGGCACTGCGCCCCACGGTCGAGCTTCCGCCCGCCCACACGGCCCTGATCTGCGTGGCCCTGCCCGCCTTCGCGATCTCGACGGACCAGGGGCAGCTGATGGGCCGTGGCCTGGAGGGCTTCTACCGCTCGGGCCGCCGCGTCCTGTCGCGTTGTCGGCTACGGGTGGCGGGACGAGAGCCGGTCGCCGTGCAGGCCCGCATGCTCTCGGCGGACAGTGCCCGTTTCGTGGGGACGCTGCGCCTGTCGACCGATGCCCGTCCCGACCCCGAGATCGTCGTCGAACGGGTGCGTCACGCGGACGGTACGGAGCGGATCACCCTGCACAGCGCGGCCGAGCGCCCCCTGCGGCTGCCCGTAGAGGTCTCACTCGGCACGGACCTCGCCGAGTTGGGGCTCGTCGCCTCCGGCCGAGCCGGTCCCGAACTGCCCGCCGACGTGCACGACTCCGGTATGCGATGGTCCTCCGCCACGGCCCGCTGCACGGTCACCGCGGACCCGGCGCCCGCGGACGCCCTGGCCTCGGCAGGGTTGCTGCGGTGGGAACTGGACCTGCCCCCGGGTGCTTCCCGGAGCGTGGAGCTGCGGGTGAGGGCTGACAGCGCCGGGCCGATCCGTGCGACGGGCCACGGAATGAAGCGCTCCTTCACCACGGCGAGCGCCACCGGGGACGACCCCAGGGTCCAGCCACTGCTCACCCGGTCCGTCGAGGACCTACGTGCGTTGTTGCTGCGGGACCCCGACCATCCCACCGACATGTACCCGGCGGCGGGCGCTCCCTGGCGGTGCGGACTGGCCCCCGCCGAGGCGCTGGCCGCCGCCCGCATGGCCCTGCCCCTCGGCACCCGAGTCGCCGCCGGCACTCTGCG
Source organism: Streptomyces sp. NPDC005898 (assembly GCF_040629635.1). Lineage (NCBI taxonomy): Bacteria > Bacillati > Actinomycetota > Actinomycetes > Kitasatosporales > Streptomycetaceae > Streptomyces > Streptomyces sp. NPDC005898. The sequence goes on along the minus strand of NZ_JBEXWC010000013.1, from coordinate 118,439 downwards.
CACCCTCGCCCGAAGCCAACTCACGGGCCCGGGAACGCGGTCCGGCATGATTCCCGGGCCGCTGAGGGACGCGGGCCCGCATCTGCCGCCCGGCTGCACCGGCACCGAAGCCACGCTGCTCTTCCCCGTGCTCCTCGCCGAGGCGCGACGCTGGGGGCTGCCCGAGCAGGAGGTGGAGGAACTGCTGCCCGCGGCGCAGGGATGCCTGCGGTGGCTGCGCACCGCGGTCGGCGACGGCACGTTCTTGCCGGATGCCGACCCGGACGGGCCGGCACGCTGTGAGACCCAGGCGCACGCGCACCGGGCCGCGCTGCTCGGCGCCGACCTGCTGGACGCGTACGGCGTCGAGGGCGGTGCGGCTCTGCGGCAGTGGGCCAACCGGCTGCGGACCGCGTTCCGGTCGGAGTTCTGGGTGGAGGACCGGGCAGGAGGCCGACCGGCCATGGCCCGCTTGAGCGACGGCCGCCTCGTGCCGCACCTCGCCGGGGGAGCGGCCCACCTCTTGGACACCGGCCTGCTCGGGTCCGGGACGCTCGCCCCGGGGCTGCTCGACAAGGTGCAGACCGAACAGCTGGCCCGGCTGCTCGGCGGGCCCGCCATGGACTCCGGTTGGGGGCTGCGCAGTCTGGGGTCCCAAGAGGCCGCGTACAACCCGTTCGGGCACCGGGGTGGTGCGGTCCGGGTGCAGGAGACGGTGGTCGCCGTCTCGGGTCTCGCGGCGGCCGGGTACGAGAAGGAGGCCGGTTCCCTGCTGCGGGGGATGCTCGCGGCATCCGAGTGCTTCGGTCACCGGCTGCCCGAGATGTACGCGGGGGAGCAGCGCTCCGAGGGCGGGGCTCCGCTGCCGCACCCGACCGCCTGCCGTCCGGCGGCGACCGCCGCGGCCGCCGGGGTGCATGCCCTCACGGCGCTCGTCGGGATCCGTCCCGACGCACCGGCCGGCACGGTGACGCTCGGGCCAGTCCGCAGCGTCCCTCTGGGCGAGCTGGGGCTGACCGCACTGAGCGTCGCGGGCGCCCCGTTCTCCGTACGCGTGAGCCGACTGGGCCTCGCCATGGTCGAGGAGGCGGCCGAAGGCCTCCAGTTGGGCGTCTGAAACGGCAGGCCCTCAGCTGGGGCCCGGGGCGAGGGCGGAGGCAGGCCCGGGGCGACGGCGCGAAGAATCGGACCGGACGGCCTGGGCGAAGGAGATGTTTATCGTCAGGCAGACGACTATGATCGCGGCATGCCCCCCTACGACCCGTCGGCCTTCCCGCCCTTCGCCGTCACCGTCGACCTGGTCGTGCTGACCGTGCGCCGCGACGCCCTCTGCGCGCTGGCCGTGCGGCGCGGTGAGCAGCCGTTCCAGGGGCGTTGGGCGCTCCCCGGAGGATTCGTACGTCCCGACGAGGACCTCTCGGCCGCGGCGGCGCGCGAACTCGTCGAGGAGACGGGTCTGTGCGCCCACGACCCCCAGGCTCCGGCGCAGGCCAACGGAGCGCACCTGGAACAGCTCGCCACCTACGGCGACCCCGAGCGGGATCCGCGGATGCGGGTGGTGAGCGTCGCGCACCTCGCGCTCGCTCCCGACCTGCCCGCTCCCCGGGCGGGCGGCGACGCGCACAGCGCACGCTGGGCGCCGGTGGAGTCCCTGCTCGGCGAAGCGGCGTTCGGGCGTGACGGCGAGCCGGCCGCGCCGCTCGCCTTCGATCACACGCAGATCCTCGCGGACGGCGTGGAGCGCGCCCGTTCCAAAATCGAATACTCCTCACTGGCCACGGCCTTCTGCCCACCGGAGTTCACCGTCGGAGAGCTGCGACGCGTGTACGAGGCGGTCTGGGGCGTCGTCCTCGACCCACGCAACTTCCACCGCAAGGTGACCGGCACCCCCGGTTTCCTCGTGCCCACGGGCGGCACCACCACCCGGCAGGGCGGTCGCCCCGCCCAGCTCTTCCGCGCGGGAGGGGCGACGCTCCTCAACCCGCCGATGCTGCGCCCCGAAGTCTGAGCACCACAGGTCGTCCCCTTCCTGCGCCGTGCGGCGCCCGGAGGACACCAGCGGCCCACCTCCTGCCCGAAAAGCGGGAAATGTCGCGTTATCTTGCTGGAGTACCCACGGGGTTCGCCCGTCCCTGAACCGGCGGACGGTCCCGGCCGTCGAGCGGTCGCACATCCTGCGAGAGAAGCGATGATCCAGGCCATCGGACTGACCAGCAACCCCCGCCAGGAGCTCCCGCCCGCCGTCGACGACGTGTCCTTCGAGGCGCGCACCGGCCGTGTCACGGCGCTGCTCGGCGCTAAGGACGCCGGCAAGACCACGGCGCTGCGGCTGATGCTCGAACTCCAACAGGGCCGGGGCGTCACGTACTTCAGAGGCCGCCCCCTGCACCGCATCGCCCATCCGTCGCGTGAGGTGGGCGTCCTCCTGGGCGATGTCCCCGGGCACCCGGCCCGCACGGTCCGCGGACATCTGCGCATGCTGTGTGCCGCCGCCGGTGTGCCCGTCCAGCGCGCCGACGACGTCCTGGAGGCCGTGGGGCTCGTCAGCCTCCGGGACCAGCGCCTCGGCACCCTCTCGCGCGGCATGGACCGCCGCCTCGGGCTGGCCTGCGCCCTGCTGGCCGACCCGCACACGCTCGTCCTGGATGGGCCGACCGACGGGCTCTCGCACCGGGAGGGGGCCTGGCTGCACGAGATCCTGCGCGCGCACACGAGCCAGGGCGGCACGGTCCTGTTCACCACGGACGACCCCAAGGAAGCGGCACGGACCGCCGACCGCGTCGTCACGCTGGAGGCGGGGCGGCTCGTCGCGGACCAGGACGCCGCGGACTTCGCCCGGACCAGGCTGCGGCCCCGGGTCGCCGTCCTGAGCCCCTACGCGGCCCGTCTCGGCGCGCTCCTCGCCAAGGAGGCCCGCGCGCGGCAGCGTTCCATCGAGGTGGTCAGCGAGGGCGGCAACCGGCTCTCCGTCTACGGCAGCAACTGCGCCGACGTGGGGGAGACCGCCTACCGGCACGGCATCCTCATCCACCAACTCGCCGACGAGGTCGGTGCCGCCGGGCCCACACGGCCACCCGGGACCGGGGAGCGACCGGAGCCGCCGAGGCCCCGGCCGATCACCCGCCTCGAAGGCGAGGCCACCCTTGACGCGCCCCCTGAAGTCCGAGCAGAAGGGCACCACCCCCCGGCGCCGAGCCTGCCGGGGGCAGACGACACGGTCCTGCTCGCGAGTGACGAGGGAACGCGCGCCGACGCCACCTCACCTGCCCCTTGCCCGACCTCCGCCACTGCTGCCTCACCCGGCTTTCCTGCTTCCGCTGCTTCCGCTGCCGCCCCCGCCTCACTCGCCACCCAGGCCTCCGTCTCGTCCCTGCCGCCGCCCATCACCGTGCGCCCGGGCCGCAGCCCCCTCCGTCCGCTGCGGTACGAGCTGCGGCGCCTCACCGGCGTGGGGACCGGTTACCTCACGCTGGCCGCCGTCCTTGCCGCCTCCGCCCTGATCTGCGTCTTCCTTGCGCGGGCCGGACACACCCCCCAGCCCCGCCTGCTCGCCGCGTGGCCCGAGGATTTGCCGCTGCCCCCCGCGGCCCTGGGGGCCGGACTACTCGGCGCTCTGGCCTTCGGGGACGAGTTCCGGCACCCCGCCCTCGCCGCCGACCGCGGCACCGTCCCGCGCCGACTGGGGCTCCTCGTCGCCAAACTGGTCGTCGCCGCCGCCACCGCGCTGCTGCTGGGCGCACTCGCGGCCGGTACCGACGCCGCGCTGCTTCACCTCGTATACGGAGAGGAGCTCGCCGGAGTTCCCGCCGACTGGGTTCCCTCGGCGGCGAGTTGGGCGGCCCTGGTGACAGGGTGCGCCTGGGCGGGCGTGCTGGCCGCCGGCGTGTTCCGGTCCACGACGGCGGGGCTTGCCGCGGTGCTGGCGGTGCCGATCATCGTCGTACCTCTCGTACAAAAGGCCGTTGAGGGTCCTGCTGTGCGATCTGCGGCCGGGCTGTCGGGGCGGTTGAGGAACCTCGTGCTGATGCAGTGGCCGTTCGGGGGGGAGCGATATGTGGCGGGCGGGGTCCGCGTCATCGCACAACCTGTGGGTGGTGCGCTGACGTTGTCGCTGACCGCTCTGCTCTGCGCTTATGTGCTCACGGCGGTGCGCGGCAGGGTCCGCTGAGGGCGGTCCGGCGCCTTCCGTTTCGACGCTGTGCACAACTCCTCGGACGACGCTCATTTCTTTCCGATAAGGCGTCAATTGCGGCGGGGTAAGCGATCACCCTTTCGTGTGCTTTTCACCAAAGACCTCAAGGGAGTTGGAGGCCACGCCGACAACTGATCCGTGAGTACCCTTGCGCACACCATGATGACCACCGCCCGCTCCGCCGACGCCGGTCTCGCCGGCCCGGGCGACCTCGACCGCTACCCCTTCGCCGAGCCCTCCGGCGGCGGCGACCGCGTGGTCGCCCCCGCATGGGACGGCGCCGAGCACGACCTGGGGCGCGTGAGCCGGCGCGCGTCCGGAAGCCGGGGCCGCGGGCTCCATGGCCAACTCGTCCAACAGCTGGGCCAGATGATCGTCTCCGGCGACCTGGGCGCCGACCGCCCGCTCGTCCCCGAGGAGATCGGCCAGCGCTTCGAGGTCTCCCGCACCGTCGTGCGCGAGTCGCTCCGCGTCCTGGAGGCGAAAGGTCTCGTCAGCGCCCGGCCCAACGTCGGCACGCGCGTGCGTCCCGTCAGCGACTGGAACCTGCTCGATCCGGACATCATCGAGTGGCGGGCCTTCGGGCCGCAGCGGGACGATCAGCGGCGCGAGCTCGGCGAGCTGCGCTGGATGATCGAGCCGCTCGCCGCCCGCCTCGCCGCGGGGCACGGCCGCGAGGAGATGCAGCAGCGACTCGCCGACATGGTCGAGATCATGGGCCACGCGTTGACGCAGGGTGACTCGCTCACCTTCTCGCGCGCCGACGCGGAGTTCCACTCGCTGCTCATCCAGGTCGCCGGCAACCGCATGCTGGAGCACCTCTCCGGCATCGTCTCGGCCGCCCTCCAGGTTTCCGGTGGCCCGGTCACCGGCTGTGACCGCCCCACCGAGAGCTCCCTCGTGCACCACTCGCGCGTGGTCGACGCCCTCGCGGCGGGCGACGGCGCGGGAGCCGAGGCCGCCATGCGGCAGCTGCTCACCGTCCACCCGGAGGTGGAGCGCGTCGTGCCCGCTCCCCGCGAACACTGACCGCGCCCCCGCCGCCCGCGGTGCGCGTGCCTCGCGGCAGCCGTCCCGTCGCTCCCGCGCCCTCGACGGCGCCGCCGCCACACCGGACGTCGCCGGACCTCCACGGGCTCCCAGTGAGCCCGGCGGGGTCCGGCGACGCGATTGTGAGGGTTGCTTCAGGGGTCAACGGGGGAACATTCGTGCATGCGTGTAGGTCGCTTTTGGCCGTATCTGGATATTTTTGAGTACATATGGGGTGTGACTCGGGCCACGTAGATTGGGCGTAACGCTCGAAGGAACAGCGCGATGACCTAAGAGGTGATAGCCGAGGAGGGAATACAGCGGTCGTTCGCGACGCTGTGTGACTTTCCGGCCCCCGCCCGCGCCGTCGGCCCGAATCCCCAGCCGCCGGTCGTCGGCTCCGGTCCACAGTGGACGGGGCCGGAAGCCGTTTTCCAACGTTCCGAGAGGTTGTTCGTGTCGGCCAGCACATCCCGTACGCTCCCGCCGGAGATCGCCGAATCCGTCTCTGTCATGGCGCTCATCGAGCGGGGAAAGGCTGATGGGCAGATCGCCGGCGATGACGTGCGTCGTGCCTTCGAAGCTGACCAGATTCCGGCCACTCAGTGGAAGAACGTTCTGCGCAGCCTCAACCAGATCCTCGAGGAAGAGGGTGTGACGCTGATGGTCAGTGCCGCGGAGCCCAAGCGCCCCCGCAAGAGCGTCGCAGCGAAGAGCCCGGCCAAGCGCACCGCGACCAGGACGGTCGCGGCCAAGACCACCACGGTCAAGCCCACCGCGACCGCCGCCGCCACCGGCGCGCCGACCGCGGACGGCACCACCGAGGACGCGCCCGCGAAGAAGGTCGCCGCCAAGAAGACGACGGCCAAGAAGGCCGTCGCGAAGAAGACCGTCGCCAAGAAGGCGACGGCCAAGAAGGCCACCTCCAAGAAGGACGCCGACGAGCTCCTGGACGAAGAGGCCACTGACGAGGCACCCGCCGCCGGCAAGCCCGGCGAGGGCGAGCCGGCCGAGGAAGGCGCCCAGGGCTTCGTACTCTCCGACGAGGACGAGGACGACGCGCCGGCCCAGCAGGTCGCCGCGGCCGGCGCCACCGCCGACCCCGTCAAGGACTACCTGAAGCAGATCGGCAAGGTCCCCCTGCTCAACGCCGAGCAGGAGGTCGAGCTCGCCAAGCGCATCGAGGCCGGCCTGTTCGCCGAGGACAAGCTCGCCAACGCCGACAAGCTCGCGCCGAAGCTCAAGCGCGAGCTGGAGATCATCGCCGAGGACGGCCGCCGCGCCAAGAACCACCTCCTGGAGGCCAACCTCCGTCTGGTGGTCTCCCTGGCCAAGCGCTACACCGGCCGCGGCATGCTCTTCCTGGACCTCATCCAGGAGGGCAACCTCGGTCTGATCCGCGCGGTCGAGAAGTTCGACTACACCAAGGGCTACAAGTTCTCCACGTACGCCACCTGGTGGATCCGTCAGGCGATCACTCGCGCCATGGCCGACCAGGCCCGCACCATCCGTATCCCGGTGCACATGGTCGAGGTCATCAACAAGCTGGCCCGCGTCCAGCGCCAGATGCTCCAGGACCTGGGCCGCGAGCCCACCCCGGAGGAGCTGGCCAAGGAACTCGACATGACCCCGGAGAAGGTCATCGAGGTCCAGAAGTACGGCCGTGAGCCGATCTCCCTCCACACCCCTCTGGGTGAGGACGGCGACAGCGAGTTCGGTGACCTCATCGAGGACTCCGAAGCGGTCGTGCCGGCCGACGCGGTCAGCTTCACGCTCCTCCAGGAGCAGCTCCACTCGGTCCTGGACACGCTGTCCGAGCGTGAGGCGGGCGTGGTCTCCATGCGCTTCGGTCTCACCGACGGTCAGCCCAAGACCCTCGACGAGATCGGCAAGGTCTACGGCGTGACGCGTGAGCGCATCCGCCAGATCGAGTCGAAGACGATGTCGAAGCTGCGTCACCCGTCGCGCTCGCAGGTCCTGCGCGACTACCTCGACTAGGCCGCGACAGCCGTCAGAGCGTTACCGAAAGGCCCGAAGTCCTCAGCGCGAGGCTTCGGGCCTTTCGCGTCCATGAGCTGTGGACCGTTCGCGCGCGGGTGCGCCGCCTGCGCCGCTGGATGACGCTGGGTGGGCGTTCGCAGCCCAGAGTGAGGAGATCGCATGCGTCGTTCCTTCGCCCGATCGTGGAGAGGGCCGCTGGCTCTGGCGGCCGCTGCCGCCGCCCTGCCGCTGGCCGTCCCGCCCCCCGCGAGAGCCGACAGCGTCATCATCGGGGGCAGCCCGGTGCAGGTGTCCGAGAGCCCGTGGGTGGTGGCCCTCTCCAGCCGTGACCGGTTCGGGGGTACCCGCTCGGGCCAGTTCTGTGGCGCTGTGGTGACGGGTCCCTCGACGGTCCTGACGGCCGCCCACTGCATGAGCAAGGACGTACTCGGTACGCCGCTCCACGGCATCTCGGACCTGAAGGTCATCGCCGGCCGCTCGGACCTGCGGACGTCGGAGGGCACGGAGACCCCGGTCCGGGAGGTCCGCGTCAACCCGGAGTACGACGCCTACACCAACTCCGGTGACTTCGCGGTGCTGACCCTCTCCGCGCCGCTCCCGGAGAAGTACGTGATCCCCGTGGCGGGGCAGGGCGACCCCGCGTACGAGGCGGGGACGGAGGCGACCGTGTACGGCTGGGGGGACACCACGGGCGCGGGTCAGTACGCCTCCACGCTCCACGCGGCCGGGGTGCGGGTGCTGCCCGACACCGTGTGCAAAGAGGCGTACCCGGGCAGTGCCGACGGCAAGTACGAGGCCACCACCATGCTGTGCGCCGGGGAGCTGGACGGTCGGCGCGACGCCTGCCAGGGGGACAGCGGTGGGCCGCTGGTCGCCAAGGGGCGGCTCATCGGGCTGGTGTCGTGGGGGAGCGGCTGCGGGCGCGCCGGGAGCCCTGGTGTCTACACGCGGATCTCGAACGCGGTCAAAGTGATCGGGGCAGGCCGCACCTGAGGCGTGGAGCCCCTGGGAGCGGGCCGGCGGCGGTGGGCTGCCCACCGGCCGGTCCCGGGCCGAGGAGGGCCCTTGTAGCCCCGTATGGGGGCGCGGAGACGAGAGCGGGCGGCCACCCTGCTGGTTGACAGGGGTGGCCGCCCGTACGCCGGCCTGTTCGCCGGAGCTGCTCGTCGTGGTGCGAGGTGTCAGCGTTCCTCTTCGGGGTCGCTCTCCGGAGCGGCCGTCAGACGCTCCGTCTCGTCCTGTATCTCAGCGGCGATCTTCTTGAGTTCCGGCTCGAACTTGCGGCCATGGTGGGCGCAGAAGAGCAGTTCGCCGCCGCTCAGCAGGACGACGCGCAGGTAAGCCTGGGCGCCGCAGCGGTCGCAGCGATCAGCGGCCGTCAGGGGGCTCGCGGGGGTCAGAACAGTAGTCACGTCGCCTCTTCTCTAGCTCGACGAGCTGTCGTACCAGGGTCAACATCCAACCAGGCCGAAAACGTTCCCGCTCGCGGCTTTTCCTCGAAATTTATTTTGAGGAGGCTGTCCGTTGCCGGTTGGCGGCGAATGTGCCGTATTGCGTCTCTTACGTGTCTTACGGTTTCGCGCTGTCTGTCAGGTCGGTGTCCTCCGGCTGGCTTGCCGGTTGTTCATGAGGACGTGCCCGGAGCCTAAATGGTTCATGCCTCGAAGGGAACGTGACGTGCGCTTCACTCCATCGAGGGATCGAACACGCATACGAGCGTCAGTTAGTCTGCGTGGGGACGCGGGTGGCGTGACAACGGCTCTACCAGGCCTCGGTACCCTCTGACGGGCAACCGAAGCCGCGTCCTTACCCCAAAGGACCCCCTTGAAATTCAGCGAGGAGCGAACCGCGTGACCGCCGAGACGTCCGTGCCGTCCACAGCGTTGCTGACCGGAGCAGACCGGGACGGTTCCAACTACACCGCGCGGCACCTGCTCGTCCTGGAGGGGCTCGAGGCCGTCCGCAAGCGTCCTGGCATGTACATCGGGTCCACGGACAGCCGCGGCCTGATGCACTGCCTCTGGGAGATCATCGACAACTCCGTCGACGAGGCCCTGGGCGGCTACTGCGACCACATCGAGGTCATCCTCCACGACGACGCCTCCGTGGAGGTCCGGGACAACGGCCGCGGCATCCCGGTGGATGTCGAGCCCAAGACCGGTCTCTCCGGCATCGAGGTCGTCATGACCAAGCTGCACGCCGGCGGCAAGTTCGGCGGGGGCTCCTATGCCGCCTCCGGTGGCCTGCACGGCGTGGGCGCCTCCGTGGTCAACGCGCTCTCCGCCCGCCTCGACGTCGAGGTGGACCGCGCCGGGCACACGTACGCGCTCAGCTTCCGGCGCGGTGTCCCCGGCTCCTTCGCCAAATCCGGGCCCGAGGCGCCCTTCGAGCCGTCGTCGAAGCTCAAGAAGTCCAGGAAGACGCCCAAGGCGGGCACCGGCACGCGCGTGCGTTACTGGGCCGACCGGCAGATCTTCCTCAAGGACGCCAAGCTGTCGCTGGAGAACCTCCACCAGCGCGCCCGCCAGACGGCCTTCCTGGTTCCGGGCCTCACGATCGTCGTACGGGACGAGTTCGGCCTCGGCGAGGGCGGTTCGAAGGGCGAGGAGTCCTTCCGCTTCGACGGCGGCATCAGCGAGTTCTGTGAGTACCTCGCCCAGGACAAGGCGGTCTGCGACGTCCTGCGCTTCTCCGGACAGGGCACCTTCAAGGAGACCGTGCCGGTCCTGGACGACCACGGCCAGATGACCCCCACCGAGGTCACCCGCGAGCTCGCCGTGGACGTGGCCCTGCGCTGGGGCACCGGGTACGACACGACCGTCAGGTCCTTCGTCAACATCATCGCCACCCCCAAGGGCGGCACCCACGTGACCGGCTTCGAGCGCTCCCTCACCAAGACGATGAACGAGGCCATGCGCAGCCAGAAGGTGCTGCGGGTCGCCGAGGACGACATCGTCAAGGACGACGCCCTGGAGGGCCTCACGGCGGTGGTCACGGTCCGTCTGGCGGAGCCGCAGTTCGAAGGCCAGACGAAGGAGGTCCTCGGCACCTCCGCGGCCAACCGCATCGTCGCCAATGTCATCGCCAAGGAACTGAAGGCCTTCCTGACGTCCACCAAGCGGGACGCCAAGGCCCAGGCCCGTGCCGTGATGGAGAAGGCCGTCGCCGCGGCCCGCACCCGCATCGCGGCGCGCCAGCACAAGGACGCCCAGCGTCGGAAGACCGCCCTGGAGTCCTCGTCGCTGCCCGCGAAGCTCGCGGACTGCCGCAGTGACGACGTGGAGCGCAGCGAGCTCTTCATCGTGGAGGGCGACTCCGCGCTCGGCACCGCCAAGCTCGCCCGGAACTCCGAGTTCCAGGCGCTGCTGCCGATCCGCGGCAAGATTCTCAACGTTCAGAAGGCGTCCGTGACGGACATGCTGAAGAACGCCGAGTGCGGAGCGATCATCCAGGTCATAGGAGCCGGGTCCGGCCGGACCTTCGACATCGACGCGGCGCGCTACGGAAAGATCATCCTGCTCGTCGACGCCGATGTGGACGGCGCGCACATCCGGATCCTGCTGCTGACGCTGTTCCAGCGCTACATGCGGCCCATGGTCGAGGCGGGACGGGTCTTCGCCGCGGTGCCGCCCCTGCACCGCATCGAGCTCAGCCAGCCCAAGAAGGGCCAGGACAAGTACGTCTACACGTACTCGGACCGCGAGCTGCGGGAGACCCTGCTGGAGCTGCAGCGCAAGAACGTGCGCTACAAGGACTCGATCCAGCGGTACAAGGGTCTCGGCGAGATGGACGCCGACCAGCTGGCGGAGACGACGATGGACCCCCGGTACCGCACGCTGCGCCGGATCAACATCTCCGACCTCGAATCCTCCGAGCAGGTCTTCGATCTGCTGATGGGCAACGACGTCGCGCCGCGCAAGGAGTTCATCACCAGCTCCGCGGCGACGCTGGACCGGTCGCGTATCGACGCCTGACGGCCGCGCGCGGTGCGGCCCGCGGTGCGGGGCCGTGCCGGCTCGACCGGGTCGCGGCAGCTGTGTGCTCCGCCCATGCGCCACGGAGCCGGGTGCTCCACCCACGGGTGGAGCACCCGGCTCCACCCGTGATCCACCTCTGATCCACCCCTGCTCCGATCTCTCGGCCAGGCGCTTTCCGTAGCGTCGAAGGCATCGATCCCGCTCACGTCCCTCGGATCGGCCCTTCCTTCCCCTCGCACGGAGGCAGCCATGTCAGCTCTCACCGACGCAGCTCGGCGCCCGGCGTGCGGTATGGCGGACGCGGCGTACGAGCCGATGGGGAAGGACCCCGTGTGAGCTGGGGCCGGTGGACGAGATGGCCTTCCCGAGAGGCGTTGACCTGGGCGGGCATGAGCCTTGCCAGGCTGTGGTTCGCCCGGATCGTGCGCGTGGTGGTCCTCGGCATCCTGATGTGGGACGCCTTCCACGAGAACCGCGGCTGGCACCTGGCGGCCGGTCTGGCCGTGGTGGCGGCGGTCTCCTGCGCGGGGTGGGCGTTCTTCCGTGTCTCGTTCGACCACCGGGTGTGGCCTTCCCTGGGGCTGATGGCGCTGCTCATAGGCGCCGCGCTTGCCGCCGATCTTGGCGGCTGGCGCGTGCCGGCCCTGGTGCTGTGGTGCGGCACGGCCGTCTCCGCGATGGAGCGGCTGCCGCTCGTCGCGGGCGCACCGTGCGTCTTGGCGGCGATGACCGGGTACGCCGTGTACACCGACGACGGCTGGCTCGTCACGGGGCTCACCATCATCGGGCTCGTGCTCGCCGGGTACACCTTGCGGCTGGACGCCGAGGCACGGGGCAACAACCACCGGCTGCTCGTCCAGGAGCGGGCCGCGCGGGCCGCGGAGGCGGAGTCGGCCGCGCTCGCCGAACGGGGCCGCATCGCCCGCGAGATCCATGACGTGCTGGCCCACAGCCTCTCCGCGCAACTCGTGCACCTGGAGGCGGCCCGACTGCTGATCGAAGGCGATGCGACCAAGCAGCAGATCCTGGACCGGGTCGTGGCGGCGCGCTCCATGGCCAGGGAAGGACTCGCCGAGACCAGACAGGCGCTGTCCGCGCTGCGCGGGGAGATGACCCCGGTCGAGGACTTCCTGCGCGAACTGGTCACGGCCGACCACGCCTCGGTCGCTGTCACCGGGGAGCCGCGCCCCCTGCCCGCCGAGGCGTCGCAGGCGGTCCGCAGAGTGGCGCAGGAAGCCCTGACGAACGTCCGCAAGCATGCGCCAGGGGCGAAGATCCAGGTGCGCCTGGAGTACGGGAAGCGCGAAGTGCTGCTGGACGTGCGGGATTCGGGCGGGCGGTCGCCGGGGGAACTCGCCGCTTCCGGTGCCGGGTACGGTCTGCTCGGGATGCGTGAGCGGGCTGAGCTGCTGGGCGGGTCCTTGGAGGCTGGACCGGGCGAGGAGGGCTTCGTGGTGACGCTGAAGGTGCCGACATGACGTGGAACGAAGGCGCCGCAAGAACCGCCGACGAGCGGGGCGAAGGGCCGGAAGTGGCGCGAGCGGAGGAAGGCAGACCACCCGCGCGGGTGATCGTGGTCGACGATCAGACCGTCGTACGCGAGGGAATCGTGATGCTGCTCGGGCTGCTGCCCGGCATCGAGGTCATCGGCTCCGCCGGCGACGGCGAGGAAGCCGTACGCCTGGTCGGCGAACTCGCCCCGGACGTCGTGCTCATGGACCTGCGCATGCCTCGCTGCGACGGGGCGGAGGCCACCCGGCGTATCCGCGCCCGGTATCCGGGGACCCAAGTGGTCGTGCTCACCACCTACGCCGACGACGACTCGCTGTTCCCGGCGCTCAAGGCGGGTGCCCGCGGCTATCTCACCAAGGACGCCGGCGGGGAGGAGATCGTGCGGGCGGTCGAGAACGTCCTCTCGGGTGACGCCGGGCTCTCCCCACGGATCCAACGGCGGCTTCTGGAGCGGCTGTCGGAGCCGGAACCCGTGGGTGCCGGGGAGCCGCCCGACGGCCTGACCGCGCGGGAGACGGAGGTGCTCGTCCTGATCGCCGAGGGCATGTCGAACCACGAGATCGCCCGCGCGCTGCACGTCTCCACGGCGACGGTGAAGACACACATCAACAACCTCTTCGCGAAGGCCGGCCTCAAGGACCGTGCCCAGGCCGTCCGCTACGCCTATGACCACGGGCTCGTCACGCCACCGGGGCGTGCCCGTACCTGACGAAGCTTCACCTGATGGGGTGAAGAGCACCGGGAGATGTGTCTCGGAACCACACGATCTGCCCATCCTTGGGCACGCGGCCGAACAGCCTGCGGACAAGGAGAGTTCGGTGGAGATGCGCGACGGGCCCGATGTCGAGCAGGGCCGGATCGTCCCGGACCGGCGCAGGGCCGGTGATCCGAAAGAACCCTGGCACGACTCGCTCGCCTCCGGGTGGGGCGAGCCGGACGGTACGGGCGCGTCGGCAGCCGTGGTGGCGCCGAGGGGTGCCGCCGGGCAGCGGAGTGCGAGCGGGAGCGCTGGCGACATCTACCTGGAGGTCCAACGCAGCGACGCCTTCCAGGAGGTACGCAGCCGATATCGGAGGTTCGTCTTCCCGACGGTCGCCCTCTTCTTCACCTGGTACGTGGCGTACGTCGTGACCGCGACGGCGGCGCCCGGGCTGATGGCGCACCCCGTCGTGGGGGCGGTGAATGTGGGGCTGCTGGCCGGTCTCGGACAGTTCGGCACAACGTTCCTGCTGACCTGGGCGTACGCCCGGCACGCGCGATTGCGCAGGGACCGCGCGGCGCTCGATCTGCGGTGGTCCGTCTTCGAGCAGGAGCGGGAGCAGGGCCGCGAGGTGGAGCGACGGCGGGAGCGCGGCGTGGTGCCCGAGCAGGGAGGCGAGCGATGACCGGTGATCACCAGACACTCGCCCTGCTGCTGTTCGGTGCCTTCGTGGCCGTCACGCTGGCGATCACGACGTGGGCGAGCCGTGACCGGCACGGTACGGCCGAGGAGTTCTATGTCGGCGGGCGGCTCTTCTCCCCGATGGAGAACGGTTTCGCCATCGCCGGTGACTACATGTCGGCCGCCTCCTTCCTCGGTATCGCGGGGCTGATCGCGCTCTTCGGGTACGACGGGCTGCTCTACTCGGTCGGCTTCCTGGTCGCATGGCTCGTCGTGCTGTTCCTGGTGGCCGAACTGGTGCGCAACTGCGGCCGGTTCACGCTCGCGGACGTCGTCGCCTCGCGGATGAGGGAGCGGCCGGTGCGGATCGCGGCGGGAACTTCCTCGGTGACCGTCTCCGTTCTCTATCTGGTGGCGCAGATGGTGGGGGCGGGCTCGCTGGTCGCGCTCCTGCTCGGCGGGACGAGCGGCGCGGCGCAGACCTGGACGGTGGTCGGCGTCGGCGCGCTGATGGTGATCTACGTGTCGTTGGGAGGGATGCGGGCCACCACCTGGATCCAGATCGTGAAGGCGGTCCTGCTGATGGGCGGCACGGTCGCGCTGACCGTGCTCGTCCTGGCGCGCTTCCACGGCGACTTCGGCCAGCTCCTGAGCGCCGCAGCCGAGCGCAGCGGCCACGGAGAGCGGTTCCTGGCGCCAGGGCTGAAGTACGGCGGTGACTGGACCGCGCGGCTCGACTTCATCAGCCTCGGGCTCGCGCTCGTGCTCGGCACCGCGGGGCTGCCGCACATTCTGTCGCGTTTCTACACCGTGCCGACCGCACGGGCCGCGCGTCGGTCGGTCGTCTGGTCCATCGGCCTCATCGGCGGCTTCTACCTGATGACGATCGTGCTCGGCTTCGGGGCGGCCGCGCTCGTGGGCCCGGAGGCGGTGCGCGGTTCGAACGCCGCGGGGAACACGGCGGTTCCGCTGCTCGCGCTCGACCTGGGCGGCGGCGAGGGCTCCACGGGCGGCACGGTTCTGTTCGCGATCGTCGCCGCCGTCGCCTTCGCCACGATCCTGGCCGTGGTCGCCGGGGTCACCCTCGCGTCCTCCGCGTCGGTGGCACACGACCTGTACGCCTCCTTGCGGCGGCCCGGCGCCGAGCCGCGCAGTGAGGTGACCGTCGCGCGCGTCGCCGCGGCGGGAATCGGCGTGGTCGCGATCGGCCTCGGGTTGCTGGCCCGCGATCTCAACGTCGCGTTCCTGGTCGGCCTCGCCTTCGCGGTCGCCGCGTCCGCCAATCTGCCCGTGCTGCTCTACTCGCTGTTCTGGCGGAACTTCACCACGCGCGGGGCGGTGTGGTCGGTGTACGGGGGGCTGCTGCCCGCGCTGGCGCTGGTGGTGCTCTCGCCGGTGGTCTCCGGAGGGCCACATTCCCTCTTCCCCGGGGTGGACTTCCAGTACTTCCCGCTGGAGAACCCGGGGCTCGTCTCCATCCCGCTGGGCTTCCTCGCGGGCTGGTTCGGCACGGTGACCTCACGTGAGCCTGCGGACGAGGCCAAACACGCGGAGACGGAGGTGCGGTCGCTGACCGGCGCGGGAGCGGCGTGACGAGACCCTTCGGGGCGTCCCTCACGGCCTCCTAGGCGCCGGGGGACCACTCGTAACGGTGCTCCGGGCGGCCCGTGTCGCCGTACCTGAGGCTGAGCCTGACCCGGCCCGTGCGCTCCAGGAGTTTCAGATAGCGCTGCGCCGTTTGCCGGCTCAACCGGGTCCGGTCGGCCAACTCCTGCGCGGAGAGCGGGCCTTCCGCCGCCATCAGCGCCCGGCGCACCAGCTCCGCGGTGGTGGGGGAGTGGCCCTTGGGCAGTTCCGTCGCCGGGGTCGCGGAGAGCGCGCCGAAGATCCGGTCGACCTCGGCCTGCTCGGCCTCACCCCCGCCGTCCCAGGTGCGGCGCAGCGTCGCGTACGCGTCCAGCTTGGCGCGCAACCCCGCGTAGGAGAACGGCTTGACCAGGTACTGGAGTGCTCCGTGTCGCATCGCTGCCTGCACGGTGGCGACATCGCGGGCGGCGGTCACCATGATCACGTCGGTCTGGTGCCCGCGCTCACGCAACGTACGTACGACCGACAGACCCGTCCCGTCGGGCAGATAGTGGTCCAGCAGCATCAGATCGACGGGGACGACGTCGATGAGCCGCAGCGCCTCGGTGGCGCTGTGGGCCTTGGCCGCCACCCGGAAGCCGGGGATCTTCGCCACGTAAGCGGCGTTGACGTCCGCGACCCGGACATCGTCGTCCACGACGAGGACATCGATCACCGTGTCGTCTCCGTGCCCTCGATCAATGTTGACTCCTCCGTGGCGGCGAGCGCGGGTTCCGTGAGTGCTTCGGGCAGGACCACGGTGAACTCCGCGCCTCCATCGGGCGCTTCGTCGACCCGGGCGCTGCCGCCCTGCCGTTCGGCGAGCCTGCGCACCAGGGGGAGGCCGATTCCCCGCTTGCCGTGCGCCGGCGGCTCCTTGGTGGTCCAGCCCTCCGTGAAGATCGTCTCTCGCAGCTCGGCGGGCACTCCGGGGCCGGTGTCGCGCACCCGGAGGACAAGGGAGCGGCCTTCGGCGCGGGCGGCGACCTCCACGCGCGCGTGGGGGCTGCCCGCGCCCGCGGCGGCGTCGACCGCGTTGTCCACGAGGTTCCCGACGATCGTGACGAGCCCGCCCGGGTCGATGAGCCGGTCGGGCAGTGCCGTGTCCCGGGGCACGGAGAGCGCGACCCCTCGTTCGGCGGCCACGGTCGCCTTGCCGACCAGCAGGGCCGCGAGCAGCGGATCGCCGATCTTCTCCGTGATCTGCTCGGCGGTCACGCGGTGGGCGCCGGCCACCTCGCCGACGAACTCGGCGGCCTCCTCGTACATCTCCAGTTCGAGCAGGCCGAGGAGGGTGTGCATGCGGTTGGCGTGTTCGTGGTCCTGGGCGCGCAGGGCGTCGATGAGGCCGCGGGTGGAGTCGAGTTCGCGGCCGAGCTGCTCCAGTTCCGTGCGGTCCCGCAGGGTGGCGACGGCGCCGCCGTCGTCGGTGGGCATGCGGTTGGCGATCAGAACGCGCCGGCCGCGCACGGTCAGCAGGTCGGTGCCGGTGACCCGGCCGGCGAGTACGTCCGTCGTACGCCCTGGGCCGAGTGCGTCGTCGAGCGGCCGGCCGAGGGCGTCGGAGCCGAGGCCCAGGAGGCGTTCCGCTTCGTCGTTGAGCAGCCGGATCCTGCCGCTCCGGTCCAGGGCGACGACCCCTTCACGGATGCCGTGCAGCATCGCCTCGCGCTCCGCGAGCAGCGCGGAGATGTCGGAGAAGGCCAGGTCGCGGGTCTGACGCTGCACCCTGCGCGAGATCAGATACGCGGCGAGCGCGCCGACGGCGAGTGCCCCGCCCGCGTAGGCGAGGAGTCCGGGAATGGAGTGGATCAGGCGGGCCCGCACGCTGTCGTACGCGATGCCGACGGACACCGCGCCGACGATGACGCCCTCCGCGTCGCGCAGCGGCACCTTCCCGCGGGCCGAGCGGCCCAGGGTGCCGTTGTCGATCTCCATGACGTCGTGGCCGGCGAGGGCGTCGCTCGGGTCGGTGGAGACGACCTCGCCGATCTGGGTCCGGTCGGGGTGGGACCAGCGCACCCCGTCCTTGTTCATGATCACGACGTACT
Organism: Streptomyces sp. NPDC005898; assembly: GCF_040629635.1. Taxonomy (NCBI): domain Bacteria; kingdom Bacillati; phylum Actinomycetota; class Actinomycetes; order Kitasatosporales; family Streptomycetaceae; genus Streptomyces; species Streptomyces sp. NPDC005898. The sequence goes on along the minus strand of NZ_JBEXWC010000013.1, from coordinate 100,691 downwards.
CCGCACCGCTGGCCCGGCGGATCCGGTCGGCCTCACGTTGGACGGGCCCCGCGCCCGTGGGCGGCGAGGATCTCAGCTCCTCGGCGAGCCGTGGATGGGCGGCCGTCGTCTGGGCGATGGCCAGAGCGCGACGCATCGCCTGGTCGTCCAGCTGATCGCCGAGAGGGGCGAGGAAGAGCCCGGTGGCCAGTACGGCGACCCCGGCGGCGATCGCCAGCTGCATCAGCAGGACCTGCGAGAACACGCGTCGCGGCAGACCGAGACGGAGGCGTCGCGCGGACGGGGCGGGGCTCATGTGTACGAACGGTACGGCCGGTGGCGGGCTATGCCGAAGCCACTGTGGCAGGGATCTCGTCAACCACCGTGGTCCGGATCCGGCCACTCTCGGAGCGGCGGATCTCCGCGAGGCGGATCCCGACGGCCGCCGCGCGGTGCGTCCCCCGAGTCACTCCGAGTGAGTCCCGTAAGGGGACATATCGCCACCACGTCCATCCGCGCCGGGGTCTTGAGAGCCGCGCCGCAGCTCTCCGGGCGGGGCGGCTGTGCGGGGCCCTGGGCCACGGTGACCTGCCACCGGCGTCCATCCCCGTGCGCCACGGTCACCTCCCAGCGCGGGGCGGCGCCGTCGGTCCCGGCGACGGTCAGGGCCCCTGCGGCGTCCTCGCCCGTCGAGGCGCGTACGGCCAGTTCGGCGGCTTGCCCGGGCCGCTCCCAGGCGGAATTGCCCCGGCAGCCCTCGGTGACCACACGCTGCGCGCGGACCGCTTCGAGGATCTCCTTGACGGCGGGTGCCCCGATCCGGCCGTACGCGTAGCCGTAGGGCAGCACCAGCAGCGTGGGGGAGAAGCGGTGGCCACCCAGATGAGTGATCTCCCACACCCCCTCTTCACCGGTGGCGGCCAGCTCGGCGGCGAGGGGCCGGCCGAGCAGGGCACAGCAGCGGTCGCGTTTGCCGTTGGTGCAGACGAGGGCCAGAGGGGCGCCCGTGTGCGGGGTGCCGAAGCCGCCGTGGTCCCCCGCGCCGAGAGCCGCGAAATCGAGGTCGAGCAGTTCCTTGGGGTCCTCCGTCACCCGGGAGCGCAGCCAGGTGCGGCCCGGGACGGTGTGCGCCACGTACACCTGCTGCCGCGTCGGCGTGTGGCAGTCCGCGTGGCGCCCGGGGCGGCGGATCAGGGCGATCCGCACGCCGGTGCCTTCGGCGGCCTTCTCCAGGGCGCGGCCGACCTCGGGGTCGAGACGGCTGGACGTCAGCGCCTTGGCGCCCCAGGGCCCCGGCTGTTCCACCAGGAGCCAGGTCCTGGCGGTGGCCGCGGTTCCCGCGAGGGGCTCGTCCAGGTCCCGCGAAGCGGTCGCGCACGTACTCACGCAGGCGAGCCTAACTTGCGTCCCCTGCCGCGGAGGATCAGGCCTCTTCGGAGAGGTCCGCCGACGAAGAAGATGGCATTGGCCGGGGCGGGCGCACGCCGACGTACTGGCCGCTGGGACGCATCCGTAGCGGCCGCTCGCCGTACTCCTCCAGGGCATGCGCGATCCAGCCCGCCGTGCGGGCCACCGCGAAGATCGTCTCGCCCGCCTCCGCCGGCATCCCGGACGAGGCGGTCAGGACGGCCAGGGCGAGGTCGACATTGGCCCGCAGGTCCGTGTGGCGGGCGGTGGTGGCCACCACGTCGCGGGCCGCGGCGAGGGCGGGGCCCGCCTTGGGCAGCATCTCCAGGAGGCCGAACAGCGCCTGCGCGCGCGGGTCCTCGCCGGGGTAGAGGCGGTGGCCGAGGCCGGGGACGCGGCGGCCCGCGCGCAGCTCGTCGGCCACCACGGGCGTCGCGCTGCCCCGGTCGAGCACGTCGAGGAGCATGCGGTGGGCGAGCCCGCTGGCCGCGCCGTGCAGCGGGCCCTCCAGGACGCCCAGCCCCGCCGACACCGCCGCGTAGGGGTGGGCCCGCGCCGAGGCGGCGACCCGCACGGCGAGCGTCGACGCGGCGAGGTCGTGGTCGACCAGCAGCGCGAGGGCGGTGTCCAGGGCGTGCAGGGCGGCCTCGTCGGGCCTGACGCCGCTCAGCCGGCCCCACAGCCGCCGGGCCAGCGGCCCTTCGTCCCGGTGGGTGGGCAGGATCGGCGGGAGCGCGGCGACGAGCGTGGGGATCAGCGTGCGCGCGGTACCGATGACCGCCTCTTCGGAGAGGTCGAAGCGGAGTGGGTCGGCGGCTCCGGCCGCGATGGCCGCCACGCGCAGCCGGTCCGCCGGTCCGCTGTGCTCGGGCAGCGCGCTCACCGCGCGACGGGCCGCCGAGACGGTGTCGGTGGGGGCGGTGAAGCGGACGCCGGGGCGCAGGACGCCGGTCCACAGCCACTCGGCGACTTCCTCGTAGGAGTGCGTGAGCGCGAGCTCGGTGGCGTCCACACCTCGGAAGTAGTAGCGATCGCTGTCGATGAGCGTGATGCGGGTGCGTACGGAGAGTTCGTCGCCCGTGGTCGCGGCGGCGGGGGCCCGTCGGTTTCTGCGGGCCAGCGCCTCGACCTCCCCGGCGTCGAACGTGCTGCCCCGTGAGCCCGGCCCGCGTCGGCTGCTGAGCTGGCCGCGACTCACGTACGCGTACACGGTCTCGGGCTTCACGCCGAGCAACTCGGCGGCTTCTCTGGTGCTCAGCCGCCGTCGGCCGTCCTGCGCGGTTCCGTGATCCGTCATGGGCGACACCGTATCCGTATCCCGACACCTGGATGTCTGTATTGATCCAATCAATATTGACAACGTCTCAGTCAAGCATGGACAGTCGAATCAAGTCCAGGGAGGAAGTCGAGGAACAACATGCCGATCAATGGCTCCGCCGCCACCCCCACCACACCGGTCGAGGTCCCACGAGGACTCGCGGGTGTCGTCGTCACCGAGACGGAACTCGGCGACGTGCGGGGATACGAAGGCTTCTACCACTACCGCCAGCACTCGGCCGTCGAGCTCGCGCAGAGCCGCAGCTTCGAGGACGTCTGGCACCTGATGTTCCACGGAGAGCTGCCGGACGCCGGACAGGCCGCCGCCTTCACCGCGCGGACCGCCTCACTGCGCCGTCTGCCCGAGGAGGTCCGCGAGGCGCTGCCCGCCATCGCCCGCGCCAGTGCGCTGTCGGGGCCCCTCTCCGGGCTGCGCACCGCCCTGTCGCTCTTCGGGGCGTCCAAGGGCTTCCGTCCGGTGTACGACATCGGCGAGGACCGTCGCCGCGCCGACGCCCTGGCCGCGTCCGCCGTCGTGCCGACGCTGCTCACCGCGTTGTACCGGCTCGGCCAGGGCCTCGAACCCGTGGAGCCGCGGGACGACCTGTCGTACGCCGCCAATTACCTCTACATGCTCACCGGTTCGGAACCGGACGCCGGCCGGGCGCGGGCCATCGAGCAGTACTTGATCTCAACCATTGACCATGGGTTCAACGCCTCGACGTTCACTGCCCGGGTCATCACGTCCACCGGCGCCGATGTGGCGGCCTGCCTGGTGGGCGCGGTCGGGGCGCTGTCGGGGCCGTTGCACGGAGGGGCGCCGAGCCGGGCCCTGGACACCCTCGACGCGATCGGGAGCCGTGACCGCATCGACGGATGGATCCGCGAGCGGGTCCTCGCCGGGGACCGCATCATGGGCTTCGGGCACCCCGTCTACCGCACCGAGGACCCCCGCTCACGCATGCTGCGGGACATCGCACGGCAATTCGGCGGCGACATGGTGGAGTTCGCGATCGAGGTCGAGCGGCACGTCGAGGCGATCCTGGCGGAGCTGAAGCCGGGGCGCGAGTTGCACACGAACGTGGAGTTCTACGCCGGGGTCGTCATGGAGCTGTGCGGGTTGCCGCGCGAGATGTTCACCCCGACGTTCGCCTCGGCGCGAGTGGTGGGCTGGAGCGCCAACATCCTGGAGCAGGCGCGGGATTCGAAGATCATTCGGCCCGCGGCCCGCTATGTGGGCCCGCCCGCGCCCCAGCCGGTGCCGACAGCCGGCTGACGATGCGCGAGCCGTAGAACTGCAAGCCCCGCGAGCCCCGCAAGCGCCACAAGGACCGGGGCGCCCTGTCCGACGCGTGTCCCCCGCGCGCCGCTGGCAGTCGTTCACTTCGCGGCATGTCCCGGCGGCCCTATCCTGGGGCGATCGTCACTTTCCACACGGGATCCGGCGAGGCCCGCATTCCGGCGGAGAGGACCGCCGAGGTCCGGTTTTCGCCCGGCGGGTCGCCCCGCCGCGATCCGTACGCACGCCGGTATGAGGGGCCCACGGTTGAACACGCAGCAGATCCCGGTCATCGTTCTCGCCGGATTCCTCGGTTCCGGCAAGACCACCCTGCTCAACCATCTCCTGCACCGCAGCGGTGGCAGCCGGATCGGGGCGATCGTCAATGACTTCGGTTCGATCGAGATCGACGCGATGTCGGTCGCGGGGCAGCTCGGCGACTCGACCGTCTCGCTCGGCAACGGCTGTCTGTGCTGTGCCGTGGACGCGAGCGAGCTGGACGAGTACCTGGAGCGGCTCGCCCGGCCCTCCGCCGGGATCGACGTCATCGTCATCGAGGCGAGCGGGCTCGCCGAGCCGCAGGAGCTGGTGAAGATGCTGCTCGCCAGCGAGAACCCCCGCATCGTGTACGGGGGGCTGGTCGAGGTCGTCGACGCCGCCGAGTTCGACGCCAACAGGCAGCGGCATCCCGAACTCGACCGGCATCTGGGCATCGCCGATCTCGTCGTGGTCAACAAGGCCGACCGGGTGCCCCCGGCGGAGCAGGAGCGCGTCCTCGGCGTCGTGCGCGGCCTCGCCGGGCGGGCGGCCGTCGTCGCCGCTTCCTTCGGGCGGGTGGACGTGGAGCTGTTCTTCGACCGGGCGCCCGTGGGGGAGCGGATCGGCCAACTCTCCTTCGACGATCTGCGGGACGATTCCGACGAGCTGCCGGACGACGCCGCCGACCCCGAAGGCCACGTGGACTCCGGGGACGCCTGCGGGCACCACGACCACCTGCACTCCGCCTACGAGAGCCTCGCCTTCAGCTCCGAGGCGCCCCTGGGGCCGCGCCCCTTGATGGCCCTGCTCGACAGCCGGCCCGAAGGGCTCTACCGCATCAAGGGGTACGTCGATTTCGGCGCCGCCGACCCGCGCAACCGGTACGAGGTGCACGCCGTCGGGCGGTTCCTGCGCTTCTATCCGCAGCCGTGGGCTCCGGGTGAGCCGCGTCTGACCCAGCTGGTGCTCATCGGGTCGGGCATCGACGTACCGGCCCTGGAGGAGGAGCTGGAGGCCTGTCGGGCGTACGCCCCGCAGGCCGACGAGCAGGCCATGTGGGGCGTACTGCGCTACGTACAGGAACCGGACGCCGACCACCCGCAGGCCGCGGACCCGGACACCGCGAGGCCCGAAACCGAAGACCCGTATGCCGCGGACCCGCATGCCGAAGACCCGGACGCCGAGGATCTCGGCGCCGGGCCCACGGCCTGAACCCGCGGCTACACCGGTCCCGCGACCGCCGCCACCGGCTTCGCGAGCGAGACGCCCGAGCCGTCGCGGCGCGGGTCCATCTCGGGCAGCTCGGCCGGCATGCCGTTGCGCTGGGCCGCGTGCGGTGGCGTCGGGCCCGCCCACGCGAAGCTCAGGCAGTCCTCGCCCTTCAGGAACCGCTGGACGCGCACGCCGCCCGTGGCGCGGCCCTTGCGCGGGTACTGGTCGAACGGCGTCAGCTTGGCCGTCGTCTGCACCGAGTCGTCGAGGGTGCCGCGCGAGCCCGCCACCGTGAAGACGACCGCTTCCGCCGCCGGGTCCACCGCGGTGAAGGAGATGACCTTCGCCCCCGCCGCGAGCTTGATGCCCGTCATGCCCCCGGCGGGACGGCCCTGCGGACGCACCTGGGAGGCCTGGTAGCGCAGCAGCTGGGCGTCGTCCGTGATGAAGACCAGGTCCTCCTCGCCGGTGCGCAGCTCGGCCGCGCCGACGATCCGGTCACCGTCCTTGAGGGTGATGACCTCCAGCTCCTCCTTGTTGGACGGATAGTCGGGCACCACCCGCTTGACCACGCCCTGCGCGGTGCCGAGCGCGAGTCCCGGCGACGACTCGTCGAGCGTCATCAAACAGATCAGCTTCTCGTCCCCGCTCAGGGGCAGCAGTTCCGAGACGGGCGCCCCACCGGAGAGATTGGGCGCGCCCATCGTCTCCGGCAGCTGCGGGAGGTCCACCACGGACAGGCGCAGCAGCCTTCCGTGGGACGTGACGGCGCCCACCTCGCCGCGCGCCGTGGCCGGCACCGCCGAGACGATCGCGTCGTGCTTGACGCGCTTGGTCTCGCCGTCCGAGAACGGCTCGCCGTTGGCCGTGCGGGCCAGCAGGCCCGTCGACGACAGGAGCACGCGGCACGGGTCGTCCGCCACCTGGAGCGAGACCGTCGCGGCCGGGGAGCCCGCCGACTCCAGGAGAACCGTCCGCCGGTCGGTGCCGAACTTCTTGGCGACGGCGGCCAGTTCCGAGGAGACCAGCTTGCGCAGCTCGGCGTCCGACTCCAGGATGCCGGTCAGCTCGTCGATCTCGCCGTTGAGCTTGTCGCGCTCGGACTCCAGCTCGATGCGGTCGAACTTGGTCAGCCGGCGCAGCGGCGTGTCCAGGATGTACTGCGTCTGGATGTCGCTCAGCGAGAAGTGCTCGATCAGCCGCTCCTTGGCCTGCGCGGAGTTGTCGCTGGAGCGGATGAGGCGGATGACCTCGTCGATGTCGAGGAGGGCCACCAACAGGCCCTCGACCAGGTGCAGGCGGTCGCGCTTCTTGCCGCGGCGGAACTCGCTGCGGCGGCGCACCACGTCGAACCGGTGGTCCAGATAGACCTCCAGGAGTTCCTTGAGGCCGAGGGTGAGCGGCTGGCCGTCCACCAGTGCGACGTTGTTGATGCCGAAGGACTCCTCCATCGGCGTCAGCTTGTACAGCTGCTCGAGGACGGCCTCCGGGACGAAGCCGTTCTTGATCTCGATGACCAGGCGGAGGCCGTGCGAGCGGTCGGTGAGGTCCTTGACGTCGGCGATGCCCTGGAGCTTCTTGGCGCCGACCAGGTCCTTGATCTTGGAGATGACCTTCTCGGGGCCCACGGAGAAGGGCAGTTCGGTGACGACGAGGCCCTTGCGGCGCGCCGTCACGTTCTCCACGGCGACCGTGGCGCGGATCTTGAAGGAGCCGCGGCCCGAGGCGTAGGCGTCCTTGATGCCCGTCAGGCCGACGATCTTGCCGCCCGTGGGCAGGTCGGGACCCGGCACGAACTTCATCAGCGTCTCGAGGTCGGCCCCCGGGTGCTTGATCAGGTGCCGGGCCGCGGCGATGACCTCGCCGAGGTTGTGCGGCGGCATGTTCGTCGCCATGCCGACCGCGATGCCCGAGGCGCCGTTGACCAGGAGGTTCGGGTAGGCCGCCGGGAGGGCGGTGGGCTCCATCTCCTGGCCGTCGTAGTTCGGCTCGAAGTCGACGGTGTTCTCGTCGATCGACTCCGTCATCAGGGAGGTGGCGTCGGCCATCTTGCACTCGGTGTACCGCATGGCGGCCGGCGGGTCGTCGTTGCCGAGCGAGCCGAAGTTGCCGTGGCCGTCCACGAGCGGGAGGCGCATGGAGAAGGGCTGGGCCATGCGCACCAGCGCGTCATAGATCGACGCGTCGCCGTGGGGGTGCAGCTTGCCCATGACCTCGCCGACCACGCGGGCGCACTTCACATAGCCGCGGTCGGGGCGCAGACCCATCTCGTTCATCTGATAGACGATCCTGCGGTGCACCGGCTTCATGCCGTCGCGGGCGTCCGGCAGGGCCCGGGAGTAGATGACCGAATACGCGTACTCGAGGAAGGAGCCCTGCATCTCGTCGACGACGTCGATGTCGAGGATCCTCTCCTCGAACGAGTCGTCGGGCGGCGGGGTCTTCGTGCTGCGGCGGGCCATCGCTGCTGCGGCTCCTTCACCAACAAGTGCGGGTTCTGACGCCGACCATTGTGGACCGTCCCACTGACAACGCCGACCACGACCCGTGCGGCGGCGACGTCACGGCCGGGACTACGCCCTGAGCGGACCGGGAACGTCGTCAGGTGTCAGCACGCTTGCATACAGTGGCAGGACTGGCAGCAACGGTTCTGATCCAGCGAAGATCCAGCGATCGAAGGGACGTACATGCCCATGGGTCACACGGCCACAGCCGAGGCCGGCTCCGGCGGCCTGACAGCGACCGAGCACCGGCTGGCCAACGGCCTGCGCGTGGTGCTCTCCGAGGACCACCTGACCCCGGTCGCCGCCGTCTGCCTCTGGTACGACGTCGGCTCCCGCCACGAGGTCAAGGGGCGTACCGGCCTGGCTCACCTCTTCGAGCACCTGATGTTCCAGGGCTCGCAGCAGGTGCCGGGGAACGGACACTTCGAGCTGGTCCAGGGAGCGGGCGGCTCGCTCAACGGCACGACGAGCTTCGAGCGCACCAACTACTTCGAGACGATGCCCGCCCACCAGCTGGAGCTGGCCCTGTGGCTCGAGGCCGACCGGATGGGCTCGCTGCTCTCCGCGCTCGACGAGGAGTCCATGGAGAACCAGCGCGACGTCGTCAAGAACGAGCGCCGGCAGCGCTACGACAACGTCCCGTACGGCACCGCCTTCGAGAAGCTGACCGCCCTCTCCTACCCGGAGGGCCACCCCTACCACCACACGCCGATCGGCTCCATGGCCGATCTGGACGCGGCCACGCTGGAGGACGCGCGCGCGTTCTTCCGTACGTACTACGCGCCCAACAACGCGGTCCTCTCGGTCGTCGGCGACATCGACCCCGAGCAGACGCTCGCCTGGATCGAGAAGTACTTCGGGTCGATCCCCTCGCACGACGGCAAGCAGCCGCCGCGCGACGGCTCCCTGCCCGAGCGCATCGGGCGGGAGCTGCGCGAGGTCGTCGAGGAGGACGTCCCGGCCCGCGCCCTGATGGCCGCCTACCGCCTGCCCGAGGACGGCACGCGCGCGTGCGACGCCGCCGACCTCGCGCTGACCGTCCTCGGCAGCGGCGAGTCCTCCCGGCTCTACAACCGGCTCGTGCGCCGTGACCGCACCGCCGTCGCGGCGGGCTTCGGGCTGCTGCGCCTGGCCGGTGCCCCCTCGCTCGGCTGGCTGGACGTGAAGACCTCCGGCGACGTCGAGGTCCCGGTCATCGAGGCCGCCGTCGACGAGGAGCTCGCCCGCTTCGCCGCGGAGGGCCCCACCCCGGAGGAGATGGAGCGCGCCCAGGCACAGCTGGAGCGCGAGTGGCTCGACCGGCTCGGCACGGTCGCCGGCCGCGCGGACGAACTGTGCCGGTACGCGGTCCTGTTCGGCGACCCGCAGCTCGCCCTCACCGCCGTCCAGCGCGTCCTCGACGTCACCGCCGAGGAGGTCCAGGAGGTCGCCAAGGCCCGCCTGCGCCCCGACAACCGCGCGGTGCTCGTCTATGAACCCGTGGCCACCGCGGACGGGCCGGCCGAGGACGCCATGGAAGAGGACGCCGAAGAAGAGGAGGCGGCGAAGTGAGCGAGGCCGCGACGATGCAGTTCCACCCGCAGCCCCAGGCCGGCACGGCCAAGCCGTGGGCCTTTCCCGCCCCCGAGCGAGGCGCCCTGCCCAACGGCCTCACGGTGCTGCGCTGCGACCGCCCCGGCCAGCAGGTCGTCGCCGTGGAGGTGCACCTGGAGGCGCCCCTGGACGCCGAGCCCGAGGGGCTCGACGGCGTCGCCACGATCATGGCGAGGGCCTTCAACGAAGGCACCGACAAGCACTCCGCCGAGGAGTTCGCCGCCGAGCTCGACCGCTGCGGTGCCACGATGGACGCGCACGCCGACCACCCCGGCGTCCGGGTCTCCCTCGAAGTCCCGGTCTCCCGCCTCCCGAAGGCGCTCGGCCTGCTCTCGGACGCCCTGCGCGCCCCCGCCTTCGCGGACAGCGAGATCGAGCGCCTCGTGCGCAACCGCCTGGACGAGATCCCGCACGAGGCCGCCAACCCGGCGCGCCGCGCCGCCAAGGAACTCTCCCGGCAGCTCTTCCCGGCCGGCACGCGCATGTCCCGGCCCCGCCAGGGCACCGAGGAGACGGTCAGCGCCATCGACTCGGCGGCCGTACGCGCCTTCTACGAGAAGCACGTCCGGCCCGCGACGGCCACCCTGGTGATCGTCGGCGACCTCACGGGCACCGATCTGGACGCCGTCCTCGCGGACACCGTCGGCACCTGGACGGGCGGCACGGCGGAGCCCCGCCCGAGCCTTCCGATCACCGCCGACGACACGGGCCGCGTCGTCATCGTGGACCGCCCCGGAGCCGTCCAGACGCAGCTCCTGATCGGCCGCATCGGCCCGGACCGGCACGACCGGGTCTGGCCGGCCCAGGTCCTCGGCACCTACTGCCTCGGCGGCACCCTCACCTCCCGGCTGGACCGCGTCCTGCGCGAGGAGAAGGGATACACCTACGGAGTGCGGGCGTTCAGCCAGGTCCTGCGGTCCGCTCCGGACGGCACGGGCGCCGCGATGCTCGCCATCAGCGGATCGGTCGACACCGCCTCCACGGGCCCCGCGCTCGACGACCTGTGGAAGGTCCTGCGCACGCTCGCCGCGGAGGGCCTGACGGACGCGGAGCGCGACGTGGCGGTGCAGAACCTCGTGGGTGTGGCCCCGCTCAAGTACGAGATGGCCGCCTCCGTCGCCGCGACACTCGCCGACCAGGTCGAGCAGAACCTGCCGGACGACTTCCAGGCACAGCTGTACCGGCGGTTGGCCGCCACCGGCACCGTGGAGGCCACCGCGGCCGTCGTGAGCGCCTTCCCGGAGGACCACCTGGTGACGATCCTCGTCGGCGACGCCGCGCAGATCGAGGAGCCCGTCAGGGCGCTCGGCATCGGCGAGGTGAGCGTGGTCAGCGGCTGAACGACAGGTCGCGGCTGAACGAGAGGGTGCGGCTGAACCAGAGGCTGTGGCTGACCAGAGGCCGTGGCCGAATGTGAGCCGCGGCTGAGCGGGAATCAGCGCGTTTCGAGGCCCCGGTGACCGGTTCGGTCGCCGGGGCCTCATATGTCCGCCTTTGTATGGCGGTTGCCCGTCTGCCGTGTGGCGTGCGCAACAAAAGTGTCGATCCGTTTGTCGATTGAAAGAGGGGGCGCTTAGCTTCGATCCGGCTGTCCGTCACACACCACGTCGCACCCGCGGCACCGGGCAGTCATCGCCGAGTCCCCGTACGGCGCGAGCCAGGGGAGCCGGGGACCCACAGTCCCTTGGGGTGAATCGGGCACCTTGCCGTCAGGTGAGGGACTCGTAGGAGACCTTCCTGCTCCGAACCCGTCAGCTAACCCGGTAGGCGAGAAGGAAGGAAAGGATCAGCCGCTTCATGGCGTTCACCCGTGCCACCGGGAAGCACCGTCGTCCCAGCCGCCTCACCCGCACGACCGCGAACGTCGCGGGCGTCGCCGCGCTGACCACCACCGGCGTCATCGGCGGCATGGCCGCTCCGGCGCTCGCCGCCGTCGACGAAGGGGCCGTGGAGCACACCGGCCTCACCCAGGCGATCTCCGTGGGCGGTTCGCTCGCCGAGACCATCGACGCCCAGGCCGCCGCGCAGCGCCAGGCGGCCGAGGACGCCGCCGCCGCCAAGCTGGCCGAAGCGGCCGCCAAGAAGAAGGCCGCCGAGGACAAGCGCAAGGCCGAGGCCGAGGCCAAGGTGAAGGCCAAGGAGGAGCGCGAGGCCAAGGAGCGCGCCGCCCGCGCGGCCGAGCGCAAGCGCCTGAACGCCTACGTCTCCCCGATCTCCGGCTCGTACGTCTCCACGGGCTACCAGACCGGCGGCGCCATGTGGTCCTCCGGCAGCCACACCGGCGTCGACTTCCACGCCGCTTCCGGCACCCCGGTCCACGCGGTCGGCGCGGGCACCGTCGTCGAGGCCGGCTGGGGCGGCGCGTACGGCAACAACGTCGTCATCAAGATGAACGACGGCACGTACACCCAGTACGGCCACATGTCCTCCCTCGGTGTCACCGTCGGTCAGACGGTCACCCCGGGCCAGCAGATAGGCCTCTCGGGTTCCACCGGCAACTCCAGTGGCCCGCACCTCCACTTCGAGGCCCGCACCGGCCCCGAGTACGGCTCGGACATCGACCCCGTGGCGTACCTGCGCTCGCACGGCGTCAACGTCTGACCTCCCGGCACACCGAAGGCCCCGGCTCCTGCGAGCCGGGGCCTTCGCGCTTTTCCGGCCCTTCCGCGCTTGGCCAAAAGATATCCATGGATTGCGGCCCGCCGTCGGTAATTCCGGCACTCTGCAATAGAGTTGCCGAACGAGCGTCGGTCGACCGCGTTTCGCGGGGATTAAGGCGGAGGTCCGGTCATGCGTATTCCCGCGCATTCGGTGTGCACGGCCATCCGGGACGACATTGTCTCCGGTGTCCACGAAAGGGGCGGACGGCTCACCGAGGAGCTTCTGGCCCGCCGCTACGGCGTCTCGCGCGTTCCGGTGCGCGAGGCCCTGCGCACCCTGGAGGCCGAGGGGTTCGTCGTCACGCGCCGACACGCCGGCGCCTGCGTCGCCGAGCCCACGGAGCAGGAGGCGGCCGACCTCCTGGAGCTGCGCATGCTGCTCGAACCGCTCGCGGCCGCCCGCGCGGCCCGGCGCCGCACCGAGGCGCACCTCAAGGTCCTGCGCGGCCTCGTCAGGCTCGGCCAGGAGCGCGCGCGGCGGGGGCAAGGGGAGGATCTGCGGTCGCTGGGCGGCTGGTTCCACGAGACGCTCGCCCAGGCCTCCGTCAGCCCCGGCCTCATCGCGCTGCTCGCCCAGCTGCGGCACAAGATCGCCTGGATGTACGTGGTGGAGCCGCCGGCGGCGCCGTTCGACGCGTGGGCGCAGCGCGCGGCGATCGTCGACGCGGTGGGCCGCGGGGACGGCGAGCGGGCCAGGGCGCTCACCTGCGACCACATGGAGCGGACCGCGGGCGCGCACCGATTGCGCCGTTCGACGAGCGCGGGCCGTGTGAGGGAGCCGCAACATCCCGTCAACACGGTGAGCCTTCGGAATTAACGCGCGTGCCGTATACAAGTCGTAGGGCGCCTTTACTCGGGGCGGCGCTATTCGGGGACATCAATTCTGCGTGAATTTCGGAACGCGGGGCACGCGCCGCACGCGCCGGGTCACACTGAATCGCGCCGGATTTCCTTTAAGAGCTCGTCACGCGATTACGAACCGGGCTTCTTGGGCGTGTCCACGCATACGCGGGTCGTTGGCGGTGCGCGCCCCGAAGGCGCGGTGTCCTTCGGGGCGCGGGGCAGGGGTTCTGGTTCAGGCGTTGTAGCCGCCGTGGGCGTCCAGCACTGCGCCCGTGACGTACGACGCGGCGGGGCTCGCCAGGAAGGCGATCGCCGCGGCGATTTCGTCGGGGTGCCCCATGCGTTGCAGGGACAGCGAGCTGACCAGGGCCTTGAGGGTCTCGGGGTCCGGCGGTTGCATGCCGCCCTCCATCAGTCCGGCCTCCACGACGTTGGCCGTGATGTTCCGGGGCCCGAGGTCGCGTGCGACGCCCATGGTGTACCTCTCGATCCCGGACTTGGTCGCCGCGTAGTCGGCAAGGCCGGGGGCGCCGACCCGGGAGCCCAGTCCGGAACTCACCGTGATGATGCGGCCGCCCGTACGCAGCACTCGGGAGGCGGCCCGGATGACGGCGATCACGCCGAGGTAGTTGGTGGCGTGCATCCGGTCCAGTGCGGCGGTGTCGGCATCGGGGTCGTCCACCGTGCCGGCCACGGAGATCGCCGCGTTGTTGACGAGGATGTCCAGGCCGCCGAAGTGCGCGACCACGTCGTCGATCAGCGCCGGCGCCCGGCTCGTGTCCGCCTGGTCGGACTGGAAGGCGACGGCCTTGGCTTCCTTGGCGTGCACCTCGTCGACGACGGCCTGCGCCCGTTTCTCGGAGCTGACGTAGGTGAAGGCGACGTCGGCGCCCTGCTCGGCCAGCAGTCGTACGGTCGCGGCTCCCAGTCCGCGCGACCCCCCGGTGACCAGGGCGACTTTGCCCGTGAGTGGTTTGCTCATGCTTCTCACCTCGTTGATTGACCCTTCCCGGCAGTCGCAACGTTAATTGTTACGACAGGCTGTTGCAACCTCCATTGTTACGACTGCGGGTAACATGGAGCGTCGCGACCGAGAGGAGGAGTCCATGAGCGCCAACAGCAGGCTGACCATCGCCGCCCACGCGCTGGTCTGGATCGGCCTCTACCAGCGCCAGGGCCATGAGGTCGCGACCTCCGAGCAGATCGCGACCAGCGCGAACACCAACCCGGTGGTGATCAGACGGCTGCTCGGCGAGCTGCGCAGGGCTGGGCTCGTGGAGTCCCGGCGGGGCGTGGGCGCGGGCTGGTCGCTGGCACGCGAGCTGGAGTCGATGACCCTGCTCGACGTGTACGAGGCAGTGGAACCCGGCCCGCTGTTCGCAATGCACCGCACCACCCCGGACCAGGGATGCGTGGTGGGCCACGGCATCCAGCCGGCGATGCGGAGCGTCTACGAGGGCATCGAGGAGACTCTGAGGCACGAGCTGGCCCGCGTCACGCTCGCGAACGTACTCCGGGACGTACTCGCGGCGCCTCGCTAGCCTCCCCGTTGCGCCCTGGCGTCACCAAGGCCCCCATCCATGCCCAGGCCGACGAACAGCCATCTGCTGGAGACGCCTCAAGAAGGCCCATCCGCGATCGCGTTACGAGCTCTGAGGGCCGCCCTGAACAAGGCGAAGGGCCCGCCCCGTGTTCCGGAGCGGACCCTTCAAAGTGCTGCGCGATCAAAGGCGCTGTGTGGCTCAGACCGTCTCCGGAAGCTCCTCGAGGCCCTCCGCGACCAGCTTCGCCAGACGGTCCAGGGCGGCGTCCGCACCCTCGGCGTCGGAGGCGAGGACGATCTCCTCGCCGCCCTGGGCGCCGAGGCCGAGCACCGCGAGCATCGAGCCGGCGTTGACCGGGTTGCCGTCGGCCTTGGCGATCGTCACGGGGACGCCGGCGGCCGTGGCCGCGCGGACGAAGATGGAGGCGGGTCGGGCGTGAAGGCCCTCGGCCCAGCCGACGTTGACGCGGCGCTCAGCCATGTGTTGCTGCCCTTCCAGGTGTCTCACACTTGTCTAGACCATTGTCGCATGCCGTCGCGGGTGCTCCGTCGGCCGGACGCCGGTCCTCCTCGACCGTACCCGGACCGGGCGCCCCCGCGACCCGTACGCTGGCCCCATGCAGACCCCGTCGGATCAGCAGGATCGGCATCGGCAGGACCGGTACGACTACCCGTCGCACTGGGAGGCCGACGTGGTGCTGCGCGACGGGGGCACCGCGCGGATCAGGCCCATCACGGTCGAGGACGCGGACCGTCTGGTCAGCTTCTACGAACAGGTGTCCGACGAGTCGAAGTACTACCGCTTCTTCGCGCCCTACCCCCGGCTGTCCGCCAAGGACGTGCGCCGCTTCACCCACCACGACCAGGTGGACCGGGTGGGACTCGCGGCCACGGTGGGCGGCGAATTCATCGCGACGGTGCGCTACGACCGCATCGACGAGCGCGGCATGGCCGCCAGCGCGCCGGCCGACGAGGCCGAGGTCGCCTTCCTCGTGCAGGACGCCCACCAGGGCCGTGGCGTGGCCTCCACACTCCTTGAACACATCGCGGCGGTCGCGCGGGAGCGGGGCATCCGCCGGTTCGCCGCCGAGGTGCTGCCCGCCAACACCAAGATGATCAAAGTCTTCACGGATGCGGGTTACCGGCAAAAGCGCAGCTTCGAGGACGGTGTCGTCCGCCTGGAGTTCGACCTGGAGCCGACCGACCGCTCCCTGGCCGTGCAGCGCGCCCGCGAACAGCGCGCCGAGGGGCGCTCGGTGCAGCGGCTGCTGACGCCGGGGTCGGTCGCGGTGATCGGCGTGGGGCGCACCCCGGGCGGCGTCGGCCGCAGCGTGCTGCGCAACCTCCGGGAGGGCGGATTCACCGGGCGCCTGTACGCGGTGAACAGCGCCTTCGACGAGGGCGCGGAGATCGACGGCGTCCCCGCGCACCGCTCCGTGACGGCCATCGAGGAGTCCGTGGACCTCGCGGTGATCGCCGTGCCCGCGGAGAAGGTGGCCCACGTCGTCGCCGACTGCGGCGAGCGCGGCGTGCGCGGCCTGGTGGTGCTCTCCGCCGGGTACGGCGAGAGCGGCCCCGAAGGGCGTGCGCGCCAGCGGGAACTGGTGCGCCAGGCGCGCTCGTACGGCATGCGCATCATCGGCCCCAACGCCTTCGGCGTGATCAACACCTCGCCCCGGACGCGGCTCAACGCCTCGCTCGCCCCGGAGCACCCCGCGCGCGGGCGCATCGGCCTGTTCACCCAGTCCGGCGCCATCGGCATCGCGCTGCTGTCCGGGCTGCACCGGCGGGGCGCGGGCCTGTCCACGTTCGTCGGCTCCGGCAACCGCGCCGACGTGTCCGGCAACGACCTCCTCCAGTACTGGTACGAGGACCCCGACACCGACGTCGCGCTGATGTACCTGGAGACCATCGGCAACCCGCGCAAGTTCACCCGCCTCGCGCGCCGGGCCGCGACCGCGAAGCCGCTCGTCGTGGTCCAGGGCGCCCGGCACAGCGGGATCGCGCCCACGGGGCACGCGGTACAGGCCACGCGCCTCCCGCACGCCACGGTGTCCGCCCTGCTGCGCCAGGCGGGGGTGATCCGTGTGGACACCGTCACCGAGATGGTCGACGCGGGACTGCTGCTCGCCGGGCAGCCGCTGCCGGCCGGGCCCCGGGTCGGCATCCTCGGCAACTCCGAGTCGCTGGGGCTCCTCACGTACGACGCGTGCGTCGCCGACGGGCTGCGGCCGCTGCCGCCGCGCGACCTCACGACCGGCGCCGCGCCGGCCGACTTCCGCGCCGCTCTGGCCGAGGCGCTGTCGGACGAGGGCTGCGACGCGGTCATCGTCAACGCGATCCCCTGGGTGCGCGAGGACGGGGTGGCCGCCGACCCGGAGACGCTGGCCACGGAACTGCGCGCGGCGGCCGCGGGGTGTCCCGCGAAGCCGGTCGCCGTCGTCCACGTGGAGCTGGGCGGCCTCGCCGAGGCGCTGTCCGCCGCCACCAGCACCGGGCCCGACGCCCCGCCGAAGCCGCCGACGGACGCCATGAACACCCCCCGCCGCCCGCCCACGGCGACAGCCGGACCGGAGGCCTCCGCAGCCACCGCCCCGACTCCCGCAGCCACCGCCCAGGTCGCAGGAGCCACCCCGCAGGCCGCTACGGCCACCACCCCGGCCCCCGCAGCCACGACGCAGGCCCCCACGGACACCCCGCAGGCCCCCGAAGCCACCGCGCAGGCCGGAGGAGCCACGCCGCAGGGCTCCACCGCCGCCCCGCAGGGCTCCACAGCCGCCCAGCAGGCAAGCACGGCCACCGCGCAGGCCGCAGGAGCCGGGACGCAGGCCCCCACAGCCACCCCGCAGGCCACCGCCGCCCCCACAGCCACCGCCCAGGCCACCGCCCCCGCCCCCGCCGCTGAGGCCCCCGCCCCCGCCCCCGACCAGTACCGCATCCCCGCCTACCCCGCCGCCGAGCGAGCCGTCCGGGCCCTCGCCGAAGCCGTCAAGTACGCGCAGTGGCGCCGCGAGGCCGCCGAGCCCGGCAAGGTGCACGAGTACGACGACATCGACGAGAGCGGCGCCGCCGACCGCATCGCGGCGCTGCTGGCCAAGGACGACGACCCGCGCGGCGCCACCCTCGCCCAGGCCGACGCCCACGAACTGCTCAGGCACTACGGCATCCGCGTACGCCGTGCGCTGCCCGCCCCCGACCCGGACGCGGCGGCGCACGCCGCGCGCACCCTCGGCTACCCCGTGGCCCTGAAGACCACGGCCCCGCACCTGCGCCACCGCGCCGACCTCGGCGGAGTGCGGCTCGACCTCGCCGACGAGGACCAATTGCGCCGCTCTTACCAGGAGTTGACCGACGCCTTCGGCAAGCCCGCCGAGCTGCGCCCCGTGGTCCAGGGGATGGCGCCGCGCGGAGTCGACACCGTCGTCCGCGCCGTCATCGACCCGGCGGCCGGGGCCGTGCTCTCCTTCGGGCTCGCGGGAGCCGCCTCCGAGCTGCTCGGCGACACCGCCCACCGCCTGATCCCGGTCATGGACCGGGAGGCGGCCTCCCTGGTCAGATCCATTCGGACCGCCCCCCTCCTCTTCGGCTGGCGCGGCTCGGCCCCGGTGGACACCCCGGCCCTCGAAGAGCTGCTCCAGCGGGTCTCCCGGCTCGTCGACGACCACCCCGAGGTGGTCGGCGTCACGCTGGAGCCCGTGGTCGTCGCCCAGCGCGGACTGTCCGTCCTCGGTGCCTCCGTCAGGCTCGCGCCGCCGCCCGCCCGCGACGATCTCGGCCCGCGTACGCTCCCCGGATACTGAAGGGCGTACGCCCCGGGCACGAGCGCGCCAGGGGGCACCGTGCGCCCCCCGCCGGGCCGTAGGATGGACGGCATGGCAAAGACCGGTACGACGACCCAGGGGCTGCGCGCGGCGATCGAGCGCAGCGGCTACTACCCGGCCCTCGTGGCCGAGGCGGTGGAGGCCGCGATCGGCGGCGAGGCCATCGGGTCGTACCTGGTCCACCAGGAGACGACCTTCGACGCCAACGAAGTGCGCCGGCACGTGACGGTCCTCGTCCTGACCGGGACGCGCTTCATCGTCAGCCACACCGACGAGCAGGCGGCGGACAGCACGTCCCCCGCGCCCTACGCGACGACCTCCACGGAGTCGGTCAAGATCGGCCGGATCTCCTCCGTCGTGCTCAGCCGCGTCGTCGCCAACCCGGAGAAGTACGTTCCGGGCACACCGCCCCGCGAGGTCGTCCTGACCATCGGCTGGGGCGCCGTCTCCCGCATCGACCTGGAGCCCGCGGCCTGCGGCGACCCCAACTGCGAGGCGGACCACGGCTACACGGGCAGCTCGACCGCCGACGACCTGAGCCTGCGCGTCAGCGAGGCCGGCGACGGCCCCGACGCCGTGCGCCAGACCCTCGCCTTCGCCCAGGCCCTGTCCGAGGCGACCGCGGACACCGCCCGCTGATGTCCCTGCCCGCCTGGGACGACGTGGAACCGATCGCCCTCGACACGGCCCCCGTGCCCGCCTACGGCTCGGGTTCGCTCGCCGACCTGCTGCCCACGCTCGTCGCCCACCAGGGCGTGCCCGGCTACGAGAACCCGGCCATCGCCGAACTCGCCCCCGCCGACCGCAACTGCGTCTTTCTGATCGACGGCCTCGGCTGGGAGCAGCTCAAGGCGCACCCGGACGAGGCGCCCTTCCTGCACTCGCTGCTCCCCAGCTCGCGCGGCGGCACCGGAGCGCCCATCACCGCGGGCTTCCCCGCCACCACCGCGACCTCGCTGGCCTCCGTCGGCACCGGCCTGCCGCCCGGCTCGCACGGCCTGCCCGGCTACACCGTGCGCAACCCCGCCACCGGCGAGCTGATGAACCAGCTCCGCTGGAACCCCTGGACCGATCCCCACGCGTGGCAGCCCTACCCGACGGTCTTCCAGCAGGCCCACGACGCGGGCGTGCACACCGCCCAGGTGTCGTCCCCGACCTTCGAGAACACCCCGCTCACCAAGATCGCCCTGAGCGGCGGCACCTTCCGGGGCAAACTCTCCGGAGAGGACCGCATGGACCTCGCCGCCCGGCAACTGGCCGCGGGGGACCGGTCCCTGGTCTACACGTACTACGCGGAAGTGGACGGCAAGGGCCACCGCTTCGGCGTCGACTCCGACGCCTGGCGCGGCCAGCTCATGTACGTCGACCGGCTCGCCGAGCGGCTCGCCGAACGGCTGCCGCCGCGCAGCGCCCTGTACGTCACCGCCGACCACGGCATGCTCGACATCCCCTTCGACGACGCCTCCCGCATCGACTTCGACGAGGACTGGGAGCTGCGCGCCGGCGTCGCCCACCTCGGCGGCGAGGGCCGCGCCCGCCACGTCTACGCGGTGCCGGGCGCCGTGAACGACGTCGTGACGGTCT
This sequence comes from Streptomyces sp. NPDC005898, assembly GCF_040629635.1. Lineage (NCBI taxonomy): Bacteria > Bacillati > Actinomycetota > Actinomycetes > Kitasatosporales > Streptomycetaceae > Streptomyces > Streptomyces sp. NPDC005898. The sequence continues at coordinate 80,691 of NZ_JBEXWC010000013.1, read as the reverse complement.
GGCGCGAGGTGCTCGGCGAGCAGTTCTGGGTCGCCTCCCGCGACGAGGCGATCGCCGCCGGATGGTTCGGTCCACACATTGATCAACGTGTGTACGAGCGTCTCGGCGACGTCATCGCCGCCGCGCGGGACGACGTCGCGATCATCGCCTCGGAGCGCGAGCCCAAGGAGTCCGCGCTCGTCGGCATGCACGGCTCCATGACCCCCGTGGAGCAGCTCGTCCCCCTCCTCGAAGTACGCTCGTAGACATACGCCCTTGAGGCGCCCCCGCCGGCGCGCCGACTCCGCACGCCCCCGAAAGGTCCGCAACCCCCCATGCCCGAGCTGGTGTTCTTCTCCGGAACGATGGACTGCGGAAAGAGTACGCTGGCTCTGCAGATCGAGCACAACCGCTCGGCCCGCGGACTCCAGGGGATGATCTTCACGCGGGACGACCGCGCGGGCGCGGGAAAGCTCTCCTCACGCCTCGGCCTGGTCACCGACGCCATCGAGGCCGCGGACGACTTCGACTTCTACGCCCATCTCGTCGACCACCTCTCCCAGGGCGGCCGGGCCGACTACGTGATCGCGGACGAGGCGCAGTTCCTGGCCCCCGAGCAGATCGACCAGCTCGCGCGGGTCGTCGACGACCTCGGCCTGGACGTCTTCGCCTTCGGCATCACCACCGACTTCCGCTCCAAGCTCTTCCCCGGCTCCCAGCGCCTGGTCGAGCTCGCCGACCGCGTCGAGGTGCTCCAGGTGGAGGCCCTCTGCTGGTGCGGCGCCCGCGCCACCCACAACGCGCGCACCGTGGGCGGCGTAATGGTCGTCGAGGGCGCCCAGGTCGTCATCGGCGACGTCGACCAGTCGTCGGACGTGGGGTACGAGGTGCTGTGCCGCCGCCACCACCGGCGCCGCACGACGGCGGCCACCGCACGGGCGGGCGCCCTCTCCCCGGACGTCCTGCCGGTGGACACGGCGGCGACCGCCCGCGCCTGACCTCAGGCCCCGGCGCGTGAACGCACGACGGTGAAGACCGCGCCCTCCGGGTCGGCGACCGTCGCCACCCGGCCCCGGGAACTGTCACGGGGCGGTTCGACGGTCCGGCCGCCGAGTTCGGCCACCCGGGTCACCGCCTCCTCCACGTCGGCGACCTCGAAGTACGTCATCCAGTGCGGGCCCCGGTCGCGCGGCAGCGCGTCGCCCACGCCGCGCACGGACGCCACCGGACGGCCGCCGACATGCAGGGTCAGACAGTCCGAGTCGGCGGATCCGGCGGCCTCTTCGGTGAAGCCGAAGACGGCCCGGTAGAACGTCACGACGCTCGCGGTCTCCCGGGTCACCAGCTCGTTCCAGGCCGGCGCGCCCGGCTCCCCGACCACCGCGCTGCCCAGGTGCCGCGCCGCCTGCCAGAGCCCGAACACGGCGCCCGTGGGGTCCGAGGCGACGGCCATCCGGCCCGCCTGGCCCGCGGTGATCGGCCCTACGCCGACCGTGCCGCCGCAGTGCCGCACCGTCTCGGCCGTGGCGTCCGCGTCGTCCGTCGCCAGATAGGGCGTCCAGGCGATGGGCAGATGCCGGTCCGGCGGCAGCTGGCCGATGCCGGCGACCTCCCGGCCGTCCAGCAGCGCCCGCACATAGGGGCCGAGCTGCTGGGGGCCCGGCTTGAACTCCCAGCCGAAAAGCGCTCCGTAGAACTCCTGGGTCGCTGCCAGGCCATGCGCCATCAGGCTCACCCAGCAGGGTGTGCCGGGGGCGCTCCGACCGGCTCCCGCGCCGTCGCGCCGCCCTGCGGACGCCTGTGCCTCGGTCATCGTCACCCTCTCCTCGGCCCTCGTGGTGGCCGCTCTCTTCTGATTTCCCGAACGCGCGTACCTTCGCCGCGCGCCTGCGCGCCCCTGCAGATGCTCGCACCACCTGCCGCACCGCGCGCCCCGGCCGTGCCACCCGGCTTCTCGCGGAGGATGCCCGTTTTGCGGTGTCTCACCCCTTGTCGCGGGAGGGCCGTGCGGTGTCCGTCCATCGCACGAAGCGTGCGGGGTCCCATACACCCCGTGTTCGGGCGTCGTCCGGCGGAGCAGGGTAGCCGGACCCGGCCCGGACGGCCACCCCATGCGCGAGGATGGGCCCCATGAACGCCATCATCTCCGCATCCGAACTCGCGAGCGACCTGGCGGGCGAGAATCCGCCGGTCCTCCTCGACGTCCGCTGGCAGCACCAGGGCTCGCAGCCCGCCGCGTACGAGGAAGGGCACATCCCGTCCGCCGTCTTCGTCGATCTGGACGCCGACCTGGCAGGACCCGCGGGATCCGGTGGCCGCCACCCGCTCCCCGACCTGGACCACTTCGGGGCCGTGATGCGGGCGGCCGGGGTCTCCCCGGACCGGGACGTCGTGGTGTACGACGGTGGCCAGAACTGGGCGGCCGCACGCCTGTGGTGGATGCTGCGCTGGACGGGACACACCTCCGTCCGCGTCCTCGACGGCGGTCTGGCCCTGTGGACCGGCCCCCTGGAGCGCGGAGCCGGGCAGAGCCCGCGGCCCGGATCCTTCGAGCCGGCTCCGAACAGCACGGACTTCCTCTACGCCGACTCGGCCGCCGCCCTGGCCCGCTCGGGACTCCTCCTGGACGCCCGGGCGGCCGAGCGCTACCGCGGTGAGGTCGAACCGATCGACAAGGTGGCCGGGCACATCCCCGGCGCGGTGTCGGCGCCGACCACGGAGAACGTCGCCGCGGACGGCCGCTTCAAGCCCGCCGCCGAGCTGGCCGCCCGTTTCGAGGCGCTCGGCGTCTCGCGGGCCGGGGAGGTCGGCGTCTACTGCGGCTCGGGTGTCTCGGGCGCCCACGAGGTGCTGGCCCTGGCCGTGGCCGGAATTCCCGCCGCGCTGTACGTCGGCTCGTGGTCGCAGTGGTCGGCCGACGGCTCGCGCCCGGTCGCCACGGGCCCCGACCCGCAGTAGGGCGCGCGCATACGAGGGAGGGGCCCCGCATCCGACGGATGCGGGGCCCCTCCCTCGTACCCGGGCGTACCCGGGGTGCTACTCCTGCTTCTTGCGGCGCGTGCCGAAGACGATCTCGTCCCAGCTGGGCACCGCGGCGCGGCGCCCCGGGCGCACTCCGTCGGCCTCGGCCTGACGGTCCGTGGAGCCGACGAGGCGGTCGCGGTGGCTGGCCACCGAGCGCGGCATGAGCACGTCCGCGTACGCCGAACCGGCGCCGGCCGACGCCGCCGGGGCCTCCTCGGCGTCGGTCTCCTGCTCGCCCTCCTCCGCGGCGGGCGGCGCCAGTTCCGCGGTGACCGCGGGGCGCTCCGGGACGACCATGTCGCCGCGGAAGCTGGGCACGGCCTCCAGCAGGCTGGTCAGCGAATCGCGCTCCTGCTCGGCGGCGACCACGGTGCCCGTGTCCTCGCCATCCTCCGTGGCGTCGCCGGGAGCGGGCGGGATGCTCTGCCGTTCCAGCTGGCGGTCCAGGGCGCGGTCGAGCGGGCGCTCCGGCGGGCGGTCCCGGGGGAGCCGGGCGATGCGCGGCACGAACGGGAAGCTGGGCTCGGGCGCGGCGATGTCGTCGCTCTCGCCGATCAGCGAGCGCGCCTCGTCGTCCACGGCCTGGACCAGCCGCCGGGGCGGGTCGTACGTCCAGCTCGCGGAGTGCGGCTCGGTCGCCACGCGGTAGACGAGCAGGACCTCCCAGGTGCCGTCGTCGCGGCGCCAGGAGTCCCACTGGACGGAGTCCTTGTCGGCGCCGCGCAGCAACAGCCGTTCCTGGACGGCGTCGCCGAGCTGGGGGCCGGTGTTCTCGCCGGGGCGGCGGACAGGGGTCTTCCTGGCGCGCTCGGCCATGAAGGCGCGCTCGGCGAGCACGGGGCCTTCGAAGCGCCGCACGCGATCGACGGGGATGCCGGCGAACTGGGCCACTTCTTCCGCGGTCGCACCGGCACGTATCCGTGCCTGGATGTCGCGGGGGCGGAGGTGGCTCTCCACCTCGATCTCGATCTGGCCGAGTCGGGGCCGGTCGCCGCGGACGGCCGCACGCAGCCGTTCATCGATCGGAAGCGTGTACTCCGTGCTGTCCGCAGCTTTCAGCACCAGCCGTGTGCCGTCGTTGCTGACGGCCACGACACGCAGTTCGGGCATGGGGACCTCCCGGGTGGTGCCTGCCGACGTCACGTGCGTCGCTGCTTCCGCTAGTCGAGTGTGGCCTGCCCGGGTGCAGCCTGCCACAACCTTGCCGAGTTGCCCGGCGTGTCGGGCAGGGGCCCTGGATCGCCGTTATGACACGGTCACCTCTTCGCAACTCCAAGTGACGACGTTCGTCACCCTGTGCAGTGAGCCCCCCACCCGGCGGTCCTGGAAGGCCCCGGGCACCCTGGCGGGAGACCGGACCCAGGGCTCGCAACAGTACTCCATTCGGGCCACGCGGGTGGACCGCCGCGCCGCCGAACTTCTCCCCGAGGAAGGGAGTTGGTCGCCTTTTCCGGTCCGGTGACCGGCGCATGGGTGGCGCACTTCACGGAAACAGCGGAAACGGAACTAATCGTTTCGGCCATACGTCCCCCTCTCGTGTGGTGAGCCGAAAAGGTGAGAAAGGCAGGCAAGGGTCGAAGATGCGAGTAAAGCCGGATTCCGGCCAGGAGTCGAAGGACCAGGAGGAGCCACAGGAGAAGCGGCGCCTCGATCTCAGCGTGCCGCAGGTGGCGGGGAGCGCCATCGCCGCGGTCGTGGCGGCGAAGCTGGCTTCGAACCTCGGCGTCTACGGGACGATCCTCGGCGCCGGTGTCGTGAGCGGCATAGCGACCTGTGGCGGCACGATCTTCCAGCACTTCTTCAAGCGTACGGGTGAACAGATACGCGTGGTGGCGGTGCAGGCCAAGCCCAAGGCGCAGCAGGTGCCCGTCCCCAGGGGAGACCAGGCGCCCGTGACCGCATCACCGGCGGTGCCCGAGACGTTCAGAACCGCCTCCTACCCGGGAGCCGTGTCCGCCACCGGGCCCGTGACCACCACGTGGGGCAGGCCGCAGACCACCGTTGCCACCGCCCCCGGCGGTGAACCGGCCGCGACGACGGCGCTGCCCGGCGCGGCGGACGCCGATCCCACGACCGTCATGCCCCTCGCGGCGGACGCGGACCCCACCGCCCCGGTGTCCGGAGCCGCGGACGCGGACCCGACGACCGTCCTGCCGTCGGTGGCCTGCGACCTCGACGCCGACAGGACCCAACTGCTCGGCCCGGCCGACGCCACGCGGTTGCTGCCGGGCGACGACGCCACCCGGCTCGTCCCCCGCGAGGACGCCACGCGCGTGCTCCCCGTCGGCGCCCCGGCGTCGCCCCCGGGCGTGCCGATCGAACCGCCGCTCCCGTCGGACGAGTTCACCGAGGGCACCACGCACCGCGCGCGGATCCGCAGCTGGAAGCGGCCGTTGATCGCGGGTGCCGTCGTGTTCGGGGTCGCCATGGCGGGGATCACCACGTACGAGCTGGTCTCCGGCAAGGACTTCAGCGGCGGCAAGGGCACCACGATCAGCAACCTCACGGGGAACGACTCCTCCCGCAAGGAGCAGCCGTCCACGCCCCCCACCGGTCCGTCAGGTGTGCCCTCGGACAACGGCACTTCGGGGACGGGCGACCCCGATTCCCCCGAGGGCGACGGCGGCGCGACCCAGGATCCGGGCGGGGCCGGCGGCCGGACGCCCGGTCAGGGCGAGGGCACCGGCCCGGCGGCCGACCCCGACAAGAGCACCGGCACGGACACCGACAAGGACGACGGCACTGACTCCGGAGACGACGGTTCCAAGACGGGCCCGACGCCGACGCCGCCCCCGGCCCCCACGCCGTCGAGCGGCACCGGGACCGGCAGTGGCAGCGGCACGGGCGCCGGTGGCGACGCGCAGCAGGGCGAGACCACCAGCCCGTAGAGGTCAGTCGCCGAGAACCCGCCGCAGATAGGCGTTGCCGAACAGGCGGTCCGGGTCGAGGCGGTCGCGCAGGGCGGTGAACTCGCCGAAGCGGGGGTAGGCCTCGGCGAAGTACTCCGCGTCGCGGGTGTGCAGCTTGCCCCAGTGCGGCCGCCCCTCGTGCGCGGTGAAGATCCGCTCCGCCGCCGCGAAGTACGCCTGATAGGGCGTGCCCTTGTACATGTGGACGGCGATGTACGCGCTCTCCCGGCCCGAGGCCGTGGAGAGCGCGATGTCGTCCGCGGGCGCCGTGCGGACCTCCACGGGGAAGCTGATCCGCAGCCGCGAGCGGTCCACCATGGCCTTCAGCTCGCGCAGGGTCTCCACGAGGGCCTCGCGCGGAACGGCGTACTCCATCTCCATGAAGCGCACCCGGCGCGGGCTGGTGAAGACCTTGTAGGGAATGTCCGTGTACGTACGGGCGGACAGGGCCTTGCTGGAGACCTTGGCGATGCCGGGGATGGTCGCGGGGAAGGCCCGGCCGAGGGAGTTGACCACCTGGAAGAGGCCGTTGGAGAGCAACTCGTCCTCCACGAAGGCGCTGATACGGCCCGGCGGGGCCACGGGGCCCGGACTGCGGTTGTTCCGCTTGGTGTTGCAGTTGCCGGTGTGCGGGAACCAGTAGAACTCGAAGTGCTCGTTCTCCGTGACGAGCGCGTCGAAGTCGCTCGTGACCTCGTCGAAGGTCATCGGCTCCTCACGGGCCGTCAGGAAGAAGACCGGCTCGACGGCGAAGGTGATCGCGGTGATGACACCGAGCGCGCCCAGCCCGATACGGGCGGCGGCGAAGACCTCGGGGTTCTCCTCGGCGGAGCAGGTCAGCACCGTGCCGTCCGCGGTGACCAGTTCGAGCCCCTTGATCTGCGCGGCGATCGAGGCCGAGTCACGGCCCGTGCCGTGCGTGCCGGTGCTGACGGCTCCGGAGACGGTCTGCTCCATGATGTCGCCCATGTTGGTGAGCGACAGGCCCTCGCGGGCGAGCGCCGTGTTCAGGCGCTTCAGGGGGGTGCCGGCCTCCACGGTCACGGTGCCCGCCGCCCGGTCGACGGCGCGGATGCCGGTGAGGAGGCCGGGGCGTATGAGCAGGCCGTCGGTCGCGGCGGCCGCCGTGAAGGAGTGACCCGTGCCGACCGGCTTCGCCTTGAGGCCGTCGGCCTTCGCCGCGCGCAGGGCCTCGGCGAGTTCGTCCACCGTGGCGGGCGTGACCTCCCTGGCCGGCCGCGTGGTGACGTTGCCCGCCCAGTTACGCCACGTCGCTGTGCTCTTCCCGCTGCCCGTGCCCGTCGCCGTGCCCATGGGTCCCTCCCCGTCGCGGAACCGGCCGCTTCAGCCGGCGGTAGCCGAGGAACCCGACCACGACCGCGGCGGCTCCGGAGATCCCCGGAACCGCGTACCCGGCGTCCGGACCCGCGGCGTCGATCACCCAGCCGGCCGCGGAGGAGCCGAGCGCGACACCGACCGCGAGCCCGGTGCTCACCCAGGTCATGCCCTCGGTCAGTTTCGCGCGTGGTACGTGCTGCTCGACGAGGCCCATCGTCACGATCATCGTCGGCGCGATGGACAGGCCCGCGAGGAACAGCGCCACGGCCAGAAACAGCAGGTTCCCGACCAGTTGAAGCGGGATCATACTCACGGCCATCGCACAGACACCCAGCAGCCACCTGCGGGCCGGCGCCCCCTTGAAGTGCAGCAGCCCGAAGACCGCTCCGGCGAGGCAGGAGCCGAGCGCGTAGAGGGCGAGCACCAGGCTCGCCGCGGACTTGTGACCGTGGTCCTCGGCGTACGCCACGGTGACCACGTCGATCGACCCGAAGATCGCACCGGTCGCGACGAACGTCGCGACGAGGACCTGGAGCCCGACCGAGCGCAGCGCCGAGCCCTTGGTGTGGTGCTCGCGCGGATGCGGCACCGGCTCGGTGGCGTGCTGGGCCGTCAGCCAGAAGACGCCCACGGCGAGAAAGGCACCGGCGAGCAGCGGCCCCGCCTCGGGGAACCACACCGTGGAGAGGCCGATCGAGATGATCGGCCCGAAGATGAAGCACGCCTCGTCCACCACGGACTCGAAGGAGTACGCGGTGTGCAGCTGCGGGGTGTCGCGGTAGAGCACGGCCCAGCGGGCCCTGATCATCGAACCCACGCTGGGCACACAGCCCACCAGGGCGGCGAAGACGAACAGCGTCCAGTCGGGCGCCTCGAACTTGGCGCAGAGCAGCAGCCCCGTCACCGCGGCCAGCGAGACCAGGGTCGCCGGCCTGAGCACCCGGCGCTGGCCGTGCCGGTCCACGAGCCGCGAAATCTGCGGCCCGATCGCGGCCGCGGACAGCGCGACGGTCGCCGACAGCGCGCCCGCCAGGCCGTACCGCCCGGTCAGCTGGGACACCATCGTCACGATGCCGATGCCCATCATGGATATGGGCATGCGGCCGAGGAACCCGGCGGCGGAGAACGCCTTGGTGCCGGGGGCGGCGAAGATGGCGCGGTAGGGGCTGGGCACGTGGACTCCGCTGGGGCGCCGGCGCCGCGTGCCGGGAGGGACGCGGGCTCCGGTAAGGCGTAAAGATGGCTGATACAGCTTACGGCTCCCCGGGTGCCGGACGCACCGTGCTGAGCGTGTCGGACGCGGCGTGCGCTCCGTGCCGGACACACCGGGGTTTTCCGGCTGTCGGTGGCGGGTGGCAGGATCGGTCGCATGTCCGATGCGCGCGATCCCTCTCCCTACGACGCCCTGCTGCTGCTCTCGTTCGGCGGCCCCGAGGGCCCCGACGACGTCGTGCCGTTCCTGGAGAACGTGACACGGGGCCGCGGCATCCCCAAGGAGCGGCTCAAGGAGGTGGGGCAGCACTACTTCCTGTTCGGCGGGGTGAGCCCGATCAACGACCAGAACCGCGCCCTGCTGGACGCCCTGCGCAAGGACTTCGCGGAGCACGGCCTCGACCTGCCGGTTTACTGGGGCAACCGCAACTGGGCGCCCTACCTCACCGACACCCTGCGCGAGATGGCCACCGCCGGCCACCGCCGCGTCCTGACCCTCGCCACCAGCGCGTACGCCTCGTACTCGGGCTGCCGCCAGTACCGCGAGAACCTCGCGGAGGCCCTCGCCGCGCTGGAGGCCGAGGGACTGGAGCCGCCGAAGGTCGACAAGCTCCGGCACTACTTCAACCACCCGGGTTTCGTGCGCCCCATGATCGACGGCGTCCTGAAGTCCCTCGCCGAGCTGCCCGAGGAGGTCAGGGACGGCGCCCACCTGGCCTTCACCACGCACTCGATCCCGAACGCCGCGGCCGACACCTCCGGCCCGGTCGAGGCCCACGGCGACGGCGGCGCCTACGTCGCGCAGCACCTGGACGTCGCCCGGCTCATCGCCGCGGCGGTGCGCGAGGAGACCGGCGCCCCGCACCCCTGGCAGCTCGTCTACCAGTCGCGCAGCGGCGCCCCGCACATCCCCTGGCTGGAGCCCGACATCTGCGACCACCTGGAGGAACGGCACGCCGCCGGGGCCCCCGCGGTCGTCATGGTCCCGATCGGCTTCGTCTCCGACCACATGGAGGTCCTGTACGACCTCGACACCGAGGCGAAGGCCAAGGCCGCGGAGCTGGGGCTGCCGGTCCGCCGCTCGGCGACGGTCGGCGCGGACCCGCGGTTCGCCGCCGCGATCAGGGAGCTGGTCCTGGAGCGCGCGGCGCGCGAGAGCGGCGCGGCCGTCACGCCGTGCGCCCTGGGAGCGCTGGGCGCGAGCCATGACGTGTGCCCGGTCGGCTGCTGCCCCGCCCGCGCCCCGAAGCCCGCGGCCGCCGGCGCCGACAGCCCCTGCGCATGACCCCGAGATCGCGGAGCACAAGGAGCACCATGACGGACCCGCTGAAGGCGCTCAAGGCCGAACTCCTCGATGTCGCCCTGGAGGCCGCGCACCGAGCCGGGACCTTCCTGCGCGACGGCCGCCCGGACGACCTGGGCGTGGCGGCGACCAAGTCGAGCGCCGTGGACGTCGTCACCGAGATGGACATCGCCTCCGAGAAGCTCATCACCGAGTTCCTCGCCGAGCGCCGCCCGGCCGACGGCGTGCTGGGCGAGGAGGGCGCGAGCCTGGCGGGCACCAGCGGCGTGCAGTGGGTCGTCGACCCGATCGACGGCACCGTGAACTACCTGTACGGACGCCCCGACTGGTCCGTGTCCGTCGCCGCCCGCAAGGACGGCGAGACCCTCGTGGGGGTCGTGCACGCGCCGATGCGCGGGGAGACGTACCGCGCGGTCCTCGCTCAGGGCGCCTTCGTCGGCGACCGGCCCGCGCTCGTCCGCCCGGCGCCGCCGTTCGAGCAGGCCCTGGTGGGCACCGGCTTCGGATACCTCACCGAGCGCCGGGAGCGGCAGGCCGAGGTCGCCCACCGGCTCGTCCCGAAGGTGCGGGACATCCGGCGCGGCGGGTCGGCGGCGATCGACCTGTGCGACGTCGCGACGGGCAGGCTGGACGCGTACTACGAGCGCGGCCTGCACCCCTGGGACTTCGCGGCCGGTGACCTCATCGCCCGGGAGGCGGGCGCGCTGACCGGTGGCCGCCCCGGAGAGCCCCTCTCGGGCGAGCTGGCCATCGCGGCCCCACCCGGCCTCTTCGAGGCCCTCCAGGGCCTCCTGGAGGACCTCGGCGCCTGGCACGACTGACCGCACGCCACGACCGCCGGCCCGGGACCGCCCGTATGGGACCGCCGGTACGGGACGCGGGACGCCGGTACGGGACCGCCGGCGCGGGGCCGACCACAGCACAGGGCCCCGGCATCGCGTCCAGATGCCGGGGCCCTGTGCTCTGTGCTGAGCCGTGCGGGAGCGCTCAGGCGGGCACGGCGCCTACTTCGACTCCGTGCTCGGCCGCCAGACGGTGGAGGTCCTCGAGCTCCGCCTGCTCGACCTCGGCCAGGAAGTCGTCTCCCGTCTCACGGGCCATCGTGAGGTCGGACTCCGTGGCCTTTATGCGCTGCAGGAGACCTGCGGTGAATGCGTCCATGGTTGCGCCCCCTCGGCTGGGTCGTGGGTCGATGGCACGGGGGTGTGCCCTCAAGAAGGGGCGATCACGTCTCAAGCCGCCCTGGAGAAAGCGGGTTGGTGGTACGCCACATGCAAGCGTGATCGCGGGTGTAAAGCCGTCCTCCCCCCGCTCCCCTCCGCAGAAACCTCGGAGGGCGGAGAAAATCCCGCGTTCCCGGGGCCGACGACCGCCTTACAGCCGGTTTATGGCCGAAAGGGGCAGGATGGAGGCCTACCCCAAGACAGACCTGCCCGCAGGGGCACAGCGGAAGGACAGCGACGTGCGCGTACTCGTCGTCGAGGACGAGCAGCTGCTCGCCGATGCGGTGGCCACCGGACTGCGCCGGGAGGCCATGGCCGTCGACGTCGTGTACGACGGGGCGGCCGCCCTGGAGCGCATCGGCGTCAACGACTACGACGTGGTGGTGCTCGACCGGGACCTCCCGCTCGTGCACGGCGACGACGTCTGCCGCAAGATCGTCGAGCTCGGCATGCCGACCCGCGTCCTGATGCTCACCGCGTCGGGCGACGTCAGCGACCGCGTCGAAGGGCTGGAGATCGGCGCCGACGACTACCTCCCCAAGCCCTTCGCGTTCAGCGAGCTGACCGCACGCGTGCGTGCCCTCGGCCGGCGCACGAGTGTGCCCTTGCCGCCGGTCCTGGAGCGCGCGGGGATCAAGCTCGACCCCAACCGCCGCGAGGTCTTCCGGGACGGCAGGGAGATCCAGCTCGCCCCCAAGGAGTTCGCCGTCCTCGAAGTGCTGCTGCGCAGCGAGGGCGCGGTCGTCTCCGCGGAGCAGCTCCTGGAGAAGGCCTGGGACGAGAACACCGACCCGTTCACGAACGTGGTCCGGGTGACCGTCATGACGCTGCGCCGCAAGCTCGGTGAGCCGGCCGTCATCGTGACGGTGCCCGGCTCCGGCTACCGGATCTGACCCCGGTGGCCGCGACCCCGGCGCAACCAGCCGCGCCCCCCAAACCGACATGGGACCCGAGGAAGGTCGAAGCGCCCTTCCCCTGGCTGCGTCCCACCATCCGCATACGGCTGACGCTGCTGTACGGCGGCATGTTCCTGATCGCGGGCATCGTGCTGCTCTCGATCATCTATCTGCTCGCCGCCCAGGCGTTGAACGTGGGCAGCGACCTGCCGTTCCGGGTCACGGGCAGTTCCTCGGTGAGCAGCGAAAGCTGCGCGAACTTCCGGCTGCTGCCCGCGCACCCCACGGAGACCCAGCTCAACTCCGCGCTGAACGAATGCGTCAACCAGATGCGCCGGAACGCCCTGGACAATCTCCTCAGCCGATCACTTCTGGCCCTCCTCGGGCTCGCGGTGATCGCGTTCGCCTTCGGGTACGCGATGGCGGGCCGCGTCCTGTCGCCGCTCGGCCGCATCACCCGTACCGCCCGCAGGGTGGCCGGCACCGACCTGACCCGGCGCATCGAGCTGGACGGCCCGGACGACGAGCTGAAGGAGCTGTCCGACACCTTCGACGAGATGCTGGACCGCCTGGAGCGGGCCTTCACCGCCCAGCAGCGGTTCGTCGGCAACGCCTCGCACGAGCTGCGCACGCCGCTGGCGATCAACCGCACGCTCCTCGAGGTGCATCTCTCCGACCCCCAGGCGCCGCCCGAGCTCCACCAGCTCGGCAAGACGCTCCTGGCCACCAACGAGCGCAGCGAGCAGCTCGTGGAGGGCCTGCTGCTGCTCGCCCGCAGCGACAACCAGATCGTCGAGCGCAAGCCCGTCGACCTGGCCGAGGTCGCCGACCACGCCGTCGACCAGGTGCGCTCCGAGGCCGAGGCCAAGGGCGTGGAGATCCGCGGGCAGCGCTCCGAGGCCGTCGTGCAGGGCAACGGCGTGCTCCTGGAGCGCATCGCCCTGAACCTCGTCCAGAACGCCGTCCGGTACAACGTGGCGGACGAGGGCTGGGTCGAGGTCGTCACGGAGGCCCAGCACGGCCAGGCGGTCCTGGTGGTGTCCAACACGGGGCCGGTGGTCCCCGCGTACGAGATCGACAATCTCTTCGAGCCGTTCCGCAGGTTGCGGACCGAGCGGACGGGCAGTGACAAGGGCGTCGGGCTCGGCCTGTCGATCGCCCGGTCGGTGGCGCGGGCCCACGGGGGCCGTATCATCGCGGAGCCGCGTGAGGGGGGTGGACTCGTGATGCGTGTCACGCTCCCCATCTGAGACGCTGCCGTGAACGAGTAGGCGTGTTCGCTTTGCGCGGAATTCTCGGGGCTCGATCCCTTGGAGTTCGTGTGTGATCGATCACAAAGGCGATTTATCGGCTCTCTACTCTCCGTGATCGCGAAAGTCGTCGGAAAGCCGGGAAAATCCGGGTTTTCAGGGGTCTTGATCACGGGAAGTACACGGGGTGGCGCCCGTGAGTGCGACATTCGGACCGTGTACGGTCCCGATCGCCATCCAAGCCGGTCACCTCTTCAGGGGTGCGGTTGGGTGTCGATTGAGTAACAGACCTTGATGTGAGGCAAAATCTCCGCCTCGGGCCGGGCACAAGCCCGGCCTCTCACGCGTTACGTGCGCTGAGACACCGCAGACACCCAGAGGGGGAGAGCGACATGGCAACGGACTACGACACCCCACGCAAGACCGATGACGACCTCAACGAGGACAGCATCGAGGAACTGAAGGCCCGGAGGAACGACAAGTCGACTTCGACTGTCGACGTCGACGAGTTCGAGGCCGCCGAGGGCCTTGAGCTGCCCGGCGCGGACCTGTCCAACGAGGAGCTCGCCGTCCGGGTGCTCCCGAAGCAGCAGGACGAGTTCACCTGCATGAGCTGCTTCCTGGTGCACCACCGCAGCCAGCTGGCCAAGGAGAAGAACGGCCAGCCGATCTGCCGCGACTGCGACTGAGGCGGGGTCGGCCATGACTGGCTCGACCCCGTTCAGGAAGCGCCGTCTCCGCAACCGCGGAGCGGACGAAGCCGGCGCCCTCGGCGACGGCGTGCGTGACGACGAGCGGGGCTCTTCCGCCAGCGGATCAGCCTCGCTCGAACCGGCGAACGCCCTCGAGGTCGCGTCGGACGAGACGGCGGCCGGCAAGGCCTCCGGGACCACTCGGACACCCGGGTCCCGGAGCCGCGTTGCCGCCGTCACGGACGGAATGAAAGAAGGCGTGCGCAAGGGCGGGCGCGCCGGCCGGGCCGGCATCGGCTATCTCGCCGACCGGCTCATCGAGAACGCCCCGCGGATCCCGGTCCGCGATCTGGCGACCCTCCGCAAGCAGTTCCCGGGCCTTGGCCCCGAGCAGCTCGCGGACAAGCTCGTCTCCGGCGCCGCCAACGCCTCGTCCACGGTGGGCGCGGGAGTGGGCGCGGCGGCGATGATGCCCGTGCCGCCCGCGATGCCGGCGGAACTGGCGGCGGAGATCACCGGCGTCGCCGCGGTCGAACTGAAGATGATCGCCGAACTGCACGAGGTCTACGGCCGACGGCCCGAAGGCAGCCTCAAGCAGCGCAGCACGGCCTATCTGACCTCCTGGACGCAGGAGCGCGGCGTGGACGTGGGCAAGCCCTCGACCCTGAACGCGGCGCTGGGCGGCCAGGTCAAGCGGGAACTGCGCCAGCAGATCATGAAGCGCATGGTCCGCAACCTCCCGAACCTCATGCCCTTCATGGTGGGCGCGGCGGTCGGGGCGGTGATGAACCGCCGGGACACCAAGAAGCTCGCCGAGAAGATCCGGGCCGACCTGCGCAAGCGGCAGGTTTCGTGGGACGCGCTGCCGGAGCTGGCGCCCCTGGAGACGCCGGACGATCCTCTGCGGGTGGCCGGCGGCCCCAAGGAGCTGGAGAGCTGACCGGCCGGCCGCCCGGCCGGTCTACGGGGTGTTCTGGCGCACCGCGTCCAGGGCCTTCGCCAAGGCCTCCGGGTGCCGCGTCGAGACGTACGCGTACGGCGTCGGGTCGGCCGGGTCCGTGATCGGCACCCGCAGGGCCGTCGGGATGTACGCGCGCAGCAGCATGAAGGCGCGCGGGTCGGCCTTGTAGGAGCGCCAGGCACGGGTCTCCTCGCCCCTGAGGACCTCCGCCTCGCCGAGGGCGGAGACCGGGATCCTCGCGTCGCCCGCGACCAGCGAGCCCGCGACCACGCGGATCCGCACCGAGCCGTACGCGCTGGTGACGACCGCCGCCACCGCCGTACCGCCGACCAGGCCGCCGAGGAGCGGCAGCGTGCCGAACGGCAGCATGATCAGGCCCATCGCCACACCCACCAGGACCGAGGCGAACCACCACGAACGGGGCGCGGTGAGGCGTTCTTCGTAAGGCTGCATGGAACCAAGCTTGGCACGGGGAGCTGTGAGCGCCGACGCGGAGGTAAGGTCTGCGCCTGTGAGTGGTACATCTGCGGCTCTGAAGCCCCCGGCCGACGCCATGGCACCCGTCCGGCACCCCGACGCACCCGCCCCCGGCGAGCTGATCGGCGCACACTACGAACACTGTTTCGGCTGCGGCGACGGGCAGGCACATGGGCTGCACCTCGCGGCGCGGGCCGGGGACGGTGTGACCGTCACCGCCGAGTTCACCGTGCGCGAGGCGCACCAGGGCGCTCCGGGCCTCGCCCACGGCGGCATCCTCGCCACCGCGCTCGACGAGACGCTCGGCTCGCTGAACTGGCTGCTGCGGGTGATCGCGGTGACCGGCCGCCTGGAGACCGACTTCGTGCGGCCCGTGCCCCTGGGCACCGTGCTGTTTCTGGAGGCCGAGGTCACGGCGGTCGCCGGACGGAAGATCTACTCGAGTGCCACCGGCCGGATCGGTGGCCCCGAGGGGCCCGTGGCGGTCCGCGCCGACGCCCTCTTCATCGAGGTGAAGGTCGACCACTTCATCGACAACGGTCGCCCGCGGGAGATCCGGGCGGCCATGAACGACCCGGACCAGATCCGGCGCGCCCGCGCCTTCGAGGTGAACCCGTGACGTCCCACACCCCTTCCGGCGAACTGAACGTGCTGATCAGGCGCGTCGACCCCGAAGTGCCCCTGCCGTCGTACGCGCGGCCCGGCGACGCCGGCGCCGATCTGTGCACGACACAGTCCTGCGAACTGGCGCCCGGTGAGCGGGCCGTGCTGCCCACCGGGGTGTCCATCGCGCTCCCGGAGGGGTACGCGGCCTTCGTGCACCCCCGTTCGGGGCTGGCCGCGCGCTGCGGTGTCGCTCTGGTGAATGCCCCGGGGACGGTGGATGCCGGGTACCGTGGGGAGATCAAGGTGATCGTGGTGAATCTCGATCCGCGCGAGAGCGTGCGGTTCGAGCGCTTCGACCGGATTGCCCAACTGGTCGTCCAGCAGATCGAGAAGGTGCGCTTCCAGGAGGTGGCGGAGCTTCCCGCGTCGGCGCGGGCCGAGGGGGGCTTCGGGTCCACCGGTGGCCATGCCGCCGTGGGCGTCGGCCCGGGCGAGAGCGCGGGCGAACCGGCGGGCACGGGCGGACAAACGGGTGGGAATCGATACGCATCGGTCGTATCTGACCGGGAAGGACAGTGACGTGTTCGGACGTCGCAAGAAGGACAGTGCCGCCGAGGACGCGGCAGGCGCGGACGAGCAGGTCGTCGACGGCGTGGACAGCAATGACCAGCCCGGCGTCGCGCGCTCGCGCGTGAGGCTGGAGCCGGAGCCCCGTCCCGACGGTCCCTGGGACATCTCCGAGGTCCGCGAGCCCGGCGAGGGCCGGGTCGACCTCGGCGGACTCTTCGTGCCGGGGGTCGAGGGCATGGAGCTGCGGGTGGAGGTCGCGGGGGACGCCATCGTCGCCGCCACCGTCGTGCTCCAGGACAGTGCCATCCAGCTCCAGGGCTTCGCCGCCCCGAAGAAGGAGGGCATCTGGGGCGAGGTCCGCGAGGAGATCGCGGGCGGCATCACGCAGCAGGGCGGTGTCATCGACGAGGTCGAGGGCCCCCTCGGCTGGGAGCTGCGCGCCCAGGTCCCCGTGCAGCTGCCGGACGGCACGGGCGGCGTGCAGGTCGTGCGCTTCGTCGGCGTCGACGGGCCGCGCTGGTTTCTGCGCGGAGTGATCTCCGGGCAGGGCGCGGTGCAGCCGCAGGCCGCCGGTCTCCTGGAGCAGATCTTCCGGGACACCGTCGTGGTCCGCGGCGAGGGCCCGATGGCGCCCCGCGACCCCATCGTCCTGAAGCTGCCGGACGACGCGCAGATGGTCGCCGAGAGCAGCGTGCAGCAGGACCAGCAGGAAGGCTCGCGCTTCTCGGGCGGCATGGGGCAGCTCCAGCGCGGCCCCGAGATCACCGAGGTGCGCTGACGCCGTCGGCGTCCTGACCGTCTGGCGGCAGCGCAACTGCCGTGTGGCCCGCAGTGGTTCCGGTTCGTCCGGACCGCCGCGGGCCACTTTCGCATGCGCCCGTGCGGATCCGCCGCCGTCTCTTGACGGCGGGCAGGTCCGTACCTATGGTCACGGGCCAACGCGCGCGTTCAGAAAGGCACGTGAAGTTCACATAGGAGAACGTACGAGAACCCACGAGTACGTACGAGAACCCACGAGAACGTACGAGCCAAGTCGAACGGATGGTCCCCCCATGCCGGATGCCTCCTCTCCCGTACGCCGCCACCGCCGCCCCAGAACCCGTCGCTCCCTCGGCGCGGCCCTCGCCACGGCCGCCACTCTCGTCGCCGCGCTCCTGTCCTGGCCCGGAACCGGGAAGGCCGAAGCCGCCCCCACGGCCTTCGTCCACCCCGGAGTCACCGTCTCCCGGGGCCAGTTGGACTTCACCCGGGAGAAGGTCGCCGCGGGCGCCGAGCCCTGGAAGTCCGCCTATGACCAGATGATGGGCAGCCGCTACGCCTCCCTCTCCCGTACCCCCAAGGCCCGGGCGGTCGTCGAGTGCGGCAGCTACTCCGACCCGAACCACGGCTGCACCGACGAGCGCGAGGACGCGATCGCCGCGTACACCACCGCCTTGGCCTGGTACCTCACGCGTGACGAGCGCTACGCGAAGAAGTCCATCGAGCTGATGGACGCCTGGTCGGCCACCATCGAGGACCACACCAACAGCAACGCCCCCCTCCAGAGCGGCTGGGCCGGCTCCAGCTGGCCGCGCGCCGCCGAGATCATCAAGTACACCTACACCGGGAACTGGGCGAACTCCGGGCGCTTCGCGACGATGCTGCGCACCGTCTATCTGCCCGAGGTCATCAACGGCTCGAACTCCAACGGCAATTGGGAGCTGTCGATGATGGAGGCAGCCATCGGCATCTCCGTCTTCCTGGAGGACAAGGCCTCCTACGACAAGGCGATGGCCACCTTCCGCGCGCGCACGGCCGCCTACGTCTACCTCGCCTCCGACGGACCGCTGCCCCGGACCGTGCCCCGGCAGAACCTCGACACCCGGGAGAAGATCGTCAAGTACTGGCAGGGGCAGGGGACGTTCACCACCGGCCTCGGCCAGGAGACGTGCCGCGACTTCACGCACACCGGATACGGCCTCTCCGCGATCTCGCACGTCGCCGAGACCAGCCGCATCCAGGGCCAGGACCTCTACACGACGGACGTCGGGGAACGCCTGCGCCAGGGCCTCGGCTTCCACGCCAGGTACGAACTGGGCGAGGCGCCCCCCGCCACCCTCTGCGGGGGCACGGTCCACCGGGGCCTCGGACCCGTCACCGAGGTCGGCCACAACGCCCTCGCCGGACGCCTCGGCCACTCCATGCCCCGCACCCGGGACCTCACCGAGCGCAACCGACCCGCGGGCTCCAACAACCTCTTCGTCGCCTGGGAGACCCTGACGCACGCCGACAATCCGCGCTGATCCCGGCCGCGCCGGGGCGTCGGCCCGCATCAGGGTTCTGTCAAGGACGCGGACCGTACGCCCCCTTGTCCGTAATGCCGTAATGGTGCGCCGTAAGGTCGATGCTGCGTACACAGTTGTTTCGGGAAGACAATGGGGCCATGGCACGCGGCAAGCTTCGGATCTACCTGGGCGCGGCACCGGGCGTCGGCAAGACGTACGCGATGCTCTCCGAGGCCCACCGGCGCGTCGAGCGCGGCACCGACTGCGTGGTCGGCTTCGTGGAGCACCACGACCGGCCACGCACCGAGGTGATGCTGCACGGCCTCGAACAGGTGCCCCGCAAGGACCTGGAGTACCGCGGCACGACCTTCACCGAGATGGACGTCGACGCGGTCCTGGAGCGCGCCCCCGCCGTCGCCCTGGTCGACGAACTCGCCCACACCAACGTCCCCGGCTCCCGCAACGCCAAACGCTGGCAGGACGTCGAGGAACTCCTCGCGGCGGGCGTCGACGTCGTCTCCACGGTCAACATCCAGCACCTGGAGTCCCTCGGCGACGTCGTGGAGTCGATCACCGGCGTACGCCAGCGCGAGACCGTGCCGGACGAGGTGGTGCGCCGCGCCGACCAGATCGAGCTGGTCGACATGTCGCCCCAGGCGCTGCGCCGGCGCATGGCGCACGGCAACATCTACCAGCCCGACCGCATCGACGCCTCCCTCTCCAACTACTTCCGCCCCGGCAACCTCACCGCCCTGCGCGAACTGGCGCTCCTGTGGGTCGCCGACCGCGTCGACGAGTACCTCCAGCAGTACCGGGGCGAGCACGACATCCGCTCCACCTGGCAGGCCCGCGAGCGCATCGTCGTCGGACTCACCGGCGGCCCCGAGGGCGGCACGCTGATCCGGCGCGCCTCCCGGATGGCGGCCAAGGGCTCCGGCAGCGAGATCCTCGCCGTCTACATCGCCCGCAGCGACGGCCTCACCGCCGCCTCGCCCAAGGAACTCGCCGTCCAGCGCACCCTGGTCGAGGACCTCGGCGGCACCTTCCACCACGTCATCGGCGACGACATACCGGCCGCCCTGCTCGACTTCGCCCGCGGCGTCAACGCCACCCAGATCGTCCTCGGCTCCTCGCGCCGCAAGACGTGGCAGTACGTCTTCGGGCCCGGCGTCGGCGCCACCGTCGCCCGCGACTCCGGTCCCGACCTGGACGTCCACATCGTCACGCACGGCGAGGTCGCCAAGGGACGCGGCCTGCCCGTGGCCCGCGGCGCGCGCCTCGGCCGCTCCCGGATCATCTGGGGCTGGCTCGCCGGCGTCGCGGGACCCGCGCTCCTGACCCTGCTGCTCACCCACGTCGACGCCGACCTCGGGCTCGCCAACGACATGCTGCTGTTCCTGACGCTGACGGTCGCCGCCGCGCTGCTCGGCGGCCTCCTGCCGGCCCTCGCGGCCGCGGCGTTCGGCTCGCTGCTGCTCAACTACTACTTCACGCCGCCGCGGCACCTGTGGACGGTCTCCGACAACAAGAACATCCTCGCGATCGTCGTCTTCGTGGGTGTCGCCGTCTCCGTGGCCTCCGTCGTGGACCTCGCCGCCCGGCGCACCCACCAGGCCGCCCGGCTGCGCGCCGAGTCGGAGATACTCTCCTTCCTCGCCGGCAGCGTGCTGCGCGGCGAGACGAGCCTGGAGGCACTCCTGGAGCGGGTCCGCGAGACGTTCGCCATGGAGAGCGTGGCGCTCCTGGAACGCGCGGGCGACACCGCTCCCTGGACCTGCGCGGGCAGCGCCGGCGACGGCCGCCCGGCGGGCCGCCCCGAGGACGCCGACGTGGACATGCCGGTCGGCGACCACATGGCCCTCGCCCTGTCCGGCCGCGTGCTGCCCGCCGCGGACCGCCGGGTCCTCGCCGCGTTCGCCGCGCAGGCCGCCGTCGTCCTGGACCGCCAGCGCCTGAAGTCCGAGGCCGACCAGGCCCGCGCCCTCGCCGAGGGCAACCGCATCCGCACCGCGCTGCTCGCCGCCGTCAGCCATGACCTGCGTACCCCGCTGGCGGGCATCAAGGCGGCCGTGACCTCGCTGCGCTCCGACGACGTCGACTGGTCCGAGGAGGACGAGGCCGAACTCCTCGCGGGCATCGAGGACGGCGCCGACCGCCTGGAACACCTCGTGGGCAACCTCCTCGACATGTCCCGCCTCCAGACCGGCACCGTCACCCCGCTGATCCGCGAGATCGACCTGGACGAGGTCGTCCCCATGGCGCTCGGCGGCGTCCCCGACGGCAGCGCCGAGCTGGACATCCCCGAGACGCTGCCGATGGTCGCCGTGGACAAGGGCCTGCTGGAGCGGGCGGTCGCCAACATCGTCGAGAACGCCGTGAAGTACGCGCCCGAGGGCGAGCCCGTCAAGGTCTCCGCCAGCGCCCTCGGCGAGCGCGTCGAGGTCCGCGTCGTGGACCGGGGCCCCGGCGTCCCCGATGCCGCCAAGGACCGCATCTTCGAGCCCTTCCAGCGTTACGGTGACGCTCCGCGCGGCGCGGGCGTGGGCCTCGGCCTCGCCGTCGCCCGCGGCTTCGCCGAGGCCATGGGCGGCACCCTCGCCGCGGAGGACACCCCGGGGGGCGGCCTGACCATGGTCCTCACCCTGCGGGCGGTGGCCGGGCGGCCGCCGGAGCGCACCGCCCTCCCCGAGCTTCCCGCCCAGGTCACCCGGTGACCCCGAACCAGAAGTCAGAAAGGCAGGCCGGCATGACCAGGGTGCTGGTGGTCGACGACGAGCCGCAGATCGTGCGCGCCCTCGTGATCAACCTCAAGGCGCGCAAGTACGAGGTGGACGCGGCCCCCGACGGCGCCACGGCGCTGCAACTGGCCGCCGCCCGCCACCCCGACGTGATCGTGCTCGACCTCGGACTGCCCGACATGGACGGCGTGGAGGTCATCCGCGGCCTGCGCGGCTGGACGCGCGTGCCGATCCTCGTGCTGTCCGCCCGGCACAGCTCCGACGAGAAGGTCGAGGCCCTGGACGCGGGCGCCGACGACTACGTCACCAAGCCCTTCGGCATGGACGAGCTGCTGGCCCGCCTGCGCGCCGCCGTCCGCAGGGCCGAGCCCGTCGGCGCCGGCGAGGGCGACGTCATGGTCGACACCGAGGACTTCTCCGTCGACCTCGCCGCCAAGAAGGTCAACCGCGACGGGCGCGACGTACGCCTGACCCCGACCGAATGGCACCTCCTCGAGGTCCTGGTCCGCAACACCGGCCGTCTGGTGAGCCAGAAGCAGCTGCTGCAAGAGGTGTGGGGGCCCTCCTACGGCACCGAGACCAATTACCTGCGCGTCTACATGGCGCAGCTGCGCCGCAAGCTGGAGGCGGACCCGGCGCATCCGCGGCACTTCATCACGGAGCCCGGCATGGGGTACCGCTTCGAGCGGTGAGCTGTGCGGGGAGCTGTGCGCGACGAGCTGTGCGGTGAGCGGGCATGAGCGCAGGTGAGCGCACCGCTTTCCGGTGCGTCGGCGGCCCCCGGTAGGCTTTCTGTATGAGTGCTGTTCCTGGTTCCGAAAAGCCGGCGGGCCGTTTCCGGCGCATGCTCGACCGGCTGTCCTCCTCCCAGGAGGACCTGGAGTCCGAGGAGCTGCGCGAGGACGCCGACACCGCGGGCTGCGTCCGCATCGGTGACTGCCAGGACCGCCAGATAGTGACCGTTACTGGTACCTTGCGCACGGTCACCCTGCGACCACGCGCCGGGGTTCCCGCCCTGGAGGCCGAGCTGTTCGACGGCTCCGCGGCGCTGGACGTGGTGTGGCTCGGCAGGCGCTCCATCGTGGGCATCGAGCCGGGGCGCAAGCTGCTCGCGTCGGGCCGGATCTCGATGAGCCGGGGCCGCCGGGTGCTGTTCAATCCCAAATACGAACTCAGACCGCTCGGACGGGAGTAGCCGGTGACGTCCCTCGACAAGCCGACGGACCAGGGGAAGACGGATCAGGGCGCCGATTCCCGGGCCGTGACCGAGGCAGCGCTCTTCGAGGCCTTCGGCGGCGTGCGGGGCATGGTGGAGACGGTCGTTCCCGGCCTGCTCTTCGTGACCATCTTCACGATCAACAAGGACCTGCACATGTCGGCCATCGCGGCCCTCGCGGTGTCCCTGGTGCTCGTGGTGGTCCGCCTGGTCAGGAAGGACACCGTCAAGCACGCCTTCAGCGGCGTCTTCGGCGTCGCCTTCGGTGTGGTCTTCGCGATGATGACCGGCAACGCCAAGGACTTCTACCTGCCGGGCATGCTCTACACCCTGGGCCTCGCCCTGGCCTACATCATCACGACCCTCGCGGGCGTCCCCCTGATCGGCCTGATCCTCGGCCCGGTCTTCAAGGAGAACCTCTCCTGGCGCACCCGCAACCCCGGCCGCAAGGCGGCGTACGCCAAGGCGAGCTGGGCCTGGGGCCTGATCCTGCTCGCCAAGTGCGCGGTCCTCTTCCCGCTGTACTGGTGGGCGGACACCACGCAGTTCGGCTGGGTCCTGATCGCCCTGAAGATCCCGCCGTTCCTGCTCGCCGTCTACCTCACCTGGGTCTTCCTGGCGAAGGCCCCGCCGCCGATCGACGTCTTCGCGGAGATGGAGGCCGCCGAGAAGGCGGAGGAGGAGCGCAAGGCCGCGGAGCGCGCCCCGTAAGGGGCGCGGGGAACCGCGCGCCCGGCCACGACGGCCCCGCAGAGGACGTGTACGAGAGGGGGCGCCCGGTGATTCACCGGGCGCCCCCTCCACGTACGAGCCCCCGGGGCTAGCTCTCGCGCCGCACCGAGAGCAGGTCCTCCAGCTGCTCCTCCCGCGCCTGCGCGGCCACGAAGAGCAGCTCGTCGCCCGCCTCCAGGGAGTCGTCCGGGGACGGCGCGAGGACGCGCGTACCGCGGATGATCGTCACCAGCGAGGTGTCCTCGGGCCACTGCACGTCGCCGACCAGCGTGCCCGCGAGGGCGGACTCGGGCGGCAGCGTCAGCTCGACGAGGTTCGCGTCGCCGTGGCTGAAGCGCAGCAGCCGCACGAGATCGCCGACGCTCACCGCCTCCTCCACGAGCGCGGACATCAGGCGCGGCGTGGAGACCGCGACGTCGACGCCCCAGGACTCGTTGAAGAGCCACTCGTTCTTGGGGTTGTTCACGCGGGCGACGACGCGCGGGACGCCGTACTCCGTCTTGGCGAGCAGCGAGACGACGAGGTTGACCTTGTCGTCGCCGGTCGCGGCGATCACGACGTTGCAGCGCTGGAGCGCGGCCTCGTCCAGGGAGGTGATCTCGCAGGCGTCGGCGAGCAGCCACTCGGCCTGCGGGACGCGCTCGACGGAGATGGCCGTCGGCGCCTTGTCGACCAGCAGGACCTCGTGGCCGTTCTCCAGCAGCTCACCGGCGATGGAGCGGCCCACGGCGCCGGCTCCGGCAATGGCGACCCTCATCAGTGACCGCCTTCCTCGGGGCCTTCGGCGAACGCCGCCTCGACCTTGTCGACCTGGTCGGTGCGCATCATCACGTGCACCAGGTCGCCCTCCTGCAGAACCGTCTGCGAGGTGGGCAGGACCGCCTCGCCCAGCCGGGTGAGGAAGGCGACGCGGACGCCGGTCTCCTCCTGGAGCCGGCTGATCTTGTGCCCGATCCAGGCCTGGGACGCGTGCACCTCGGCGAGCTGCACGCCGCCGGTGGGGTCGCGCCACAGCGGCTCGGCGCCGGAGGGGAGCAGGCGGCGCAGCATCTGGTCGGCGGTCCAGCGGACCGTGGCGACCGTGGGGATGCCGAGGCGCTGGTAGACCTCGGCGCGGCGCGGGTCGTAGATGCGGGCCGCGACGTTCTCGATGCCGAACATCTCGCGGGCGACGCGGGCGGCGATGATGTTCGAGTTGTCGCCGCTGCTGACGGCGGCGAAGGCGCCCGCCTCCTCGATGCCGGCCTCGCGCAGGGTGTCCTGGTCGAAGCCGACGCCGGTGACGCGGCGGCCGCCGAACCCGGAGCCCAGGCGGCGGAAGGCCGTGGGGTCCTGGTCGACCACGGCGACCGTGTGCCCCTGTTGTTCCAGGGTCTGCGCGAGAGCGGAACCGACTCTCCCGCAGCCCATGATGACGATGTGCACGACCGTCCTTCCGGCTGTGTCAATACTCTGTGCTCAGGCTGAACGGTAAAAGCGTCTCAGACCGGAGCCCAAGCTACACACGCGCGGTCGGCGCCGGGCACCCCCGTGCACCTGTCGGACGGGTCGCCCGCGGCTCAGTCCACGCTGCGCAGCAGGCCCTCCACGGTCTGCAGCCGGTGGCCCAGCTCGACCAGCTGCAAGCGGGTCGCCTCCTGCTCCGACCTGGCACGTTCGGCCACCTCGCGGTACTGCTGCATGGCCTCGGCGTACTGCCGGTCGCGCTCGCGGTTGCGCTGCGACTGGAAGTAGGCGACGGCGACGATCGCGCCGGCGAGTATCAGGAAAAATGCGATCGGGATGATCACGTCTTCCACTAGGGCGTCCCCTTTGCTGAGTGCTGTTCGTCCTCGCCCGGCCGGTCCGACGGATCCGCGGGGCTCGCTTGGTCCGCCGCACCCCGCCGGGCGGCCGCGGTGATCGTATCCACGTTCAACCGCACGTCGAAGGGCGCCAGTTCGAAGTACTTGAGTGCCTTGCCGTCGTCGGAGAGCTCCAGCCGGCCGACGACGAGGCCGGCCTTCTCCATGCGTTCGAGGTGCATGTAGAGCAAGGGGCGGGACACGCCGAGGCGCCGGGCCAGCTCGCTGACGTAGAGCTGGCCGGACGCGAGCTCGCAGATGATCCGGATGCGCTGGGCGTGGCCGACGGCCGCGAGAAAGGCCAGGAGCTCCTCGCTGTCCATGCTCCGCCCTCGCGTCGGTCCCCGTACCTGTCGGCACCTGTCAGTCAAGGCTTACGTATGGCGGGTTCCGCTGTCAATCCACGTCCTGACCTCTCGGCATAACAGTTGACGGTTCATTCCTTCACCTGTCAGTCTCCACTTACACATGACAGGCAAGGTCGAAATGGTGGGGCGGGACGGACATGAGAAAGCGATCGGCCACGGTGCGCGTGGCCCGGTGGAGCGCGCTGCACCCATGGCGGGCGATCATCGGATGGCTCGTCTTCGTGGTGCTGTGCCTGGGCGGCGGGATCGCCGCCGGCATGAACAGCGCGACCTCGCAGGACTTCCGCGTCGGCGAGGCGGGCCGGGCCGAGGCCCTGGCCGTCGAGGGCGGCGTCCAGCTCAGGTCCACGGAACAGGTCCTCATCCGGGCCGCGTCGGGCCCGCTGGACGAGACGGCCGCCGACGCCGCCGTCAAGGACGTCACCGCCCGGATGAAGGCCCTGCCGGAGGTCGCCTCGGTGGCGGAGCCGGTGCGCTCGGCGGACGGGCGCGTCCTGCGGGTCCAAGTGGAGCTCAACGGCTCCGAACAGGAGGACCAGGAGCACGTCCCACCGCTGCGGGCCCAGACCGAGGAGGCCGCGAAGGCCCATCCGGACCTGGTCATCGAGGAGACCGGTGACGCCTCCGTGAGCAAGGGCGTGGACGGCCGGCGCAACGACGACCTCAAGTTCTCCGAGGCGATAACGCTGCCCATCACCCTGATCACGCTGGCGGTGGTCTTCGGCTCGGTCGTCATGGTCGGCGTACCGCTGCTGCTCGCCGTCACCTCGATCATGGCGACCATGGGCCTGGCGATGGTGGCCTCGCACCTGCTGCCCGACACCGGCGTCGGGATGAGCATGATCCTGCTCATCGGCATGGCCGTCGGCGTCGACTACACGCTCTTCTACCTCAAGCGGGAACGTGAGGAGCGGGCGCGGGCGGGCGGCCGTCTCACCTCCGAGGCGCTCGTCGAGGCCGCCGCCGCGACGGCGGGCCGCGCGATCGTCGTCTCCGGGCTCGCCGTGATCGTCTCCACGACCGCGCTCTACCTCGCCGGTGACGTCATCTTCGACTCGCTCGCCACCGGCACGATCCTGGTCGTCGCCGTCGCCGTGCTCAGTTCGGTGACCGTCCTTCCCGCGCTGCTGGTCAAGCTGGGGCGCCGCACCGAGCGCCGGGCCCAGCGCCGCGCCGCCAAGCGCCGCGACCAGGGCAAGCCCGTACGGACGTACGAGGAGAAGAAGCCCGGCAAGGTCTGGCGTGCCCTCCTCACACCCGCCCGCAAGCACCCCGCGCTCACCCTGGGCCTGTCGGTCCTGGTCATGCTGGGGCTCGCGCTGCCCGCGCTGAACATGACCCTCAAGAACCCGGCGCGCGACAGCTTCTCCCGCGAGATACCGGCGATGAAGGAGTACGACCGGCTGCTCGACGCCTTCCCGGAGCAGCGCGTCCGCCACCTCGTCGTGGTGCGCGCCGAGGCCTCGCGGGCCGGCGAGGTGACGGCGGCGCTGCGCGAGCTGGCCCGCGAGGCGCAGGCGGACCCGCTCTTCTCGAAGCGCTCCGGTGCCCCGCTCATCCGCACCTCCGACGACCGCGGGACCACGACCCTGGAGCTCAACACCCCGCATCCGACGTACTCCGAGGAGGCCGAGGACTCGCTCGAACACCTGCGCGCCGACTACCTGCCGACGACCGTCGGCACCCTGCCCGGCGTCGAGACGGCCGTCACCGGTGAGGTGGCGCGCGGCGTCGACTACGTGGCGCACCAGAACGACAAGCTGCCGATCGTCCTCGGCTTCCTGCTCCTGATGACCTTCCTCATGACGCTCTACGCGTTCCGCTCGGCCGTCCTCGCACTGCTCGGCGTCGGGCTCAACCTGCTCTCCGCGGCCTCCGCGCTCGGACTGCTCGTCCTGGTCTTCCAGGGCCGGTGGGCCGAGGACCTGCTGTCCTTCGTCTCACTCGGCGGGATCTCCTCGCGCGTACCGCTCTTCCTCTTCGTGATCCTCTTCGGGCTCTCCACGGACTACCAGGTCTTCGTGGTCAGCCGGATCCGCGAGGCCGCCCTGAACGGCGTGCCCACCCGGCAGGCGGTCCTCGACGGCATCGCCTCCTCCGCCAAGATCGTCACCAGCGCGGCGATCGTCATGGTCACCGTCTTCGCGAGCTTCGTGATGCTGCACATCCTGGAGATGAAGCAGATGGGCTTCGTCCTCGCGGCGGCCGTCCTGCTCGACGCGTTCGTGATCCGCGTCATGATCCTGCCCGCCGCGCTGCTGCTCCTGGGCCGCCTCACCTGGTGGCCGTCCGGTGCGGTCCGCCGTGCGCAGGAGCGGTCGGCCGGCCGCTTCGAGGGGCCGGGCGGGGGCTTCGAGGGGCCGGGCGGGGGCTTCGCCGCCGAGGGCGCCGGGGAGGGCTCCGACGGCTGGTTTGAGCAGCACTCTAAAGAGGGCAGCCTCCCACACAGCGGATAACCGGGGCAGATGGGGGTGGTGGGTGGGCGGGTGTCCTTGCGAACGCTTACGATCCTCTGCGTGTCCAAACTGACCGACGTGCCCAAACGGATCCTCATCGGGCGCGCACTGCGCAGTGACCGGCTCGGAGAAACGCTCCTGCCGAAGCGCATCGCACTCCCCGTCTTCGCGTCCGACCCGCTCTCCTCCGTGGCCTACGCGCCTGGTGAGGTCCTCCTGGTCCTCTCCATCGCGGGGGTGTCGGCGTACCACTTCAGCCCGTGGATCGCCGTCGCGGTCGTGGTGCTGATGTTCACCGTCGTCGCGTCGTACAGACAGAACGTGCACGCCTACCCGAGCGGCGGCGGCGACTACGAGGTCGCCACCACCAACCTCGGGCCCAAGGCGGGGCTCACCGTCGCGAGCGCCCTGCTGGTCGACTACGTCCTGACCGTGGCCGTGTCGATCTCCTCGGGCATCGAGAACCTCGGCTCCGCGGTCCCCTTCGTGGTCGAGCACAAGGTCCTGTGCGCGGTCGCCGTGATCATCCTCCTCACGCTGATGAACCTGCGCGGCGTGAAGGAGTCCGGGAAGCTCTTCGCCATCCCGACGTACGTCTTCGTGGCCGGCGTCTTCATCATGGTTGCCTGGGGCGCCTTCCGGGGGATCGTCCTGGGCGACAGCATGCGGGCGCCCACCGCCGACTACGAGATCAAGCCCGAGCACCAGGGCCTCGCCGGCTTCGCGCTGGTCTTCCTGCTCCTGCGGGCCTTCTCCTCCGGCTGTGCCGCGCTCACCGGCGTCGAGGCGATCAGCAACGGCGTCCCGGCGTTCCGCAAGCCGAAGTCCAAGAACGCCGCGACGACCCTCGCCCTGATGGGCGCCCTGGCCGTCACCATGTTCTGCGGCATCATCGCGCTCGCCATGGTCACCAAGGTCCGCATGGCGGAGACCCCGGCCAAGGACCTCTTCCACAAAGGCGTCCCGGTCGGCGCGGACTACGTCCAGAACCCGGTCATCTCCCAGGTCGCCGAGGCCGTCTTCGGCCACGGCAGCCTCCTGTTCATGATCCTGGCCGCGGCCACCGCGCTCGTGCTGTTCCTCGCCGCCAACACCGCGTACAACGGCTTCCCGCTGCTCGGCTCGATCCTCGCCCAGGACCGCTACCTGCCGCGCCAGCTGCACACCCGCGGCGACCGCCTCGCGTTCTCCAACGGCATCGTGCTCCTCGCGGGCGCGGCGGCCCTGCTCGTCGTCATCTACGGCGCCGACTCCACCCGCCTGATCCAGCTCTACATCGTCGGCGTCTTCGTCTCCTTCACGCTCAGCCAGATCGGCATGGTCCGGCACTGGAACCGCCACCTGGCCGCCGAGAAGGACCCGAACAAGCGCCGGCACATGATCCGCTCCCGCGCGATCAACACCTTCGGCGCCTTCTTCACCGGCCTCGTGCTGGTCGTCGTGCTCATCACCAAGTTCACGCACGGCGCCTGGGTCGCGCTGCTCGGCATGTGCATCTTCTACGTGACGATGACGGCGATCCGCCGCCACTACGACCGCGTGGCCGAGGAGATCGCCGCCCCGGAGACCCCCTCCGACGACAACATGCGCCCCTCCCGGGTCCACTCGATCGTCCTGGTCTCCAAGATCCACCGCCCGACGCTGCGCGCCCTGTCGTACGCGAAGCTGATGCGCTCGCACACCCTCGAGGCGCTCAGCGTCAACGTCGACCCGGCCGAGACCAAGGCGCTCAAGGGCGAGTGGGAGCGGCGCGGCATCACCGTGCCGCTGAAGGTCCTCGACTCGCCCTACCGCGAGATCACCCGGCCGATCATCGAGTACGTGAAGAGCCTGCGCCGGGAGAGCCCCCGCGACGTGGTCAGCGTGATCATCCCCGAGTACGTGGTGGGCCACTGGTACGAGCACCTGCTGCACAACCAGAGCGCCCTGCGCCTGAAGGGCCGCCTGCTCTTCACACCGGGCGTGATGGTGACCTCCGTCCCCTACCAGCTGGACTCCTCCGAGGTCGCGAAGAAGCGGGCCCGCAGGCGCCAGGAGTGGAACGCGCCGGGCGCGGTGCGGCGGGGGCCGGTGGAGAAGCCGAGGCGCGCCAAGGACAAGGACCGGGCCAAGGACGGCGACAAGGACAGGGGCGCCGACAGGGGCGGGGACAGGGAGCCGAGCAAGAAGGCCTGAGCCCTCGGCCTCCTGGCCGTGGCGACCGGCCGGCTGAGCGTTCGGCGCTGTGGTGGGCGGTCGGCGCCGTGGTGAGCGTTCGGCGCTGTGGTGGGCGGTCGGCGCCGTGGTGAGCGGCTGGCGCCGTGGTGGGAGGTCGGCGCCGTGGTGGGCGGCCGGGCGACACCCACGTAGACTGGTGGGCTGTTGTCCGGCTGTTCCCCTTTTACGTTGTGGAGTCACCCCGCCATGCAGGCAGAACCGAAGAATTCGCAGGCGGGGGACGTGTCGGCCGAGCCCGCCGGCGAGGCCGTCTCCCTGGTCGGCCAGGAGCACGAGGTCGAGGTCGGCCCCGTCGCGCACGGCGGCCACTGCGTCGCCCGCACCGCCGAGGGCCAGGTGCTCTTCGTGCGGCACGCGCTGCCCGGCGAGAAGGTCGTCGCCCGGGTGACCGAGGGCGAGGAGGGCGCGCGCTTCCTGCGGGCGGACGCGGTTCAGGTGCTCGAGGCGTCCAAGGACCGCGTCGAGGCGCCCTGCCCCTACGCCGGCCCCGGCCGCTGCGGAGGCTGCGACTGGCAGCACGCGAAGCCGGGCGCGCAGCGCCGCCTCAAGGGCGAGGTCATCACCGAGCAGCTCAAGCGCCTGGCCGGGCTCACCCCCGAGGAGGCGGGCTGGGACGGCACGGTCATGCCGGCCGAGGGCGACAAGCTCCCGCCGGGCGAGGTCCCGGCATGGCGTACGCGCGTGCAGTACGCGGTCGACGCGGACGGCAACGCGGGCCTGCGCCGCCACCGCTCCCACGAGGTCGAGCCGATCGACCACTGCATGATCGCGGCCACCGGGGTCTCCGAACTCGGCATCGAGAGCCGTGACTGGTCCGGGATGGCCTCCATCGAGGCGATCGCGGCGACCGGCTCCCAGGACCGCCAGGTGATCCTCGCCCCGAAGCCGGGCGCGCGCCTGCCGATCGTGGAGCTGGACAAGCCGGTCTCGGTGATGCGGGTGGGGGAGAAGGACGGGGGCGTCCACCGCGTCCACGGCCGCGCCTTCGTCCGCGAGCGGGCGGACGGCCGCACGTACCGTGTCGGCAGCGGCGGCTTCTGGCAGGTCCACCCGAAGGCGGCGGAGACGCTGATGCTGGCGGTCATGCAGGGCCTGCTGCCCCGCAAGGGCGACACGGCCCTCGACCTGTACTGCGGCGTCGGCCTCTTCGCGGGCGCGCTCGCGGACCGGGTCGGCGAGCAGGGCGCGGTCCTCGGCATCGAGTCCGGCAAGCGCGCGGTGGAGGACGCCCGGCACAACCTCGCGGGCTTCGACCGCGTCCGCATCGAGCAGGGCAAGGTCGAATCGGTCCTCCCGCGCACGGGCATCACCGAGGCGGACCTGATCGTCCTGGACCCCCCGCGCGCGGGCGCGGGCAAGCAGACGGTCCGCCACCTGACGGGCCTGGGCGCCCGCCGCATCGCCTACGTGGCGTGCGACCCGGCGGCGCTGGCCCGTGACCTCGCCTACTTCCGCGAGGGCGGCTACCGGGTGCGGTCGCTGCGGGCGTTCGATCTGTTCCCGATGACCCATCATGTTGAGTGCGTCGCGATCCTTGAGCCCGCCGCAAAGGGTGCCTGACCTGCGGTTTTGGCGAGTGTGCATTATGTGCGTTGTGGGCGTTACGGGCGATATCATGACGCATGAGTGACGCACGCGGAGCCCTCGTGACGCACGTTTGACGCACGTTCTGATGGGGCGTCAAGCGTGCGTCCTCGCAGATGGCAGGTGTCGGGCGTGAAGTTCTGGGGAGCGGCCTTTGCCGTTTCTTGGTGCACCCCTGTCGGTTATGGCCTCATTTGCGAATGAGGGGAAGTGCGGTTTGCAAACGCTTGCTGGGCGAGGAGCGGTGCGAGATCCGCGCTGCTGGGGGTTGGCGGCATGGGCAGTGTCGGCGTCGTGGCGGTGTTGATGAGTTCTTGAAGGTGGGCTTCGGCGAACGTGAGCCACTCCTTGATCTCAGTGAGTTCGTGTCCGGGCGTTAGGGATGTGGCCCGTTCGCGTACCGCTGTGACGTACTCAGCCAGACGCTTGGCTTTGTGCCAGGTTCCTGTCTGTTCTTCGAGGCGCTTGACGCGGTAGGCGTGGGTGTACGCGGCGTGGGCGTTGCGCAAAGCGTCTTCCTGGTGCAGCAGTGCCGTTTCCTCGGCCTGCGCCTCTGCTCGGCGGTTGCGTTCGGCGGCTTCGCCGCGGAGGTCGATTTCTTGTATGATTTCGGGGAGTTGGTCTTCCAGCGGCCGGCTGTCGAGGTCGGCCCATTCGGTTCCGCGGTGCGGGGTGCCGCCTCCGAGGATGAATCGCAGTCTGTTGGCGGGGGTGTAGTCACCGGGCCCGCGGCAACCGCATCCTCGCCCTAGGCAAACGCTACGACCGCCTGGTCGCCGGCATCGACAACCTCCCGGGCATCTTCACCGTCGCCGACCTCCTCACCGAAGTCGGGCCACAAGCCCTGGATTTGGTCAGGCCCATGGGCTGTGGCTGCTTTTCGAGGGCGGCTACGACAGGGTGTGGTTTGACGAGTCTGGCCGGCACGGGGAGCGGGGCGAGTTCGGCGAGGCGCCAGAGATTGTGTCTGCCTTTGCCGGTGAGCTGGGCGCCTCAATGCCCGCGACGTTTGGTGATTCTGACAGTCCGCGGCTTTGCAGGGCCTGAGAGCTGCCCCTGTACGTGCTGTCCTGCCGGACGCTATGGGGGCATCCTTGCCCCACCCACCAAATACCGAACATCGACGCCCTCGCCGGCCCAGCCACGGTGCTGACCTCCTGCGCGATCTCCATGAGCGGGCGCCTACCCCAACGGCTGAGGCTCCGCTCCGAGCCCCAGGCGCCGCGCGTCGCGCTCCGGGTGGATTGCCGCCAGGGCGAAGGCACCGGCCGTGAGCATCACCGCGCCGGCGACGAGGAAGGCGGTGGTGTAGCCGGCGGCCGGGGTGTCGGCCACGTCGATGAGGTGGCCGGTCAGGAACGGCGCCACGAGGCCGGGCAGGGTGCCGACGCCGGCGACGATGCCGAAAACGGCGCCGCGCTGGGCAGGGGGAACGACCTCGGCGGTCGTCATGTAGTGGAGCGGGACGGCGATCGCGGTGCCGCCGAAGGCCAGCGCGATCAGCACGAGCCGCGGACCGGAGGCGTCGATGAACGGGAAGGCCGTCATCGCGCACCCGGCCACACACACGGCGATGCTCTGCCCCGCCCCGCTGGAGCAACGGCTGCTCACACCACGGGACTTCAGCGCGTCCATGAACGGGGAGACCGCCAGTAGCAGTACCAGCCCGAAGCCGGACATGACACTGATCGCGGTCGCGGAAGCCGCCGCCGACATGTCCATCTGCGTCCTGAAGTAGGCGGGCAGCCAGGCATGGCTGAGGGACAGCGCCCACGCCGCGCCGAAGGCACTGGAAATGCTGCCGAGCACGGTTCCGGTCAGCAGGATTTTGCGGTAGGGCAATCTGGGCTGACTGGTTCCGCCGGCTGTGCGCTTGTGGTCGTACGGGCCGTCGTGGCCGACGCGCCACCACACCAGTGCCCAGGTCGCGCTCACGGCAGCGAGGACGGCGTAGGCCGAGCGCCAGCCGAATCCCTCGATCAGCCAGGTGACCACCGGTGCCGCGATGAGGGTGCCCAGGGCCGCGCCGCCGATCTGGAGGGCCGAGGGAAAGCCGCGGCGCTCCGGCGGAAACCACTTGTACAGGGCGTGCATGGACATGGACGCCGCTGGTCCCTCGGCGGCGCCGAGCAGAATACGGCCGGCCATCAGGGTCGGGACCGATGCCAGGGCCAGGACCGGGAGTTGGGCCACGGCCCACAGCAGGGTCATGCCGAACAGCAGGACCCGGCTGGAGATGCGGGTGGAGAGGAAGCCCACGAGGAGTCCGGAGATGCTGAAGAGGAAGTAGAAGGAGCTGGAGATCAGGCCGTAGGTGCTGTTGCTGAGGTCGAGTTCCTCCATGATCGGAACGGCGGCGAGGCCGAGGACCGACTTGTCGGCGAAGTTGATGACCATGAAGGTCACGATCATCGCCGTGATCACCCAGGCTCTGCGGCTGTCAGCGGCGGGAGCGGGGGCGTGCTGGGACTGCGTGGCGGTACGGGGTGCCATGGGGGCGACTCCTGCGGATGCGGGTGGAGCAGGGGGTCGTACAGGTGGGCGGTTGTTCCCCGTGGCCGCGGGCCCGCTCGCCGAAGCGGGGGCCCGCGGCACCGCCCTGGGCACCAAGGGGTGGGTCAGATCAGGCCCTTGGCGATCGCGTTCTTGTGGATCTCGGTGGTGCCGGTGACGATCCGGAACATCCGCAGGCTGCGGAAGATCTGCTCGACCTCGTTGCCGCGGGTCAGCCCGGCCTTGCCGTGGATCTGGACGGCCTGGTCGGCGACGCGGAAGGATGCCTCGGAGGTGAAGAGCTTGCACATGTTGGCTTCGACGGAGACGTTGTCTCCCCGGTCGGCCTTGGCGGCGGTGGCCATCACCATCGCGCGGGCGGCGTAGATCTCGGTGGCCATCTCGGCGATCTTGTGGTGGATCGCCTGATGGGCGAGGAGCGGCTGGCCGAAGACGGTGCGGTTCATGGCGTAGTGCACCGACAGGTCCCAGGCGCGGCGGGCGGCGCCGATGAGGGACGGGCAGTGCAGCAGGCGGTTGAGGGTGATGCGGCCGATGCCGATGCGCAGGCCCTGGCCGATCTCGCCGAGCAGGTTGGCGGCGGGGATGCGGCAGTCCTCGAAGACGAGGTCGCCCTCCATCTGCTGCCCGGACATGGGGACTTCACCGTCGAGCACCGTGCAGCCTGGGGTGTCCAGGTCGACGAGGAACGCGCTGTACGCCTCTTCGGTGCCGGCCATGCGGGCGACGACGATCGCGAAGTCCGCGAAGGGGGCGGCCGAGCTGAACACCTTCTTGCCGTTGAGGACATAGGTGTCTCCGTCCGGGGTGGCGGTCGTTGTCATGCGGCGTACGTCGGAGCCCGCGTCCTCCTCCGTGATGGAGAAGCAGCAGGCTCGCTCGCCCCGGACGACGGGCAGCAAGTACCGCTCACGCTGTTCCTCGGTGGCGTACTTCACGATCGCGCCGACGCGCAGGGGACCGCCCATGTCACCGAGGACGGAATGGGAGAGAGCGGCGCCGGAGGCGGTCAGTTCCTCCTTGAGGGCGCACAGTTCGTAGAAGCTCAAACCCTGGCCGCCCAGTTCGTGGGGCAGGCTGATGCCGTAGAAGCCGAGTTCGGCGCTGCGCTTCCAGACGTGTTCCAGAGTGGTGCGGTCGAGCTTGGTCTCCGCGGTGATGCCGTGCTCGCGTTCGTAGGGGATGAGCTCGTCGGTGAGGTAGGCGCGCAGGCGGACGACGAGGTCCTGGAGGCGGGGGTTGTCGTCGTAGGAGGGTTCGAGGGTGAAGGGCATGCCAGGGTCCTGTTCAGTTGACGCGGCGCTCGGCGCCCGCCCAGTGGGGGTCGCGGATGGCGCGGCGGTCGATCTTGCCGTTGGGGTTGTGGGGCAGGGCGGCGACGAAGTCGATGGAGCGGGGCTTCTTCATGCGGGCCAGGTGCTCGGCGCAGAAGTCGATGAGGTCGGCCTCCGTGAGGGTGGCGCCGTCGCGCGTCACGACGACGGCCTTGACGGCCTCGCCCCACTGCTCGTCCGGGACGCCGACGACGGCGGCCTCGTAGACGTCGGGGTGCTGGTGCAGGACGGACTCGACCTCGACGGCGTAGATGTTGAATCCGCCGGAGACGATCATGTCCTTCTTGCGGTCGACGATGAAGACGTAGCCGTCGGAGCGGCGGCGGGCGAGGTCGCCGGTGAGGAACCAGCCGTCCCGGAAGGTGTGCGCGGTGAGGTCCGGCGCGTTGTGGTAGCCGGGGACGACATCGGGGCCGCGGACGGCGATCTCGCCGATCTCCCCGTCAGCGACGGGCTGTCCGCTGTCGTCGACGATGGCGACCTCGGCCTCGGCGAGCGCACGGCCGCAGGACAACAGCAGCTCCTCGTCCTCGCCCTCGGTCCCCCGCCGGTGGTCCTCCGTGGAGAGGAAGAGCACGCCGGAGGTGGTCTCGCCACACCCGTATCCCTGGGAGAGGACCGGGCCGAAGAGGCCCCAGGCGGCCCTGATCCGGGCCGGTGACATCGGTGCGGCGCCGTAGATCAGCTGGCGCAGGCTGGAGAGGTCGTAGTCGCGGGCGTTCGGCAGCGCGAGCACGGTGTTGACCATCGTCGGCACGACGAAGGCATGGGTGGCACGCTCGCGCTGGACGGTGGCGAGGAACTCCTCGGCGTCCCAGCGCGGCAGGACGACCGCACAGCCGCCGGCGAAGAAGATGCCCATCAGCGGCATGCCCGAGGCATGGGTGACCGGCCCTGCCAGGATCTGCCGGTCACCTGGGCCCACCCGGGTATCGGCACTCATCACCGACTTGCGCATCAGCGCGAGCCGGTTGCCGTACGTCTGAACCGCCGCCTTGAGCTTGCCGGTGGAGCCCGAAGTGAAGTGCAGTACGGCGATGTCGCTCTCGTCACACTCCGCCTCGACGGGCTCCGGCTCGGTGCCCGCAAGGGTCTCGGCGTAACCCGGCCCGAGGTCGCTCCGACCGTCATAGCCGAGGACAGTCTTCACTCCCGTGCCGGGCACCGCGGCGCGGGCGATGTCCAGATGAGCCGTGTCCGTCAACAGCACCCGCGCGTCCGACTCCGCCAGCAGATGGGCGACTTCTGCGGTGCCGAGCCTGGCGTTGATCGGCGCGCGGGCCAGGCCGGCCTTGTAGAGGGCGACTTCTGTGACGATCAGTTCGGCACGGTTGTCGGCGAGGGTCGCGACCCGGTCCCCCCGACTCAGGCCGAAGGAGCGCAGGGCCGTCGCGAGCCGGTCGCTGTGGTCGTCCAGTTCTGCGTAGGTCAGCCTGACGGGTCCGCAGACGACCGCCTCGGCATCGGGTTGGTGGCCGGCAGTCCGGCGTACGTACCGTCCGAGGTTCATCGCACCTCCAGTGTTTCCGAACAGTGTGTCCAGTAGCAAGCTTGGTGTGCGGCAACGTAAAGGCAGCGTTAGGGTCAGGTCAACGGTTCGGACGAGAAGGAAGCGAAGTGGACATGAAGCCCGCGGGAGACCGCCGCGTCCGCAGGACGCGGGCCGCACTGCGCCAGGCCCTGGTCGCACTGGTCCTGGAGAAGGGGTTCCACGCGATCACGGTGGAGGAGATCACCGAACGCGCCGATATCGGCCGGGCCACCTTCTACGCCCACTACCGGGACAAGGAGGACCTCCTGGTCGGTATCGTCCGCGACCTGGCCGAGGACCGGGACCGCCTCCTGCCGGCGGTCCGGCAGGCGCACGCGGAGGGGTTCACCGGGCTGCCGGTGAAGTACATCTTCGAACACGCCGAGCAGGAGAAACCCGTCTACCGGGTCGTCCTGCGGGGCGAGGGAGACGGCCGGGCCCTACGGGAGTTCACGGACCTCATCTGCGCCCACGCCGAGGCCGCCTTCCGCGCCCGGACCGAGCAGCTCGCGGTGACGCCACGCATCCCCCTCGACGTCGTGGCCCGGGCGTGGACCGGCGAACTCATCGGCCTGCTCACCTGGTGGGTCGAGAACGACACCGGCTACAGCGCCGCCGAAATCACCGCCCATCTGCGCGACCTCTCGGTCTACGGTCGCGTCTGGGCCACCGGACTCACCCCGTCCGACGCCCCGGGAGCTCTCGACCTCGCCCAATGAACCACGGCTGCACCACGGCGCCCGCCGCTGACTGACCAGCCTGATCGAGTTACCGAACAGCATGTACGGTAACTCGACCAGAAGGCGTATGACGGAAGAGCGGAGCGGACGCGTGACAGGCACACCGTCGCTGGCCGATCTCGTATGGGCCCGGGGATACACCGATCCGGCCTGGGTCCGACGTCAACGACCTCAGGGCGAGAACTCGTTCCGAGCCGCAGTGTCTGGCGGGGTTCTGACGGCCCGTCCTCATTGCCCACCTCGCCGGCCGGCGCCCTCGACGACCTCACGTTCGCAGGACCACACGGTCAATGCCTCACCCTCGCGGAGCTGCTCGCCCGGGCCGAGACCGACGCTCTGCTGGTCATGCACCGCGGACGCCTCGTGCACGAGGAGTACCTCCACGGTACGAGCCCCATGTCCCGCACTTCAACGCCTCGGCCGCCAAGTCCTACCTCGGACTCGTCGCCGCGGTCCTCGCGCACGAAGGGCAGCTCGACCGCGGCGCCCAGGTCGCGAAGTACGTTCCCGAGCTCGCCGGAACCGCCTTCGGCGACGCCCAGGTCGACCACCTCCTCCACATGGGCACGCAGATGAGCTACGCGGGCCGCCCGTACGACAAGGCACTCGAAGCGCAGCGCTACTTCGCGGTCCTCGCCCCCCAACTGCGCCCCTACGGCTACACCGGGCCGGCCACGATCCGCGAACACCTCGGCACCGCCCGGGCGACCGCTGAGCCGGGCACCGAGTTCCGCTACGAGAACGGCAACGTCGAAGCCCTCGCCGAGGTCCTGCGGCGCGTCACCGGCACCACTACCTCCGCCCTGCTGTCCGAGATGATCTGGTCCCGGATCGGCGCGGAGGAGGACGCGTACTACCTCCTCGACTCAGAGGGCTCTGAGGCCGCCTGCGGCGGCTTCAGTGCCACCGCCCGCGATCTGGCCCGACTCGGCGAGATGGTCCGCTGCGGCGGCGCGACCGGCGACCTCCAGGTCGTCCCGGAAGCCGTCGCCTCCACCATCGTGTCCGGCGTCCCGGCCGGCTACCCCCACCGCGTGCGCTTCCCCGCCGCACCCCCCGACGGGCCCGCGACCCTCTCGTACCACGACCTCTGGTGGATCCCCAACGACCCGTACGGATCCTTCATGGCCAGCGGCATCCATGGCCAGCGCCTCTTCATCTCCCCGGCCCTCGACCTGGTGATCGTCCACTACGCCTCCCAGATCATTTCCCCGGCCGTCCCCCAGGTCCCTCTCGTCCAGGCATTCCTCGAGATCGGCACACACCTCCAGCGCTCCAGGGCCTGAACCGCCGCAGGCGTCGGCGCCCAGCCGCCCGCCTCCGGCCCGCCCTCCGAGGCGGGAGGCAGCGCTACTCGAGGAGGGCGAGCCGTACCCGGAAGGTGCACCCCTGGCCCGGGGCCGAATCGATCTCGATGTCGCCGCCGTGGGCCGTGACGAGGGAGTGCACGATCGAGAGGCCGAGTCCCGTACCGGCGCCCGTGGCGCGGCTGCGGGATGCGTCGGCGCGGTAGAACCGCTCGAAGACCCGCTGCCGTTCCTCCGGTGAGAGGCCGGGCCCCCGGTCGGCCACCTCCAGTACCGCGAGCCCGTCCCGCACTCCCACGCCGATCCGGATCGGCGTACCGCCGGGTGAGTGCGCTACCGCGTTGCCGACCAGATTGGTGACGACCTGCCGCAGACGTGCCTCGTCCGCGAGCGTCTGGGCGGTGGCGGGCTTGCCATCGCCCGGGCCGGTGAGCGTGACGGGGCGGGCGGCGTCCAGGGCCCGGACCTCGTGCAACGCGTCGGCGGCCAGTGTGCGCAGGTCCATCGGGGCGCGCTCCAGGGGGAAGGCGGGGGCCGGGCCGGTCCCGACGGCGGTGCTCTGCGCCGCCTCGTCCAGGCGGGCCAGGAGGAGCATGTCTCCCACGAGGCGGGTCAGACGCTCGGACTCCTCGGCGATCCGCGTCATGAGGTGGTCCGTCTCCAGCCGGGTCCGTGAGGCGCCCATCCGGTACAGGTCGGTGTACCCCTTGATGCCGACGAGCGGGGTGCGCAGTTCGTGGCTGGCGTCCGCGAAGAAGCGCCGCATCCGTGACTCGGCTTCCGCTCGGGCGCGGAAGGCGGTGTCGATCTGGTCGAGCATCCGGTTCAGGCAGGTGGTCAGCCGCCCCACCTCGGTCTGTGCTCCGGCCGTCGCCGGGATGCGGTGGGAGAAGTCACCGGAGGTGATGGCGTCCGCGGTCTCCTCGATGCGGGTCAGCGGCCGCAGACCGGAACGGACCGCGAACCAGCCGACGGCGGCCAGCACGGCGAGCAGTATCCCGCCGGTGGTCAGGGAGACGGTCCGGGTCTTCGCTACCGTGCGGTCCACCTCGTCCAGCGACGTCGCGACGACGACGCTCCCGCGGGCGGCCGGTTCGTCCGCCGCTGCGATCGACTGGTCGGGCCTGGTCAGCGCCACGACCCGCCAGCTGTGACCGTCGTCGCGCGCCGGAACGGTGAACGGCTGCCCCGCACGGTCGAGTACGGCGTCCCGGTCGAGGTGCGGCAGCTGCGGTCCACCCCCTGGCGCGGCGGTGGTGGAATCGAAGGTGTTGCGGGAGACGCCGGCGTCGTCGACGTACGAGACCGTGGTGTCCTCGAAGGAACTGAGGACGCGTACGTTCTGCGGGGAGTCCATGCCTGGCGGTGGCGTGATGCGGGCGGCGATCTGCGCCGTGGTCTTCAGGCGCGCGTCGACGCGGCCCTCCAGGTAGCCGCGCAGAGCGGTGTTGACGGCGGCGCCCGCCGCGAGGAGCCCGATGGCGACCAGTGTGGTCGCCAGGCACAAAAGGCGCGTACGCAGAGACATGCGCGCGAGGGCGCGCCGTGCGTTGCGCACAGGATGGCGCCGGGTGTGGAGAGACCCTGGCACCCTCATGTCCGGGGCCCGCGCAGTACGTAGCCGATGCCGTGCACGGTGTGGATGAGTTTGGGGCCGGCCCGGTCCACCTTGCGGCGCAGGTAGCTGATGTAGGTGTCGACGATGCTGGGGTCGCCGTCGAAGTCGTAGCGCCAGACGTTCTCCAAGATCTGCGCCTTGGACATGGTCAGCCCGGCGTTGGTCAGCAGGAAGTGGAGCAGGCGGAACTCGGTGGGCGACAGACGCACCGGCTGCCCGGCCCGGGTCACCAGGTGTCCCCCGGGGTCCAGTTCGAGGTCGCCGAGGGTCAGGTTCTCGGACGGCTCACCCTTGGTGCGGCGCAGCACCGCGTGGATGCGGGCAATCAGTTCCTCCAGGTCGAAGGGCTTGGTGACGTAGTCGTCGCCGCCCAGGGTGAGGCCGGCGATCCGGTCCTGGCGGTCCTCCCGGGCGGTGACGAACAGCACGGGCACGTCGCCACCGACGCCTTGGCCGGCCGTGCGGGGAAGGGCGCGCAGCCGTCGGATCACCTCGAAACCGTCGATGCCCGGGAGCATCACATCGAGGAGCACCAGGTCCGGCGGGCGCTGGGCCGCCACCCGCAGGGCCTCTTCCCCGTCCGCCGCGACATCGACGTCGAACCCGGCGTAGCACAGGGCGGCCGGGAGAAGTTCACGCACGGTCGGCTCGTCGTCGACGACGAGCAGGTGGCCCTTGGGCGAGGTGCCGCGGCGTGCCGCGCGGGCTGGTGTCATGGCTGTTTCGTTCCGCTTCGTCGTACGTGAGTTCCGCGTCCGGGGACCGGACCGGTCGGCCTGGCCGGACACCTGGCCGGGCCGGTCCCCGGGTCTCTGTCATGTCCTTGCTTCAGCCCCGCCGACGGGGGCCAGGCTTCGAGGAAACCTCACGAACCTGTGTGCGGCCCCGCGGGCGCGGCGGGAGAAGCCCACGCCCGTCCCGCACGGTGCGCAGCCGGCTGCCCGCGTAGCAGGCCAGGCCGCCCAGGACAAAGCCGGTGAGCGACGGGAACCCTACGGAGCCATCCAGCCCGGCGTCCATCCCGCCCATCTCGTTGCTCATGAGGGAGAAGCCGATACCCATCGACGCCTGCGAGACGAGGCCGAGGATCAGGATGCCGACGCCGACAGCCACGCCGGCGCGCAGCGCGACCTCCACGTGGCGGCCAAGGAGTGCGTCGGCCTCCTCGCGTGTCGTTCGGGCCGGGGTGCGCGCGGCGGTGCGGTAACCCGCGTACACGAGCAAGCACACCAGAAGCGTCAGGCCGATCAGCCACAGGGGAAGCCCGGCCACGGCCTTGCCGCTGACATCGACCTCCTTGCCTCCTCCTTCGGCACCGCCGCCCCCCATTCCGCCGCCCATGCCGCCCATCATTCCGCCGCCCTGGGGCTCTCGGCGCTCCATTTCGGCCTGCCAGGACGCGCCCAGGCCGGAGGTCAGGACGGCGGACAGCAGATTCGGCGCGGCCAGGAGCAGCGCCCCGGCCGCCTTCGCCGTCTGGTCGCGGCCGGTCGCCGCGGCGGCTCCGGCCAGGAGTGCGAGGAACAGAGCGATCGTGCACAGGGCGGTGAAGATCCCGGTCAGGGTCGAGGTGACCGGGTTCCACTTGAGGCGCGCCCGGCTCAGAGCGACGGGCGCAGGCAGGGACGTGCGGCGCGCGGCCAGGCAGCCGAGGCCGATCACGAGGGCCACTTCGAGCACCGCGAGGAACCCGGTCAGCACGACATCCGTGGTGAAGTTGAGGGACGGGATTCCCCCGCCGCCGGTCAGCCTGCCGAGCCCGCCGCCCTTGCCGAGCCTGTCCGACATGCTCTCGGGAAGGGAGAGCGAGCCGCGGGCCATGAACGCCAGCACGGGTACGAGCACGGCGGTGACGCCGAGCGCCCCCATGGAGCGGGCGATCAGCAGCGCGGGAGCCGGCCGCGCGCGGCGGCGCAGCGGCCGGAAGAAGCACCAGCCGAGGACGGCCGCGCCGAGGAAGGTGAGCATCTGCGGCACGGCCCACACCTGACCGGCGATCCCGACGCTGAGACCGCCACCGCCACCGAGCATGTCGAGCATGCCTCCGTCGGCACCGGCCTTCGGCGTCAGGTCGGCGCTCAGGTCGGCCCGCCCGCCGAAGGCGAGGCTGACGAGGGCCGGGACGAGCCGGGTCAGCGGCGCGCTGCCGTCGGCGCCGAGGGCGCGCAGCGCCGCGTATCCCGTGCCTGACATGACCGTGAGGGCAGCGAGGACGGCAAGCCCGCCCTCGACCACGTGACGCGCGGTGCCCCCGGCGGGCTTGAGCGGGGTGTCGGCGTTCCCCGGACCCTTGTGCCCTCTCGGCGTTCTCGGCGCCGGGTCGCTCTTCTGCGCCGCCGGGGGCGTCGTGGTGGTACGGCTCATCGGAGCACCTCGTGCGGCTCGGCGGGGGCGGTGGTGGTGTCCGAGGGCGGCAGGTCGGCAGGGGCGGGGCCGCTGCCCTGGAGGCTCTCGCCCTCCACGTCGACGTGCGGCACCCAGCGGTCCAGCCACCGCGGCAGCCACCAGGCACGGTGCCCGAGCAGCGCGAGCACCGCGGGGACGAGGGTCATACGGACGACGAACGCGTCGAAGAGGACGGCGATCGCCAGGCCGAAGCCGATGGTCTTCACCATCTGCTCGCTCGACCCCATGAATCCGGCGAACACCGAGATCATGATCACCGCGGCGGCCGTCACGACCCGCGCGCTGTGGTCGAAGCCACTCACCACGGCCTGTACGGGCCTGGGGTCGGCGACGTACGCCTCACGCATCCGGGTCACCAGGAAGACCTCGTAGTCCATGGCGAGACCGAAGACGACGCCGACCATGAAGATCGGCATGATGGACATCACCGGGCCGGGTACGGAGACCCCGAACAGGGCGCCGAGCCAGCCCCACTGGAAGACCGCGACCACCGCGCCGAGCCCGGCGGCGATGGACAGCAGGAAGCCGAGCGCCGCCTTGAGCGGCACCAGGATCGAGCGGAACACGGCGATCAGGAGCAGGAACGCCAGGCCCACGACGAGCGCGATGTAGGGGAGCAGCGCCTCGGCGAGCTTCTGGGAGACGTCGATGTTCATCGCGGTCGTGCCCGCGATCAGGACCTGCGCGTCGTCGCCCTCGACCTCGGGTGCGCGCAGCGTGTGGACGAGGTCGGTGGTCTTCTTGCTGCCGGGCGCCGTGGCGGGCACGACGGTGAGTACGGCGGTGTCCTTGCTCTCGTTGAACCGCGGCGGCGTCACCGTGGCCACCCCGTCCGTGTCCTTCATCCGGGCGGCGGTGCCCCGCACGGCGGCCTGGGCGTCACCGCCGCCGTCGGCCTGGACGACAGCGGTCAGCGGCCCGTTGAAGCCGGGGCCGAAGCTGTCGGCGAGGAGGTCGTAGGCGCGGCGCTGGGTGGTGGACGTCGGCTTGGACTCGTCGCCGGGCAGGCCGAGTTCGAGTGAGGCGGCCGGTACCGCAACGGTGATCAGGGCGGTGGCGCCGAGCAGCAAGACCGCGAGCGGTCGGCGGGTGATGAACCGGACCCAGCGGGTGCCCGGACCGGGCCGCGGTGCAGGCTCGGGCGCCGCGCCGTCCTTGCGACCCTTGCGGCGGTGGGGGCGGGCCGGCTTGATGCGGCCTCCCGCGATGCCGAGCAGGGCCGGGATCAGGGTGACGGCGATCAGTACGGCGAGCGTGACGGTGCCGGCCGCGGCGAGCCCCATCTGGGAGAGCACCGGGATGCCGACGACGGGCAGTGCCGCGAGGGCGATCACCACGGTGAGACCGGCGAAGACGACCGCGGAGCCCGCCGTGGCCACGGCGTGTGCGGCGGCGTCCTCGCGGTTCCTGCCGCGGGCCAGCTCGTCGCGGTAGCGGGAGACGACGAACAGCGCGTAGTCGATGCCGACGGCCAGGCCCAGCATGGAGGCCAGTACGGACGTGGTCCCGCCCAGGTCGAGCGGTGCCGAGAGGGCCTTGATCACGCAGGTGGCGACGCCGACCCCGAGCAGCGCGGTGAGCAACGGCAGTCC
Organism: Streptomyces sp. NPDC005898; assembly: GCF_040629635.1. NCBI lineage: Bacteria > Bacillati > Actinomycetota > Actinomycetes > Kitasatosporales > Streptomycetaceae > Streptomyces > Streptomyces sp. NPDC005898. Next base: position 35,790 of record NZ_JBEXWC010000013.1, on the reverse strand, counting down.
CGCCGCGATCAGCGCGCCGAAGGTGATGACGAGCACGACGGCGGCCACCGCGAGTCCGATGGCCTCCGAGGAGTGGCCGCCCGCGGCCTTCTCGGAGACGGCGTTGCCTCCGGTCTCGACGGTGAGGGCGGACGCGCGTGCCTCCTCCACGGTGTCCATCAGGGCCTCGCGCGAGGTGTCGGTGAGCTCGTTCACCGTCACGCCGTACGACACCTGCGCGTAGGCGGTCGTACCGTCCTTGCTGACGGATCCCGTCTCGTAGGGGTTGGTCACCCGCTCGACCTGCGGTGCCTCGCCGAGAGCCCGGACGGCGTCGTCGACAGCGTGCTTCTGGTCGGGGTCGGTCACCTTGCCGTCGTCGGCCTTGAAGACGACCCGTGCCGTGGCGCCATCGGCCTTTATCTCGGGGAAGTGCTCTTGCAGAAGGTCATAAGCCTGCTGGGCCTCGGTTCCCGGAATGGAGAAGTCGTTCGGCGGCGCGGCGTTCGCGCGGGAGGCGAGAACCCCAGCCACCACGAGCAGCCCCGCCCACAGGACGGTGACCAACCACCGCCATCGAAAGGAGAATTTGCCGGTCTTGAAGAGGAAAGCAGCCACAAGCGGCCCCCGGAAGTTTTGCCGATCAACAGAACGGGGGCAAGAGTGGCATCTTTCACTGACCGGTTTCGGAGTGATTCCTGGGAGTTTCCTGAGAGCCGCTTTCCGTACCGTATTGCTTACGGAAAGCGGCAATGTCGAAGTCTACGAGGTGGAAAGCGGCTCAGCGCGTCGGCGGCCGCGGACCGGTAGAGGTTCGTCGCCATCAGACTGGACTCCCGGGCGCCGCGCTCGGTGTAGAGGGCGGCCACTGCCTCGGCGATCGCGGGGTCGTGGGGGGCGGCTTCCAGGGCGTGCGTCTCGCGGGCGGCGTCGACGCGTTGACCGCTCGGGTCCACGAACTCGCCGACACGGACATACGGTTGGCCTGCCATGTGGCGGAGTGGGCGTTCTTCGCCGAGCCGGAGTCGCCCTCGGCCCAGGACTGCTACGTGGAGGTGTTCGGCCGACGCCGTGAGGCCGAGGCGTCGTTGATGGGGAAGCTCGCGTTCTCCGACCCGCACCGGCGTGTGCCGCGATGCGGGCGGCCGCGGAGCGCTGAGCGACGGCGACGTGACCATGGCAATCGGTGGTGTGAGCCACTACAGATGGCACCAGGGGACGGCCACTCCGTACTGGGCACGCCCCTCGGGCGCGACGGCGCAGTGGGCGACGGTCGTCATGCCCACACCGCCCGCCGCCACGACCCGATGGAACTCGATCAGCGCGTCGGTGACGAGGCCACCGTCGCTGCGCCCTTCGAACGTCGCGGCCTTGATGGTTCGACGCGGTCGAGATGCACCTCGGGCACAACTACTTCGCCAGTTCTTTCCTCAGCCCGCGCATCAACAAGCCACGGGATGCCTACGGCGGTTCACTGCACAACCGGGCAAAGGTGGCCCGCGCGGCGGTGCGTGCGGTGCGGGAGGCGGTGGGCGACCGGATCGCGATCCTGGCGAAGTGCAACATGGACGACGGGGTCGGCGGTGGTTTCTGGCTGGACGAGGCGCTGCAGGTCGCCCGCTGGAGAGGCAGACGGCACGGTCAGCGCCCTTGAGCTGACCGTCGGGAGCTCGTTGCTCAACCCCATGAACCTGTTCAAGGGCAGGGCGCCGGTACGGGACTTCGCGGCCGCAGCCGCAGCCGCAGCGTCTCGGCGTACAGCAGCTCGGTCACCGCTTTCTGCGTGAATACCCCTACCAGGACGCGTTCCTGCTCGAAGAGGCCCGGCAGTTCCGGGCCGCGATCGACCTGCCCCTGATCCTCCTCGGCGGCATCACCGGCCGGGCATCCATGGAGCTGGCCATGACGGAAGGGTTCCAGTTCGTCGCCATGGCGCGTGCGCTGCTGCGCGAACCGGACTTCGTCAACCGTGTACGGGCGGAGGGCACGGCCCGCTCGCTGTGCGTGCACTGCAACAAGTGCATGCCGACCAATTTCTCGGGGACGCGTTGCGTTCTTGCGTGATCGCCGGCGAGCGGGCCGGCGCTCCCGGCAGCCAGGTCATGAGCGCCGCCCGCCGTGGGCCTACAGGAGGCGGCGCTTGTCGGTGAGCAGGTGCCGTTCAGGACGGCTTCGAGATAGAGGCCGACGTTCCTGACGTACTCGTCCTCGTCATCGGCGGCCTTCTCGATGGCCGGGTAGGCGGTGCGGGCTTGCTCACCGTTGCCCGTACCGCCGCAACTGAACTCCCGTGAACCGCTGTGAAATCAGTCAGGAGCCGCGCACGCGGGACGGACACGCAATGATCTTCGCCGATCCGCCGCGCGGCCCGCTCCGGGAGACGGAGCGCACGACGTTGCCGAGGCCGTCGCCGCACGGACTGGCCGCGTCCCGCCTGCCAGGGCAAGCCCGGCAAGGTCGAGCAGTCCCCCCACCAACCTCTACACGCGACCGCCAAGCGCTTCCTGGACGCCTCGCGCACTCTCGCAGAGGCGTGACGCGGGCGGGCATGCCGGCGAGCGGGGGCATTTCGCCAGGTCGGTCCTGCGGCGCAGGTCCGCCGAGCGGCCCCCCATAGCAGCCGGCCGGGCACAGACCTCCTGAGGCGTGCATCGCCCTGGGAGAGGCTGCAGGGTACTGGCAGCCTGGGCAGCATGCGTCGGACATGCGCGCGTAACGCCTACAGCGCACACAATGCACAGGGGAGATTCGCCCTGGTTTCCGCGCGCAGGTCACTGACCTGCAGGTTCTTGCACGTGTCTCCGTTCCACATGTTTCGCGATGACGCATCACGTGGAGTGCGTGGCGATTTTGGAGCCTGCCTCGAAGGGTCTCTGACCTGCCATTTTGCAGTGCCGGTGAGTTCGTTCGGCCTGCTTTCGAGGCTCACAGTTCCTCGTCGGCAGGACGCCCCAGGCGGCCGCAGACAGCACACCGTATGTAGGTCGCCACTCAGGGTTCGCCAAGCCTTGCTCGGAGTGAGCGCGCTGGCGGAGTGTCTGGAATCCACGGAAGCGGTGCGGGCCCTGCTCGCCCCCTTGCCGCATCGCAGGAGGCGGGGGTCCCGAGGCTACGGCGCTCGTCCTATTAGGCAGCAGTGCTGCTGGTCTGGAGTGGTCCGGCGGTAGAAGTGCGTGACCTTCAGACGCATCTTTTCAGCGTCCGACGTGGCTATGGCTGCGACGAGCGAGCCAGTCGCACCGGTGGCCAGGCCCTTAGCTCGGCGTCGAACATGATCGAGTTGTCTCCTCGTTCAGGGAGTTTCCCGGCCGGGCAGCGAAGCCATGTGCAGGCGAAAGTGGCTGCCATCAGTAGGTATGCCCGGTACGTCTCAGCCAACGCCCGACCCGCTCTCATCGTCACCAGTCGGTCACGGATAGCGTTGCTTCGCTCAAGCTAACCCTCACCTCACCGGAGACGACTGTGAACCGCACGACCCGGCTCGTGGCGGCCGCGCTCGCGGCCTCCGCCGCCCTGTTGCTGAGCGCCTGTGGCGGCTCGGACGACAACAAGAGCAACGACAAAATCGCCGGGGCGGACACCGGCTCGAAGAAGCCGGCATCGCCGTCGTCGTCCGCGACGGCGGACGGGGTTGACCGGCCGGAGATCAAGCTTCCGAAGGACGACAAGCTCCTCTTCGAAGAGTCTGATGACGCGAAGGAAGCGTCCGTGCTCAATGACAACCGGGAATTCATTCGAGCCACGGATGACGCCATCATCCGCGGGGACCCGAAGTCTTCGGCCTTGAGGTTCTACGCCAAGAGTGACGCCTTGAAGGTTAGCGTGGATTGGGTGCAGCAGTTCGTAGACGCAGGACAGACCGTCAGCGGAACGGTGCGCTATTACAACCGCGAGGTGACGTTCCTCAAGGACGGAACTGCGGGGCTCACTTATTGCGGCGACGAAACCAAGGCATACAACAAGGACCGCAAGACCGGTAAGCGCTCTGATGGCGTTTCGTCGAGCAGCGACGCGTACGTCTTCTACAACCTGCACCTTGAGAAGGACTCGAAGGGTGTCTGGCAGGCCGAGCAGATGATGTCGAAGAGGGGGGCTCAGCAGTGCCGTTGACGAAGACCGCGAAGTGCGGACTGGTCATCGGCGCGCTGACCACCGTGCTTGTCTCGGGCTCGCCGGTCGCCTTCGCTGAAGGGCGCGCCCCAGGAGGCGGCGCGAAGCCAGGCTCTCAGGGAGGCCAGCCGGCGGGAGAGAAGGAAGGGCAGGAGATCGGGGCCAAGATCACCTACAACCTTTCCAGGAACGGATCGGGCGGGAATGTCGGCGCCATCCAGCCTGTGGGTGACTGGACGCCGCCGCCCTGCTGGTTTGCGCCGAAGTACACACCCGGCCAGTACAAGGCATACATGAAGGAGAGTTGGTCCGTCGGAGGCGACCAGGCGGAGTGGGTGAAGGAAGAGAAAAAGCAGTTCAGCAAAGGACAACCCGACGCAGACTTCCATGTGAAGGACAAGGATGATGGCTACTGGTGGGGCCACTTCATCAACCGCGATCGGATGGATGAAACCGCCGCCTGGGAGTGCATGTTCCGCGACCCGTGGTGGGTCAAGAAGGGAGATGACCCCAAGGTTGAGCACGCCATTTCGCCCGAGATTCTCGCAGGGCTCGCCTATGAAAAGATCCGGGTGCCTGACACCTCTGTGACCATGAAGCCCCAGGGTGCGCAGAAAGTGAATCTCAACACCTGGTTGTGGCTCGACAAGGCCACGTTCAAGCCCGTGTCCGTCACCGCCAGCCTGCCAGCCCTGGACATGACGGCGACGACTACCGCCGAACCTGTCGGCCTCCACATCGAGCCAGGTACCGAGGAAGCCAAGGTCTTCCCGGCATCTGGTGACTGCCCGATCAACGCGGACGGCAGCATCGGCGAGCCGTATGCGAAGGGGAAGGCGGACCAAGAGCCGCCGTGCGGGATGGCCTACCTCAGGTCCACGTCGGGGACTGACCCGTACCAGTTCAAGGCGTCCGTCACTTGGAAGGTCTCCTGGAACGGCACGGGGGGCGCAAAGGGTGATCTGCCGGACGGCACCTTCGAGACCACTCAGGACGTGAACGTCCAGGAGATCCAGTCCATCAACCGCTGACCGAGGCCGTCGGTCGGTCAGCACACCACGGGCAGAACCATCTCAACCCTCGGGGGCGGGCAGCATGTCGGACTTGAAGAAGGATGCGGAAGCACTGCACAAAGCGGCATCCGCGCTGGGCAAGGTGGATCACCACACCCGCAAACCGCTGCACGACTTCAAGGCGGCCTCGCACGACCTCTCCGCCTTCGGCGTGCTGGGCTCGCTGATGAGCGCCAAGGACGACATCCGGGACGGCATGGACACCATCGCCGAACTCACCAAGAACTTGCACAAGGAGTGGGAGGCCGAGGCCAAGTTCATGGGCGACGTCTCCGACGCCTTCGACCTGCTGGACGTTCTGCTGAGTGCAGCGGCCCGCGCCAAGAAGGGCTGAGCCGCACATGGGCTTCGACATCATCCCCGGCGACATCGACGCCGAAGACCTCAACCCGCTGCACTGGATCAACAAGGCCAACCACGCCTTCGGCGACACCCTCGCCAGCGGCCTGGAGTTCCTCGGCATCACTGACCCCGCCGTCGACCCCGATGGCATCCGTGAGATAGCCAAGCGGTGGCGGGCCCTGGCCAAGGGCCTCGACGCCGCCGCGCACGACGCCAAGTCGGCGCTCAATGATCTGGAGTGGGAGGGCCAGGCCGCCAAGGCACTCCACAAGCGGGCCGAGGCCAGCCGAACGCAGGCCACCGACATGGCTGACTCGCTGCGCGACGGCGCCAAGGCACTGGACGACTTCGCCGACGAAGCCCACGAACTCCTCTCCGAGATCGGCGTGATCCTCGCGGAAATCGTCGAGTTCGAGATCGCGGGCCTGGCCTTGTCCGTGCTGACCGGCGGCCTCTCCGCGATCGCCGGCAGCCTCGCTGCTGGTGCACGAGCCGCGAAGATAGTGGCGCTGATCGCCCGGATCGAGAAGTCCGGGACCCGCATGGCCTCGGTCATCCGCACCGTCATGGAGGCGATACGCGGCCTGGAGCGGGCGCTGAAGGCTCTCGGGGAGATCAAGACGATCGCGAAGGCCGGCAAGCTCGCTGGCGAAGGTATGAAGTTCTCGGCCTTCGACGCGCTGTTGCAGGATCCGGGGACGTTCAAGAATCCGGAGAAACTGGCGGAGACCCTGGCCCTGGGGGCCGCCTTCGGAGTCGGTGCGGGCGGCCTGGGCAAGGTCCTCGGCAAGGGCCTGGGCAAACTCAAGCCCAGCGAGCTCGCCAAACTCGGCAAGACGTTGGGGCTCGACGGCTCCGGCCTGTCTCGCCTCAAGCTGCGCCCCTCGGAAATGGAGAAGCTGCCCGCCTCCATCCGAGCTGTGCTCAAGAAGTGCAAGTTCGACCCGATCGACGTGGCAACCGGCGACATGCTGCTGCCCCAGACCGACGTCGAAATACTCGGATCGCTGCCCCTGATGCTGACGCGGACGCATGTGTCGTCGTATCGGTGGGGCGGATGGTTCGGCCCTTCCTGGGCTTCCACCCTGGATCAGCGCCTCCAGATCGACGATGACGCGATCACCTACGCCGCACCCGACGGCGCACGGCTGGTCTATCCGCTCCCGACCGTCGGCAGAAACGATCCTGTCTACGCCGAACTCGGCCCTCGAATACCTCTGACCTGGGACACGGAAGTCGACGGCGCCCTGCGCCTGACTGACCCGGACACCGGGCACTCGTACGTCTTCCACTCCCCGTGTCCCATCGACGACGGTCAGGCGGTCGACCTGCCCCTGCAGGCCATCGTGGACCGCAACGGCCAGCGCATCACCCTCCGCTACACGTCCGACGGCACTCCAGTGGAGGTCGCCCACTCCGGCGGCTACCGCGTCGCCATCGACCACCACCGCGACCTGCCCCGCATCAGCGGCCTGCGCCTGCTCGACCCCAAACACCCCGACGCCGACGGCACGGTCCTCATCTCCTACGCCTACAACGACGCCGGACACCTCACCGAGGTCACCAACTCCTCCGCCCTGCCCATGCGGTACACCTACGATGCCGCGGGCCGCATCACCTCGTGGACCGACCGCAACGACACCTCCTATGCCTACTCCTACGACGAGCACGGGCGGGTCATTCGCACCGCGGGCAGCGACGGTTTCCTTTCCGGCACCCTCGACTACGACGACGCGGCGCGCGTCACCACGGTCACCAACTCGCTGGGGCACATCAGCCGTTACGAACACAACGAGGCACTGCGCCTGATCCGGGAGACCGACCCGCTCGGGAACACCACGCTCCAGGAATGGGACAGCGCGCACCGGCTCACGGCGGTGACCGACCCCCTCGGCCACACCACCCGATACACCTACGACGAGCAGGGCCGCGTCACTTCCGTCCAGCTTCCGGACCACCACGAGGTACGCGCGGAATACAACGACCTCGGCCTGCCCACGGCTATCACCGAGGCCGACGGCGGCCTGTGGTTCCACGCCTACGACGAACGCGGTAACCGCATTGCCCTGACCGATCCGACTGGGGGTACCACTCACTACACCTTCACCTCGGCCGGCCATCTCTCCGGTGTCACCGACGCCTTGGGCAACACTCTGCGGGTACGCACCGACGCGGCAGGGCTCCCGATCAAGGTCACTGACCCGCTCGGCGCCCGCATCAGTTACGAACGAGACTCGTTCGGCCGGCCGGTCACCATCACCGACCCGCTGGGAGCCAAAACCCGTCTGGCCTGGACAGTGGAAGGGAAGATCACCTCCCACATCCTCCCGGATGGAACCAGCGAGTCATGGGAGTACGACGCCGAAGGCAACTGCATCGCCCACACCGATGGGCTCGGCCGAATATCCCGCTTCGAGTACACCCACTTCGACCTGCTCTCGGCCCGCACCGGTCCCGACGGTTTGCGCTACACCTTCACCCATGACACAGAACGTCGTCTCACCCAGGTCGCCAATCCACTGGGCGCCACCTGGACCTATCACTTCGACCCCGCGGGCTCTCTGGTCGGCGAGACGGACTTCGACGGTCGCAGCCTCGCCTACGTCCATGACGCCGCAGGTCGGCTCATAGCCCGCACCACCGCCGCCGAGCAGACCATTCGCTACGAGCGCGACCCCATGGGCCGCACTCTTGTCAAGGACGCGGCCGGCGTCCTCACCACCTACACGTATGACGCCGCAGGCCGCCTGACCTCGGCCAACAGCCCCGACGCAGTACTGCATCTCCACCATGATGCGGCGGGACAACTCCTTTCCGAGACAGTCAACAACCGCACCACCCGTTACACCTACGACCTTCTGGGCCGCCCCACATCCCGCACCACCCCCACCGGCGCGACGAGCACATACGCCTATGACGCCGCAGGCAACCGCACCCATCTAACGATTGGTGGCCGCACCCTAACCTCCCAGCACGATGCGGCCGGGCATGAGCTCTTGCGCCGCATCGGCGACGAGCTCACTCTGGCCAGCACCTACGATCCCCTCGGGCGGCTGACCAGCCATACGGTCGCCAACGCCACCGGCACCACCGTCCAGCAACGTGCCTACACCTACCGGGCCGACGGCTCCCTGGCCGCCCTCGACGACCAGATCAACGGGTCCCGCCGCTTCGACCTCGATGCCACGGGCCGTGTCACCGGAGTCCACGCCGGCGACTGGACCGAGACCTATGCCTACGACGAGACGGGCAACCAGACCCACGCCTCCTGGCCCTCCACTCACCCCGATCACGAGGCCACCGGCACTCGCGCCTACGCCGGCACCCGCATCACCCAAGCCGGTCGCATCCGTTACGAACACGACGCCGCCGGACGCGTCACCCTGCGCCGGCAACGCCGCTTGTCTCGTAAACCAGACACGTGGCAATACGCCTGGGATGCCGAAGACCGCCTGGTGTCGGTCATCACCCCGGACGGGACCCGATGGCGCTACGAATACGACGCCCTCGGCCGTCGTATTGCCAAGCTCCGCCTGGCCGACGACGGACAATCCATCCTCGAGCGCGTCGACTTCACCTGGGACGGCACCACTCTCTGTGAAGAGACCACCACCTCGGCGGAACTGCCGAAACCGGTCACGCTCACCTGGGACCACGACGGCCTGCGACCTGTCGCCCAGGTCGAACGCATTGCCGCCGCCGACGCACCGCAAGAGGAGATCGACTCCCGCTTCTTCGCGATCGTCACCGATCTCGTCGGCACACCGACCGAACTCATTGACGAGCATGGCGAAATAGCCTGGCGTAGCCGCAGCACGCTGTGGGGCTCCACCGCATGGGCCACCAGTGGTGCCGCGTTTACACCCTTGCGTTTCCCGGGACAGTACTTCGATCGTGAAACCGGTCTTCACTACAACTATCTTCGCTACTACGACCCTCAGACTGCGCGCTATTTCACGCTTGACCCTCTCGGCCTCGCCCCAGCGCCCAATCCGGTCACCTACGTCCCCAACCCTCATATCTGGGTCGACCCCCTGGGGCTGAAATGCACTTACCCGACGGATGCTGACGCCTTCCCTGGTATCGTCTTCCGATCGCTGGCCAGGGGCGAAGATCCGGCACTGGGGCTTGTGGCGCGAGACCCCAGCGCCGTCAGTGTCTCGCCCCTGTCTCACGTGGCAGGGAAGAGGATGAGCCCATGGATCTCCACCACGAAGCTCCCCAGCGCGGCGTTCGAAAAGTACAACAAGGGGAACGGTGTTGTGGCCATCGACCTATCCAAGATCGGCTCTCGAATAGAAGACGTATCCGCTGGATTTCCTGGCAAGGGGCGCATCGACTTCTATGCCAGGAAGGATCAAGAAGTCCTCATCTTCGGTAAAATCCCCAAAGAAGCAATCATCGGAGTTTGGTCATGAAGCACTCGGACCCACAGACCCTGGAAGCCCTCGACCGCGCCTGGGATCCGGAGCAAGGCCCTCTGGGCAAGCTCAGAGACGGAGAGTACGACCCCGCCCTTGGAGAGCGGTACATCGAGCTGCTCAATTCTATCGAGATCTCGGAAGGGGAGCCCCTTCACCCAGACTTCGTCAAGCTGACCTGGTTCGCTCCGCTCTTTTCCGAGTGGCAAGTCGAACGAGCTGTGGAGTTCGGCGCAGACAAGCGTGCAGTCACGAATTTCACCGACCGTGTGAGGGAACGCATCATGGAACTCCTGGGCGTTCCGTAGGCTCCTCTTGCTCCGGAGCGCCCATGCTGTCGCATGCCTTCCGATCAAGCTCGTGGCGGGAGCACGGGGACGCGCCGAGGGGGCCATGAGCCGGGTTGTCGTGGTGCACGGGGTGGGGCGGCGGCAACTCGACACCGTTGAGACCCTGTTGGGGGAAGTTGAGCCAGCGCTACGCGGTGGGATGGGACTTGCCCTGCGCCGAGTTCCCACGCTCGGGCGGCTGATGGACGAGGACATCGCCTGCGCCGGATATGGGGACCTCTACGGGCAGCCCGGCACGCGCGGCGAGCCGTACTACCGGACGGAGGACGTGGAGCCAGGGTTCGAGGCAGAGCTGCTGGAGACTTGGTGGCGGGAGGCGGCTCGGCTGGACCCCGTGTCCCCGGACCGGACACCGTAGGGCCGGAGGGTACGGGCTCCGGTCCCGCTGCCCGTGGCTCCGTCGGCCGTCTTGCCTGCCGCCCCGTCTCCGACCGGTTGCTCATCTCGGACCTTAAGCATGTCCGTCGCTACTTCACGGAGCCCAAGCTGCGTGAAGCCGTGCGGGCTCGGGCTGCGGAGCTGATCACGCCAGAGCCCCCCGGCTCCCCGCTGGGGCTGGCCGGGCTTGTCTTCGACCGCCTACAGCCTGCACCGCAGCAGGACGGTACAGGGGGCTGGCCAGCCACAGTCAAGCAATGGACAAACCTGGCCGACAGCGGTGACGTGGTTGCACTTGTCCGCGAATTGGCACCCCGCGCAAGGCCCGATGGCGGGCGCCCCTGCGCCAGGCGCACTGAACGGCCCGGCTGCCGATGGACTCAACCGGCATGTCTTCGCCTTCGACACCGGCATGCTCACCGCCGATCGGCTACTAGAGGACCTGCCCGGCGTGGCCGAAGACCTGCGGCGGGTCTTGGCTCTCTTCTCCTCGCTCGGTTACGCGGAGATCCTCCCAGAGCTCACCCGTGCACCCGATGCCCAGCAGGTGCGCGCCGGTCTGGAGGACTGGCTCAAGGCGGACGAGCGCAACAAGGAGGACGTGCTCGTCGTGTACTACGCAGGGCACGGCCTGCGCGACGACCGCTACCACCGGCCCACCTGCTGCAACAGCCGTCGCAACCGCGTGAGCACTACCCTCGCCTCCCGTGAACTCGCGGACCTGCGGGCCGACGCCCAGGTCGGGCACGTTCTGCTGCTGCTCGACACCTGTTACGCCGAACTGGGCGCGGCCGAGATTGCGAACGTCACCGGTCAGCTGGTGGACTACCGCCCCCCGGGGGCGGCGGCACGAGGTCGTTAGTGCACACCGCCAGAGCCGCTTTGATCACTGGATGCGGCCCGGATCTCGGGGAGGATTTCAGTGATTGCTTGCGCGTAGTCAGCGAGAAGGCGCGTCAAACCGTCGTGCCGGGCGGCTAGTTGGTCGTACTCGTCGACCTCTGTCGGTGTCCAGGCTGCCTCGGTGTCTTCCAACTCCGACAGGCGCAGCTTGGCCATGGCTGCACTGACGGCAGCCCGGGATGCATTGAGGAGGTGGCTGGCGGATTCACTGGAGGCGTTGACGAGGAGGGCGTCGAGTTCGCCGGGGGCGGGAAGTGCCGGGATGCTGAATTCAAGCCAGTAGTCTCCCCAGAGACGGCGGCGCCGAGCCTCCGGGTCGACGTCGTGCACCACATCGATGCCGCCTGTTTCATTCCGCCGAACCGACAGGCCAGAACGGGCTGCCAGGTCAGAGGTCATAGCGGCAAGGCCGTCGTCGCTGTCGGGGGCTGAGCTCGGCGGGGGTGTGCCGAGGAAGGATCCCAGTTCCACCAGCTTTCGCGTGTGTTCGTCTACGTCGGGCAGGACTGCCATGTCGTCCGTGGGCATCAAGGTGTCCGGTGCGGCCGCGCCCAGTCGTGCGTACGGCATGGGTGTCCCGTGGACCGCGGATTTCCATGCGGCCATGGCTGCGTCCAGCCACCAGCAGACGAATTGATGCGCCGCGTCGCGGTGCGCATTCGCGCAGCGGATGGCCAACCTCAGGCGGACAGAGAGCAGCGCGTACTCGGCGTCGTACCGTGTTCCCCGGTCGGCGGCGCGCTGCTCGATGGCGGCTTCGCTGAGCTCATTCAACTCCTCCATGCGTTGCTGCTCTGCTTGTGATTCCTCAAGGAGGGCGGTTGAACACCGTGCCAGGGTGGACAGGGCTGCGTCGACCTCAGGCACCGTCATAGCCTCAGCCGGGTCGGGCCTGGGCGCGGGGAAGGAGCGGTGGCCACTCACGTCGGACTCCTGGAGAGTGAGCAGGTGTAACAGAGGCGGGGCTCATGGAGGCCCTCTCAGTTGCGGACATCAACGGACGGTAGTCCTGAGAACGACTGAGCGTGCTTGAAACGGTGCAAGACGAGATGCGGCCTGCCGGCCGGTGGATGAGACGGCTTCCCACGCCCGGTTTGTAGCAGCACAGGGCGGCGACCGAGGTCCTGCGGCGTGCTCGTCGCGTTCGAGTGCTCGGCGGGCAGGCGCCTGCCATGACCAGCTGTGCCGTTTCAGCATCCGCCGCACCGTCGCCACCGACAGGCGCAGCTTCAGACGACGGCGCATCACCGTCTGGACCCGGGCCAGAGTCCCACGCTCATCGTCGAAGCCGTGCACTGACGGCCCCTTGCCTAGCTCTGCCTTGAGCATGGCGGACTGGGCATCGGGCGGTCGGGGAGTTCGCCGGACCTGTCGAGCGCAGGGCCTCCAGGCCGCCTCGCGCCAGGCTCGGCGCCAGCTTTCAACCGACCGCATACTCACCCGCAGGTCCTTCGCGATCAGCGAGGTCTTCTCACCCGCCGCGAACTGCAAGCCTGCCCGGAGCCGGATCTTCTCCCGAAACGCCCGCCGCTCAGCGGTCAGGCCCCCAGCCTCCGGATAACGCATACCACCGGCATCGACGGCCTGACCGGCATCGGCGCCGCGTGCCCGTTCCATGCGTTCCGGACCGCGAACGGCCCCCGCGCCGGGCCTCCCTGGCCCGTCCGTACCTCATCCCGGGCCGCGCCGTGCACCGGTCCCTCCTGCGCCTTCGTCCGGGTCCGCGTCATCGTGGAAGAGCAGCCAGAGGCCGAAGGACGTGTCCGGGGCGTGCAGTGGCGCGCCGAGGAGTCGCTCGCAGCGGCGCAGGCGGTTGTTGAGGGTGTGGCGGTGCACGCCCAGGGCCGCAGCGGTGCGGTCGTTGCGGTACTCCTCGCGGACCCAGGTGCGCAGCGTCGTCAGCAGGACGTTGCCGCCGGGCGCCGTCTCCAGGGTCTCCAGCAGGCGCGCGCGCAACAGCGCCACCCCGGCCAGGTCGATGGTCGCCGGCACCAGGTCCCGCCACTCCAGTTCGCCGTGGGTCACCAGGGGAACCTGCCGGCGAACGGCCTGGCGGGCGGCGGAGCGGGCCTGTTCGTAGGCGACGCCCATCTCGGAGCGGTGCTGGAGGGAGGCCAGGCCCGCGTGCACGGGGCGGGTGAGGTGGCCGGCCAGTCCGTCGACCAGGGTGCGGGCGTCCAGGAAGACCTCGGCGCGGGCCACCAGCAGCATCCCCTCGGGAACCTCGCACGGCGTCACCCAGCGCCCCAGGCCCCAGCACTCCTCCAGCGCCGCGCCGAGCAGCGTGGGTGAGGCACCGGTGAGCACCAGCATCGCGTACGGGCCGGCCTGCGGGAGCCGGAACTCCTCGACGACCTTGCTCCACACACCGCTCCGCAGCGCGTGGCCGGCCAGCAGCCGTATACCCGCCTGGAGCATGAGCAGTTCGTGCGGGGCGGGCGGGCGGCGCCGGTTGAAGTGGTCGGCCAGCTCGGCCGCGGCGCGGTCCAGGCGCTCCAGCCGGGCCGTGTCCAGGGGGCGGCCGGTCACCAGCAGAACCGCCCGGACACCGCCGCCGACGGCGATGGACCGCACCCGGACCCGCGCGCCGCCGGAGTCCAGCACCGTGCGGAACATCGGGTCGTGGCCGGCTGCGGGCGGCAGTTCGCCGCGCAGCCGACCGAGCAGCGAACCGCCCGCGTCGGGGTGTCCGGCCAGGGGCCGCAGCCCGGCGTCGAGGACGTGGACGTGCGCGTCGAGTTCGGTGGCCAGCGCGCGGGCCCAGGCACCCAGCTCCGGGACAGTCGGCCGGACGTGGTGCAACGCGGCATGGATCTCGGCCGCCGGGTCCTGGCCGTGCGCCGGGAGCCAGCGCACCACCGGCACCTCGTACTGCTCCGCCAAGGCGAGGAAACCGATGGGGACGGGCTGGGCGGCATCGGCCACCTGGACGACCGCGAGCGGTACGTGGCGCAGGCGGGCGATCAGGGCGCGCTGCGCGTCCCGGCCGGTCGGGATGGCCGCGGCGTCCAGGGCCACGGCGTGTCCGGCCGGCGGTGGGTCCGGTTCCGTCAGGGAGCGTCCGCGCAGGTCGGTCAGGCCGGTCACCTGCCGTTCCACACCCCAGGCGCCGACCATCAGACGGGCCTGCGGGGCGAGATTCGCCAGTAATTGCAACGTCTGTACCGCCATGCCCCCATTATTTCGGCCGGTGCGCGCACCGCGGTACCGCCGCCCGGTGACGGGAATCACCCAGGGTCTTCCGTCTTGCCGGTTTCGGGACGTCCGGCCGGTCTGTGGGGCGGGCCGTCCGCCCTGGACGCGTGGCCACCGGCGGCCGTCCGGGACGGTGCGGCACCGCCTCCGGTGCGGCTCGCGGGTGGCGGTGGCTGGCCGCGTGGCCACAGGGGGCCGGCCTCACCCCGGCACACCGTCGGCACCGGTCCGCGAGGTGGGACTTTCGCCGGAAATTCCGCCGGCCCGGGCGGCCCAGGCTGGGGGCACACCACACGAGCACTCCGCCGGCCCGGCGAACGCCGCCCACTTCGCGGCACCGGGAACGGGCGGACCCCGTAGAGGAGATGACCGACAATGCCTGGTCCCGCGGTTTCCACCGTCCCACCGGTGCCGCAGAACTGGTCGCCCCGGATGCTGCGCAATCCGCGGCGGCGGGAGGCGGCCCTCCTGGGAGTCAGCGCGGTCTCCACGATCCAGATGGTCGACCCGAGCCTGAACTCCACCGCCCTGCCGCGGGCCGCCGAGGGCCTGGGCATGAGCTCCGGAACGATGACGCTGGCGGCCAGTATCGCCACGCTGCTGTTGGCGGCCTCGATGCTGGGCACCGGGTCCCTGGGCGACCTGCGCGGACGCCGCAAGGTCCTGCTGGCCGGCGCGCTCGCCGCGGTCGTCGGCTGCCTGGTGACCGCCCTGGCCGGCAACGGCGTCGTCTTCCTCGTCGGACGCGTCGTCACCGGTATCGGGACGGCGGCGGCCTTCGGCATGAGTCTGGCGATCATCCCCTTGCTGTTCCGACCGCGCGAGCTGCCCCGGGCGTTCGGGATCTGGCTCGGTGTGCAGGGCATCATGATCGTGGTCGCCTGTATCGGCGGTGGTCTGCTGGTCACGCATTTCAGCTGGCGGATCGGCTACCTCGTCGTCCCGGTGATCGGCCTGATCGCCACCGCCTGGGCGTACCTGACGGTGCCGGACAGCCGGGCCGAGAAGGCGCGCCGCTTCGACACGGTCGGGGTGCTGCTCGCGGCCCTGGCGCTGATCTGCCTGATCGAAGGGTTCAGCCAGGTCAGTGCGCACGGCTGGCTGTCGGCGGTCACGCTGGGGCTGCTGGCGGCCGCGGTGGTGCTGTTCGGCCTGTTCGCCGCCTGGGAGCGGCGGGTGGACGAACCGGCCTTCCCGATGGAGCTGTTCACCTCCCGCCCGTTCGTCGCGGCGATCGTGGTCGGGGTGGTCTTCAACCTCGGCAACGCGGCGGTGACCATGCAGTACCCGCTGATGGTCCAGGGGACGCTCGGCAAGTCGGCCTTCGTCTCCTCGATCGTGATCGCGATGTTCGGCGCGGGTTCGATCGGCGGTGCGTTCGGGGCCGGGGCCTTCCAGACCCGGCGGGGCATCAGCGACCGGGCGATGTTCGTCAGCGGTCTCGGCATCATCGCGGTCGGCCTGCTGGCCATGGCCTTCACCACCGAACACACCCCGCTGTGGCTGTTCCTGGCGACCTCGACGGTGATCGGATTCGGCGTCACCTGGGCACAGAACCCCCAGTCCGCGGTGATGATGCGGTCCGCGCCGTCCTCGATGGTCGGGTCCGTGGGCGCGGTCAAGCCCGCGGTCGGCCAGATGGGCATGGGGCTCGGCCTGGGCGGTCTCATCCCGGTGGTGAACTCCTTCACCGCCGCCTCCTCCGGTACGCCGCGGCACGCCGCCGCCCGCGGCTTCGGACTCGGCATGCTGCTGGTCGCCGTCTTCCTCGCGGTCGCCGCGCTGGTCGTCTGGCGGATGATGCGGCCCCGGTACGACGACGGTCCCGCAACGCTCCCGAATCGGGCCGCCACCGAGTCGGCCGAGCCGGCCGAACGGGCCGAGCCGACTGAAGCGGCCGAGCCGGCCGAACGGGCCGAGCCGACTGAAGCGGCCGAACGGGCCGAGCGGGCCGAACCGGCCGAGCCGGCCGAACTGGCCCAGGCGGCCGAACTGGCCCAGGCGGCCGAACGGGCCCAGGCGGCCGAACGGACCGACGAACCGGCCTGACCCCCGGCGCGCCCGGCTCCCCTAGCCCGCCTCCCTCCCCCCCCACCCGTACCACCCGTACCACCCGTACCGCCCTAGGAAGGTCCCCCATGAGCACCACCCCCGCGATCGAGAACGCCGACCAGGCACCCGAGCGGATCTTCGTCAACGCCAACCTGATCACCGTCGACCCGTCCCGACCCCGGGCCGAGGCGCTCGCGGTGAACGGCGGCCGCATCACCGCCCTCGGCGACAGCGACGAGATCCGCGCCCTGGCCGGCCCGGACACCGACATCATCGACCTCGGCGGCCGTACCGCGCTGCCAGGCTTCATCGAGGCGCACGGCCACCCGAGCGTCAGCATGACCACCGACGGCCCCGACGTGGTGGACATCCGCCCGATGACCTGCCCCACCGCCGAGGCCGTGCGGGCACGGATCAACGAGACCATCGCCGCCGCCGAACCCGGTGCGCCGCTGGCCTTCGTCGGCTGGGACACCCTCCTCCAAGAGGGCCTCGGAGAGCCCACCCGCGCCTGGCTGGACGAGCTGGCCCCCGCCAACCCGGTCGCGATCCTCCAGAACTCCGCGCACATGTCCTGGGGCAACTCCCTGGCCATCAAGGCGATCGGGCTCACCCGCGACACCCCGGACCCGGCCGGCTGCCACTTCGAGCGCGACGCCGACGGCGAGCCCACCGGGAAGGCGGTCGAGGCCCCGGCCTCCCTGATGATGATCGGCACCCCGCTGAACCCGCCCGCCGACCGCGCCCCCGCGCTGCTCGCCAACGAGCACGAGGTGCTCGCCGCCCGCGGCCTGACCACCTGCGGGGACCTCGGCCTCAAGGCCGGCATGCGGGAGGTCTGCGCCGCGTTCGCCCGGAGCCCGCAGGCCCGGGTGCGGGTCCGGGCGTACGAGATGTCCAACGCGGAGCTGCACACGGACGCCGTCCTCGGACAGGGCGACGCGATGTTCCGCCAGATAGGCATCAAGATGTGGGCCGACGGAAGCCCGTGGATCGGCAACATCGCCACCAGCTTCCCGTACCTCACCAACGACCGCACCGCCGCCATCGGCCTGGGCCCCGACCACCGCGGCTGCGCCAACTACACCGCGGAGCAGGCCCGCGCGATCGCCGAGGCGTACCTGCCGCGCGGCTGGCAACTGGCCTGCCACGTCCACGGCGACGTGGCGGTGGACATGATGCTCGACGTCTTCGAGAAGGTGCTGGACGAGCACGGCCGCCCGGACCACCGCACCCGCTTCGAGCACTGCGGCACCATGACCCGCGAGCAGTACCGGCGGGCCGCCGAGCTGGGCATCACCTGCAGCCTCTTCGTGGACCACATCTACTACTGGGGCGACGTCCTGGTGGAGAGCCTGTTCGGGGAGCGGGCCGAGGACTGGGCCAACGCGCGGGCCGCCCTGGACGCCGGCATCCGGATCTCCTTCCACAACGACTCGCCGGTCACCCCGGTGGAGCCGCTGCGCAACATCCAGGTCGCGGTCACCCGCCGCACCCGCTCCGGCACCCGCGTCCTGGGCCCGCGCAACCGCGTCACCCTCGACGAGGCGATCCGCGCCGAGACCATCGACTCCGCGTGGCAGCTCCAGAGCGAGCACGAGGTCGGCTCCCTCGAAGTGGGCAAGCACGCCGACCTGGTGGTCCTGAACGACGACCCGTACGCGGTGGACCCGGACACCATCGGTGACCTCCAGGTGCTCGCCACCTACCTGGACGGCCGGCCGACCTACACCGCCTGACCCCGGCCAGGCACCGTCCCCCTGCCCCGCGACCCGGCACCGACCGGCGTCCGCGGGGCCGCGGCGCTCAGGGTCCCGTACTCCGCGTCGGCGCCGGGGCAGCCGCGGACCGAGCGATCCGCCGCAGGGCGACTTCCGTTCCGCCACCGCAGCTCCGTTCGTTTCGTGCGGCCCGACCGCCAGCATGCCGGACGCCGCCGCCCGCCTCGTACTTGGCCTGAAAGGCCTGGCCGAAAGGGCAGTTCGCCCCTACCGGATCGCCTGTCCCGGCACCACGATCGGCAGAGCGATCACCGCGACGAGGGGCGCAGAACCGCTCTCGTCGACGCTCACCCACGTTCCCATCACCCCGGGGAGACCCATGCTGTCGTCCGACTCGGCCGCCGTTGTCCGCGCCACCCTGCCCGCCGTCGACGCGGCCCTGAACGAGATCACGGGCCGCTTCTACTCCGCCATGTTCGGCGCGCGGCCCGAGCTGCTGGACGGGTTGTTCAACCGCGCCAACCAGGCCAGCGGTGAGCAGAGCCAGGCACTGGCCGGATCCATCGCCGCATTCGCCAAGGCGCTGCTGGCCGACCCCGACGCCCACCCGGACGCCCTGCTGTCGCGGATCGCGCACAAGCACGCCGCGCTCGGCGTCACCGAGGACCAGTACACGATCGTTCACAAGTACCTCTTCGGCGCGATCGCCGAGGTCCTGGGCGAGGCGATCACCCCGGAGGTGGCGGCCGGCTGGGACGAGGTGTACTGGCTGATGGCGGGCGCACTGATCGCGCGGGAAGCCCGCCTCTACCACGAGGCGGGGGTCGATCCGCGGGGGCCGTGGCGCCGGTGGACGGTGGTGGAGCGGCGCGAGGAGACCCCGGACGCGGTCTCCTTCCTGCTGCGCCCCGCCGACGGCGGCCCGCTGCCCCGGGCGCGCGCCGGCCAATACGTCAGCGTCAAGGTGCTGATGCCCGACGGCATCCACCAGACCCGCCAGTACAGCCTGTCGGACGCGCCCGGCGACCGGCTGCGCCGGATCACCGTCAAGCGGCTGGCGAGCGTGGCCGACGCCCCCGAGGGCGAGGTCTCCAACGTGCTGCACCGCAGCGTACGGGCCGGCGACGAACTCACCCTGTCGGCACCATTCGGTGACGTGGTTCTCGACGGCGGCGACGCTCCGCTGCTGCTGGTCTCCGCCGGGATCGGCTGCACCCCGATGGTCGGCATGCTCGCCCACCTCGCCGCCACCGGCTCGTCCCGCCCGGTGCGCGTCCTGCACGCCGACCTCAGCCCGGCCGACCACGCCCTGCGCGCCGACACCGAGCGCCTGGTGTCCCAACTCCCCAACGCTAGGGCGCACTTCTGGTACGAGCGGGGCGCGGACGAGGAGGCCGGCGAGCGCCCGGGCCGGATGGCTCTGGACGGCCCGGGCCTGGGACCGGACCTCGACCTGTCCGCCGACACCGACGTGTACCTGTGCGGCTCGCTGCCCTTCATGCGCGCCGTCCGCACCGGTCTGCTCCGGGCCGGCGTCCCCGCCCGCCGCATCCGTTACGAGGTCTTCGGCCCTGACCTGTGGCTGGCCCACGCCGACAGCTGAACCCGCCCATCGCCGCCTCCCGTTGCCGTCCGCAGCCGTCCACGGCTGGCCAAGGGGGCCGGAAGTCCCGGCGGTTGCGGACCTTCAGCGGATCCGGCGCGCGGGGGGATCTGTGAGGCTCTCGTTGCAGGCGCAAGATCATCGGCTGTGGCCCCGCCACCTCGACACATCGCCGCAACGACACATCACCACCACGACATACGCCGGGGCCGGCGGGGCACGGACCGCGCCGCGAGCGCGGACGGGCGCGACGCCGCGCGCCCGATGACGCCCGAGACCGGAGACGGAGCGAAGCACTATGGCAGCCGCGAACAGGGGAGAAGAGGGGACGCACCGCCCCGACGAGGCGCGCGCATCGCAGGACGACACCGAGGAACTGCCCTCGGTGGGCGTGGCACCGCCGCGCCCGGAGATCACCGGTCCGGCGCACACGCCCGTCCCGACCGAGGGCCGGGCGCGCCCGCAGGACGTGGCCGTGGCCGGAATCGCTCTCGTCAAGGAGCTGTTGGAACCCGCCGCGCCCGCCGCGCCCGCCGAACCGGCCGCCGCGGCCGCCGCGGGCGGCGCCCCGGCTCCGGCCCCGACGGCTCCGCCACCGGCCCCCGCCGACGCCGGAACCGCTCCGGCCGCAGGCCACCCGAAGAAGCGCCCGGCGGCCGCGCCCCCTCCCGGCCCCCACCGCGTCGGCGAGAACCCCTCACAGCGCCGCGCCCCCTCCGCCGACCCCGGCCTGGTGGAACGGCGCGGCCGCTCGTTCTCCGGCTGGGCGGCCATCCTCCTCGCCGTCCTGGCCTCGGCCTGCTGCGCGAGCGTGCTCTGGTGGCACGGCCTCCTCCCGGAGCGTGCGGTACGCGCCGCGGGCCTGCCGCTCGTCCCGGACCACGGCCCCGTGCGGCGGTGGGAGTGGACGCTGGTCGGGTGCGGCGGAGTCGTGGTGCTGCTCGCGGTCGGCGGGCTCACCCGGGGGCGGGCCGGGAGCGCCTGGGTGCTCAGCTTGTTCGGACGGTACCGGGGCAGCGTGCGGCGCACCGGGCTCGTCTGGATCAACCCGATGGTGCTGCGCCGCAGGGTGGACGTCCGGCTGCGGCACTGGCGCAGCGAGCCGATGCCCGCCGTGGACGCGGCCGGCGTCCAGCTCCGCGTCGTCGTCCTGGTGGTGTGGCGGATCAAGGACACCGCGCGGGCGCTGCTCGCCGTCAACGACCACGAGGCGTATCTGTGCGAACAGGTGGAGGCGACGATGGCCCGGGTGCTCTCCCAGCTGCCCGCCGACGCCTTCCACGAGGACATCCCGACCCTGCGGGACGCGGAGGCGGTCGGCGACACGCTGACGAAGACCCTGTCCGCCGGCTGCCTGCCGGTGGGCATCGAGGTCTTCTCCGCCCAGCCCACCCGGCTCGAGTACGCGCCGGAGGTGGCGGCCGCGATGCGGCGCAGCCAGATCGCCGCCCTCGACGCCAAGCACCGCGGCACCGTACTGACCTCGGTCATCGATGCCGTGGCCGAGACCATCCACGGGCTGACCTCGCGCGGCCTGGTCGAGCTGGACGACTACGAACGCCGGGCGCTGGTACGGGACTTGACCGTCGCCTTCTACACCTCGCGGGGCAGCGCACCGGCGGAGTCCTGAGCGGACCTCCGACACACGGAATACCGAACACCACGCAACACGGAAGGCAGGTGAGCGCATGCGCACCCCCGAATTCACCGAGGAGACGCCCACGGATTGCGCCTGTGCGTTCTGCGCGGGCGCGGCAGGCACTGAGGCCGGCGGGGGACGGCACGGCGGACGGCGCGCCCGCTGTGCCGTACGTGGCGCGGTCGTGGCCGCGGTGGGCGCGGCCGCCATGATCGGCGCGGGCACGGCCGCCGCCGAGCCGGCGCCGAGCCACGTCGGCTGGGACGGCGGCAAGTACTGGTATCAGGACGCCACCGGCTGGTGGCGCTGGACCAGCCACTACGACAAGTACCTCCGTCACACCGGCGGTTCGGCGTCCGGCGCCGGCGCGTCCGGGGTCACGCACCCCGCGCCCTCGTCCTCCGCCGCCGGGCACAACCCCCGTCCCACCTTCCGGGGCCGGGCCGGCTGGGACGCCACGGACCGGGTGTACTGGTACCAGCAGGGCGGCAGCTGGTGGTGGACCAGCCACCAGTGGAAGTACGAGGCCCGCACCGGCCGCTCCGGCTCGACGGCCCCGACCGGCTCCCCGACTCCGTCGTCCGGGAACCGCGCCGGGCATGCCGACCGTGGCAGCCATGGCAGCCACGGTACGGAGGCCGCGATCCGCTGGGCGATGGGCCAGCTCGGCAAGCCGTACACCTGGGGCGGCAACGGCCCGTACGGGTACGACTGTTCGGGCCTGGTGCAGCAGGCGTACCGCCGTGCGGGCATCTCGCTGCCGCGGGTCGCTGACGCCCAGTACCGCGCCGCCGCGAAGCTCTCCCGTTCGCAGCTACGCCGCGGCGACCTGGTCTTCTGGTCCTCCAACGGCTCGCCCTCCGGTATCCACCACGTGGCGATCTACCTCGGTGGCGGCCAGTATCTGGAGGCCCCGCGCCCCGGCAGGTCCGTGCGGATCTCCTCGTTCTCGTACTACAACCCCATGCTCTACGGCCGGGTCGGCTGAGCGGATTCGATGGGCCGGGGTGCGCCGGGGTGAACGGTGTTGAGCCGGGCGCACCTCAGCGCGCTTGCCCGCCGTCCGCCGCCGTCGTCGTCGGCAGTACGGGTGGTAGCCGCCCCACGGGCGCAGCAGTGCGCGGTGGTAGGGCCCGGACCGGCGAAGCCGGCCAGCCGTTCCGACCCACTTGCAAGGTAGGGCCCGACCGTGACGGATTCCGCCGGACCGAGGCACGCGAGCGGAGCGGGCGTCGTACCGCGACTGCGATGGGATGCCGCGCGGACGGACACCCGGGTGCGACCGGGGGCCCGTATCTCGCTCGCGGGGTGGACCGGCGCGTCCCGGCCCGCCGGTCCGGTGGACGTCTTCCTGGTGGCTCAGGGTGCGACGTACGGCCTGGCGCGGATCCGGGTCGGCGGGGCGGGCGGTGGGCCCGGCCACTTCCGCCGCAGCGGGGTGGCCGTTCCCGGCGATGTGCCGCCCGGCGCGGCCGTCCTGGTGGTGATCGATCCGGGCCACCCGATGGAGATCGACTCCATCCCCGTGGCGGTGATGGGGCTGGTGGGCTGGTGACGGCGGCCGGTCCGCGGCCGCCGTCACGCTCAGCGAGCCGGTGGGCCGACGAGGCTCCGCCCCTGCTTCTGGCCCGAACCTTCGTACGGCCCCCGGCCGCTCCTCATGAGAACAGCCGCCCGCCCGGCGATGGCGGCCGCCTGGGCGCGGCGCTCCACCCCCAGCTTGTCGAACAGCCGTGAGACATAGTGCTTGACCGTCTTCTCGGCCAGGAACAGCCGCTGCCCGATCTGGCGGTTCGTCAGCCCCTGGCCGATCAACTCCAGGATCTGCTGGTCGCGTTCGGTCAGGTCGGGGAAGGCGTCCAGGCCCCGCTTCGGCTTGCGGCCGCAGCGCACCCGTTCCATGAGCGTGGCGACCGCGCCGGGACCGAGCAGCGAGCGCCCCGCGGCCGCCTCCCGCACCGCGCCCACCAGCTCCGGCCCGCGCACCTGCTTCAGGAGAAATCCGCAGGCCCCGGCCGTGAGCGCGTCGAGCTGCACCTCGTCGTCGGCGTACGTGGTCAGCATCAGGCACGCCACCCCGGGCGTGGCCCTGTGCAGCGCGCTGCACACGGCCACGCCGTCACCGTCGGGGAGGTGCACGTCCAGCACGGCGACGTCCGGACGCAGCGCGGGGGCGCGGGCCAGCGCCTCCTGCGCCGTCGCGCCCTCGCCCACCACCGTGAGGTCCGGCTCCGCGTTGAGCAGACCGGCCACCCCGCGGCGCACCATCTCGTGATCGTCGAGGACGAACACCCGGATCGGGCCGTCAGCGCTTGTCATCGGCGGTGGCCTGGGTGGGCGTGGGCGAGGAGGTCTGTGCGGGCGTGGGCGAGGGTGCCTGCGTGGGCTGCGCGCCGCGCGTCGGCTCGGGGGCCGGCGTGGAATCCGAGCCCGGTGCGGCCTGCGGGCTCCGCGCGGAGTCGGGGGTGGGAGTCTGCGCGGGCACGGGGGTGTGCTGAGCCGGAGAGGCGGGGGTGGCCTCGCCGGTCCAGTCGTCCACGAAGCGGACGGCGAAGGTGGCGCCTAGCTTCGCGGGGTCGATGTGCAAGGTGAACGAGCCGCTGCCGGAGTAGCCACCCTGCTCGAACCATGTGCCGTCCGCACCGAGGACCTGCATCCGCCCCTTGCCGTCCTCGTCGCCGAGCGTGGTGCCGGTGACGGTGACGTCCTTCTCCGTGCGTGTCACCCCGGAGATCTCGGGGGCCGGGAAGGCGACGGGCACATCGACCGCGGGGCCGGTGTCGCCGTTCGGGTAGAGCTGGCGGGCCGTCAGGTTCCGCCAATCCCAGGAAGGCTTCCACTTCGGGTGGAGATACCCGTCCTTGACCGTTCCGTCGTCCGAGGGGGCCGTGGTGTCTGGGGCGGTCACCCAGCTGCCGTCCGGCTTCTGGAACTGTATCGCCGTGCCGGACTGCCCCGAACCGGCCAGCGTCCGGTTCTTGTCTCCGTTCTCGGCGGTGAGCTTCAGCTCCAGTGGCGCGCGGTACCGCAGTCCGGCGGACGGCGGTGTGGGGCGCTTCGTCCAGTCGTCGACGAAGCGGACCCTGAAGGTGTCACCGAGGCGGGACGGGTCCACGGAGAGGCTGAAGGAGCCGTCGGAGCTGATGCCACCCGCGTCGAACCAGGTGCCATCGGCCGCCTGGGCCTGAACGGTTCCCTTGCCTTCCTTGTCACCGAGGGTGGTCCCCTTGACGACGACCTGCTTGCCGGACCAGGTCACCGAGGAGACGGACGGTGCCGGGAATTCGACCGGGACGTCGATGGCGGGAGCGCTCTCGCCACTGGGGTATACCTGGCGGGCCTTGAGGTGTGCCCAGTCCCACTTGTTCTTCCAGGAGGGCCCGACCCAGTACCCGTCCTTGATCGTGCCGTCGGCCGAGGGCTGGGTGTCACCGGCGGTGTTCGTCCAGCTGCCGTCGGCGCGCTGGAACTGGAGGGTCGAGCCGGGCTGTGCGGTCCCCGAGAACATCCGCCCGGTCGAGCCGTTCTCCGCGGTGAGCTTCAGCTTCAGCTCCAAGGCGGGCAGGATCTCGACGGGGATGCTGTCGAAGTTGTCAGGGTCGCGGGGGTCGGTCACCACCAGATTCGCCATGCCCGCGGGTACGCCGGCCGGGACGGGGACACCGGTGCCGTCGAAGACCGCAGAACTCGTGCCGTTCCCGTAGCCCCAGGTGGCGAACGTGCCGAGGGAGAACCGCCGGCCCTGGGTCGTCAGCTGGACCGCCACGTTACCCACAGGGTCCACGGAGTTGGTCCAGCCGCGGAGCCGCATGGTGTCGCCGGCCCGGACCCGGCTGGTGGTGTTCTGCACGTCCCACTGGAGCTGGGACGCGTTCCGGTCGGTGATGAAGGTGATGGTGCGCTTGTCCTCCTGGCCGGGTGCGACGTCCTCGCTGACGTAGATGTCGTGCGTGCCGGCGGGAATGGAGTCCTTCAGCGCCTCGAAGCCCCACGTACCGTCCGCGCGCACCCGAGTGTTCCCCTGGAGCGCCATCGGTGTGCGGTCCGGGCCGTAGGACAGGGAGAGGCGGGCGCCGGGTTCACCGATGCCGCCGAAGTCGAGGTAGAACGCCTTGGACAGCGAGACCCCCTCGCGCGGCGTCGTGAACTGGACCGGCTGAATGCCGAAGTGGATGGTGAGGGTGATCGGCGCCGAGGTGCGTTCCCGCTGATCGGTCTTCTGGATGACGCGGAATGTGAAGGAGCCGTCCGTCAACTCGTCGTGGGCGAAGAGGGAGGTGGCCGCCCACTTCCTGTCCGGGCCGACGAGGCCGGTGAAGCTCGTCAGCGTCTTCCAGCTCGCGGTGTGCGCCGGGCGGTACTGCAACGCCAAGGTGGCGCCGGGCTCGCCGGTGCCGGCGAAGTTGATCCGGGGGTTGTGCCGGCCCACCTGCACGGTGGAGCCGTCCGCGGGCCGGGTGATCACGGGAGCGGCCACGCCGGGGCCGGGCTTGTCCGCCGAGGCGAAGGTGCCGGTGACGGCGGTGGCCGTCGCCGTCGCCATCGGCGCGGCGTGGCCGGGTGTGGCCGTGGCACTGGTCAGGAGGAGGGCGAGCGCGGTGGCGGTGCCCAGGTTCGTTGCGGACACGGCCCGGTGCGGCCGGGCGTGCCGCAGGCGGGAAGCCGTCTGCCGGGCGGTTTCCGCCTCTCCGTGATGTTTCATGCTGCTGTCGCTCCTTCGTATGAGGCGGCGGTACGGCGCGGCCCGTGGGGGAGACCCGTGGGGGAGAGGCCCTGGTGAGGTCCGCCGCCTGGGCGCGGCGGCGGGGCGCGGTGCGGCAGGGCCTGGGTACGGGCGGCCACCCGGGCGCTGCCGGAGCACTGCCCTGCGACGAGAGCGGTGCGTTTCGCGCGTACTTCGCCCAGGGGCATGCCCCCGGGTTGCTGTAATCGTTGCACATCTGCGAGCGCGCACCAAAATGAGCGCCGTGCGCAACGATCGAACGGCGGGAAGTGGGGGAGGGAAGAGGGGGTGGGAAGGGCTGTCGGGGCGATCACCGCCCCGCACCGCTCACTGGCCCGGGTCGGGCACCACGGTCGACGGGGCCATGAGATCCATGTCGCCCCACAGCGCTTCGATGTCGCTGGTCGCACGGGCGGCCTGCTCGGGGCGGCCGGCGGCGAGCTCGGCGAGCACGGCCTGGCTGACGGCGACCGCCGGCGTCAGGGTGGGAAAGATCGACGTGCTCTCGCTGGGGATGGCCACCACGACATCGGCGACCTGCGCGAGCCGGCTGGTGCGGCGGTCGGTGACGAGGCAGACCGTGAGGTCGCGGCGCGACGCGGCCTGCGCCATCGTGATCAGCTCGCGCGGGGTGCGCCAGAAGTTGAAGATCACCAAGCAGCCGCCCGGGGGCAGGCCCGCCAGCTGCGTCACCCGCTCCGTCCCGGCCTGGGTCTCCAGGCGCAGGTCGAACCCCATGCCCGTACCGACGTAGGACAGCACGATGGCCGGCGCGGCGAAGCTGCCGGACGCGGCTACCAGAGTGCGCGGCGCCGCCATGATGGCCGCCGCGAGCGCCTTGATCTCGTCCGGATCCAGGCTGTGCGCCATCCGCGACAGATGGTCGGCGTCCTGATGGAGCGCGGCCCGCGCCGGGGTCTCGGTCATCTCGGTGGAGTGCCGGTCGAGCAGCTCCGGCGTCGACAACGCGGAGAGGTACTGGCTGCGCACCTCCAGCTGGAGGTCGGGCCAGCCGCCGAACCCCATCTGGCGGGCCGCGCGGGTGACCGTCGAGGCGTTGACGCCGGCCCGCTGGGCCATGTCACGCGCGGAGGCGTAGGAGGCGAACTGCGGGTTGGTCTGGACGACTTCGAGGACCCGGGCAGCCTGGCTGCCGCGCGGCAACTTCGCCAGCTGCTCCGCGATACGTACCTGGAGCGACCTTCCCACCTCCACTTTGGGGCCGCGCCGCGGCACGGATGTGCGCCCTCAGTCTACGGGCCCGGGCGGCAGGGCGCGGTGGTGTGCGACGCCGAAGCCGGATCCCCGGCTCGCATCCGGCTCGCGACCCGGCGCAACACCCGTTGCACCTCCGCCCGCGCTTCTGAGCGTTCCATACGCCACAATCGTTGCGTATGGATTTGACTGCAATGATCTTCGCGTCTCTAATGGTTCCCGAACGCCGGATCTGCGGACATAAGACGCAAATCCTGACGTGAGGGCCTTGGTGCCGCGCTTCCTGGCGCCGGGCCCCAGCGGGGCGGGCATCGAAGAGGGTGACCTCGGCCGGCCCGCTCCCCCGCCGGAGGCGCATGTCACCTCACCTCCGTGCGCCTCCGGCGAAAAGCCTCCAATCAAAACCCCTGCACGAAAAAGAAGTTGGGATCCTGTGGAAACTGAGAAGAACACCAAGCCGGCCTCGCGCAAGAAGAAGGCCATCGCCGGTGTCGCCGTACTGGCCGGCGCGGGCCTCCTCGCCGCGGGTGGTTACGCCCTGAGCACCTCCACCGGCCTGGCGACCTCCGGCCTCTTCGGCACCACTACGCAGAACGGTCCCGACCCCGACACCAACGCCGACGTCTCGCTGCTGGTCAACGGCCACCAGCGCGCCGACCTGGCCGACGAGCTGACCAACGCCAAGATGGCCAACGACGGCGAAGGCGCGCAGACCACCGTCAAGCTGACCGCCGGCGGCAAGACCGACATCGACACGGTCGGTCTGAAGGTCAACTACGCCAAGACCGACGCGAACGAGGGCCTGGCCAAGCAGCTGGTCGTCGACGTCGACGCGGACGGCCGGCGTGTGGCGTCCGGCCTCTCGGCCGCGGACATCGCCAAGAAGACCGCGCTCCCGGTCTCCCTCTCCGCCCTGCCCGGCGGAAAGCTGACGCACGACGGCGGCAACGAGCTCCCGGTGACGCTGCACGTCCACCTCAAGGACGGCACCGAGAAGAACTGGGACCAGGTGAAGGACCAGACCATCAAGTCGATCTCCTTCGGCTTCACCGGCAGCGGTACCCCGTCCGCCGACGGGAAGTGATGACCGGCCTCACGGCACGGAACTCCGGGGGCGGGCATCGAGCGGCCTCAGGCCCGCCCCCGGTTCCCCGCGCCGCGGTGGCTCGTACCACCGCGGCGCGGATGGCCCGCCGAGCGTTCAGGACCATGATGACCCTGCTGGTCACGGCCCTGGCGCTCGGCGCGCTGGCCGCCGGCATCGCCTGGCTGGCATACGGCGTCCGGTTCGTACCCGTGCTCACCCCGTCGATGCGGCCCGGTATGCCGCCCGGCTCGCTGGCGGTGACCAGGCCCCTCGCTCCCGAGGACATCCGGACCGGCCAGGTCCTGGTGTTCCGGCCCCCGCAGCCGTGGACGCCCAAGGACGGCCGGCCCGTTCTGCACCGGGTCACCGCGATCGATCAGTACGCGGCGGGGCGGGTGCTCACGACCAAGGGCGATGCCAACCCGGGCCCCGACCCCTGGAAGGTCGACCTCTCGGGCCCCGGCGAGTACGCCCGGGTCGTCGCGGTCGTCCCCCACGTCGGGACGGTGGCCAAGGCCGCGCACCAGGCCGGGCCGGTCGCGCTCGGCGGTGCGCTGCTGGGCTTGTACTTCCTGGGCTGGGGCGCGCGGCGGCTCGTGCCCCGGAGCAGTGGACGACACAATCGAGGAGCGTGAAGCGTGCGTCTCGCACGGCATGAGAAGCGGCCGGTGCGCCCGGCCGCGCGGAGGGGCGCGGCGGCGGCCCTGGGGGCGCTGGCGGTACTGGGCGCTGCGGTGCCGGCCGCGGCCGCCGGCCACGACGGGTCCGCCGGCAACCCGCAACTGGTCTACGTCCGCTCGGGGCCCGGCGTCTCCTGGACGGCCGACACCCTTGGCCTGCACCCCGGCGACCAGGTGGACCGCTACCTCGACGTGGTCTCCGCCCACAGCGCCCCGCTGGCGCAGTCGCTGCGGCTGTGGGGCACCGGCCGGCTCACCGACGGCGGGGGCCTGGTCGCCGGTGTACGCGAATGCTCGGTCGCCTGGAGCAACGGAAAGTGCGGCGGTCGCGAAGTCCAACTCTCCTCCCTCGGCACGTCGTTGGCCAAGCCGACCGGACTGGGCGGCACTCGTACGGTCCCCGCCCGCGACACCCGCCACCTGAAGCTGACCCTGGCCGTCCCCGCCGACCTGCCGCCCGCCCTCGCCGGTGCCACCGCCCGCGTCACCCTCCAGGCGACGGGAACGGCCCAGGGCGGCGAGTCCGGTACGGGCAGCGCCACCGGGGCGGACGCCACCGCCGGCTCGGGCGGCGGCACGGACTCCACCGGCGGCTCGTCACTCGGCGGGGCACTCGCCCACACCGGCGCCGGCGGCCTGTGGGGCCTGCTCCTGCTCGGCGTCGGCGCGCTGTGCGCCGGCACCGCCATCCTGGTCAACCGCCGCCGGACCGCACCGGAAGGTACCGACGCCGCGCCCGCCGCCTCGGCCGAGTCCTGACGCCCGCCCGCGTACCCCCTCGCTCCGTACCGGCGCGCCCGTGTTCTCGCGCGCCCGCGCGCCCGCGTGTCCGCCTGCCCACGTGCCCACGGGACGCGCGGCGGTGCCCCCCGCCCCCACCCGAAAGCAGTGTTCATGACCCTCCCCCTCTTCGAGGAAGTCCTCGTCCCGTCCGACTGCGGCTGCCCCGGCTGCGACGCGCGCCGGTGCGCGGCGCGTTCGGCCCGGGTGGGGCGCGCCACGACCGGCACGCTGATCGTCGCGATGGCGACCACCACCGTCGCCGGCGCCGTCCAGATGTGCGCCGCCGAGCCCGCGGCCGCGGCGCCGGGCGCCGCCGGCCACACCGCGGTACAGGCAACCGCCCGGCAGGGGGCGGTGACGAGCCGGACGGAGATCCTCCGCCGCGCCCAGCACTGGGTGGACCGCGGGGTGCGGTACAGCATGGGCAGCTACTACGAGGGCTACCGGCAGGACTGCTCGGGGCTCGTGTCGATGGCGTGGGGCCTGTCCGGCAGCCAGTGGACCGGGAGCCTGGCCTCCTACGGGGTCCGGGTGAGCAAGAGCGCCCTCCAGCCCGGCGACATGCTGCTGTACCACAATGCGGCCAACCCCGTTCACGGTTCACACGTCGTCCTCTTCGGCGGCTGGACGGACGCCACCCGCACCCATTACGTCGCCTACGAACTGACCCCGCCCCACGCGCTGCGGCGGGTGACCCCCTTCCCGTACTGGAACCACACCTCGGGGTACGTGGCCTACCGCTCGCGGGCGGTCGCGACCGGCGGCGGTGGCCAGGGCGGTGGAGGCCAAGGCGGCGGAGGCGCCCCGGCGCGGCCCGCCCAGGGCGCCTTCCCCGGCGCAGGCGTCTTCGGCCCCGGCCAACACAACGCCTACATAACCCAGTTGGGCGAAATGCTCGTACAGCGCGGCGGCGCGCGCTTCTACTCCGTCGGCCCCGGGCCGTCCTGGGGGCAGGCCGACCAGCGGGCCACCGCGGCGTTCCAGCGCGCCCAGGGCTGGCACGGCGCGGAGGCGGACGGCATACCGGGGCCGGGCACCTGGCGGCTCCTGGCCAACGGAACCGGCCACGACATCCCGGCGGCATCGGGCGGCGGCGGGACGGCGGACGGTGTCCCCGCTTTCCCCGGGCGCGGAGTCTTCCGTCCGGGACAGTCCAATTCGTTCGTGACCCAACTCGGGCGGCAACTGGTGAAGAAGGGGTTCGGACAGCACTACGCGGTGGGCCCCGGCCCCAGCTGGTCGGAGAGCGACCGCCGCAACGTCGAGGCGTTCCAGCGCGCCCAGGGCTGGCGCGGCGCCGACGCGGACGGCTGCCCGGGCCCGGAAACCTGGCGCCGCCTCTTCCACTGACGGGCCCGCCCCCGCTCACCCCGCACCGGGAAGCCCGCGTCGGACACACGGAGCGGTAGGACACCCTGGGCGGGCGTGCCCGGTTCCTCGTTCCGGACCGAAAAGCCCTCGCCGGGACGGCCGGAAGGCCCTCACCTTTGCGGTGCGTCCGGGCACCAACGGCCATTCCACCGGGCCGGTTCGTGCGTACATCCTTGAAAGAGTCTCAGAATTCCATGACTCATTGGGGAACTGTTGTGTTCGTTGTCGATTCCACCCGCGCGGATGTGTCCGAGGCCAGGAGGGCGGCGCGCGCGTACGTGAAGAGGCACTGTCCCTGGGTACGGGAGGACGACGTGCTGCTGGTGATCAGTGAGCTCGTGGGGAACGCGGTACGGCACACCGGGGGGTTCTGGCGCCTCAGCCTCCAGGCCCGTCCGTACGCGCTCGTCGCCCGGGTGGACGACCACAGCACGCGTATGCCCGCATCCCGCGTCCCGGACGTGACCGGCTCGGGCGGTTACGGATGGCACATCGCGCGCAGCCTGTGCGGGCAGCTCACGGTGCTGCCGCGCAGCGACGGCAAGACCGTGGAGGCGCGTTGGAACCGCGCGGACGCCCCGGCGGACCCCGTCCCCTTCGAGGGCGCCGTTCCCGCCCCGGACGCCACCCGCTTCGCTCACACCGCGGGGCGCGTCGCCGCCTGAGGCGTCCGCAGGCGTCCACCACTACCCGGTTGCGCGACCGAGATGGGGGCGTCGCCCCAGCTTCAGCGCGGACCGGTGTACCGGTCGCGGCGTCCGCTGAGCCGGAGGCCGCCGCGACCGAAGTGGGGCCGGAAATCGGGTTCGGCTCCTTGGGGCACTCGCCGGATCGGGTGCGAGTCGTCCGCCCCGAGCCCATGAGCTGAGCCACGCGCCCGGCCGCCGACTGGTGGTGTGGGATCAGCAGGGGCAGACGCGTGCCGCGTCCATGACCCGCTCGACGAGGTCGGCCTGGAGGACGGCGTCCGCGTGGTGCCGCGCGAGTTGGCCGGTGTCTCGCCTCGCGGAGAGGGCGAACTGGCGGACCAGGTTGGCGAATTGCGCGTCTGCCGGCAGGGTGAGCACTTCGTTGGTGTCCTGACGGGTGATCTCCAGCCGCGGCAGGTGGGTCTCCGGCGGAGTGAAAGCCCGGTCGAGACGGAGACGGCCGGTGGTGCCGTAGAGGGTGTACTCCGCGCGGTAGGCGTGCTCCATGCCGAAGGCCAGATCTGCCACCACACCCTGCGGTGTGGTCAGCAGCACATGGCCGGAGAGCACCACGTCGCGGCGCCGCTCGTGGCGCAACACCGCGCCGACGACCTGGAGTTCGGGGCCGAGGATGTGCAGTGCGGCCCGCAGCGGATAGATGCCGATGTCGAGCAGAGCGCCACCGCCGACGTCAGGCTGGTAGCGGATGTCGCCCTCCGCCTTGGGAGGGATGGTGAAGGCCGCGGAGAGGGAGCGTAGTTCGCCGATCGCGCCCTCATCCAGCTGCTTCATGACGGCGGCGTGCTGCGCGTGGTGCAGCGACGTGAAGTTCTCCATCAGGACCAGGCCGCGGGACCGGGCGAGGTCGATCAGCTCCTCGGTGCGCGAGCGGGTGGCGGCCAGGGGCTTCTCCACCAGGACGTGTTTGCCCCGGAGCAACGCGGCCTCCACCCATTCCGTGTGCAGCATCACCGGCACCGGGATGTACACCGCGTCGATGTCGTCGCGGCTCAGCAGCGCGTCATAGCCGGTGACCGCCTCGCACCCGAACCCTTCGGCGAACCGGGCGGCCTTGGCCGCGTCCCGGCTGGCTATCGCGGTCACGTCGATGTCCGGGTCGGCGATCAGCGCCGGGATGGTGCGGCGCAGGCCGATGTCGGCCGCGCCGAGCACTCCGAATCGTAGGCGGGACGAGGACATGCGGTTTCCCTTCGGGCCGTGCTCAGCGCAGCGCCTGAATACAGGCGACGAGGCTACGGGCTTCTACGTTGAGGTAGTTGCTGTGGGGCAGCAGGGCGAGGAGCTGGTGCAGGGTGAGCCAGCGGAAGTCCTGGTCCACCTCGACCGGGAAGTCTTCGTCGGCCTCCACCACGACGTAGCGGTTCTCGGCGTGGTGGAAGCGGCCTCCCTCCTCGGACTGCGCGGTGTCGTACCGAATGCGCTCCGGTTCGGCCGACAGTACGTAGTCCAGGTACGTCGGCCGGTGCTCGTGGGGGACCGACTGGTAGTTGGACGGCCGGCACTGCACGGTCGGCGCCATCTCGGGTCCGTTGAGGGAACCGGCCTCGGTGCGGGCCTGGATCAGGACGTGCAGCACGCCGTTGATCCGTTTGGTGACGAAGGCGGCGAGGCCGGGACCGGTGGGGGCCAGCAGCGGCTGGGTCCACGACGAGACCTCGCGGCTGCTGGCCTGGACACTCACCCCGATGACACGGAAGAAGTCGCCGTGCTCGTGGGCTATGGAGTCCTCGTCGCGCCGCCAGCCGCTGCGTTCGGTCTCTTTCAAGGGGACGCGCTGCTGTACCAGTTCCCTCTGGGACCGGACATCCGTCAGCCAGCTGAGGATCTCGCGCATGTCGTGCAGCGCGGCGGAGTCATCGGCCAGGGACTGTGTGACGGCGGCGGCGAACGGATCCACCGGCGCCGACACTCCGTCCGCGTGGGGCGACACGTCCGACGGGAAGCAGGACAGCACCGTACGCGTGTCCATGTTCACCATGTGCGGAGTGAGCAGGAGCTCCCGCAGTTGGGCGAGGCTGAGCCAGCAGAAGTCGTCGTCCAACGGCACGTCGTCCAGGGCCTCGACCACCATGTTGCGGTTCCGCTTGTGCAGGAACCAGGAACCCTGCTCGGATTGCAGCACATCGACGAGAATTCGGCCGCGCCGGCGCGAGGTGAAGTACTCCAGATACTTGACGCCGCTGCCCCGGTGAACTCGGGTGTAGTTACTGCGGGTCGCCTGAACTGTCGGGGAGAGCTGGAGGCCGCTTATGTTGCCGGGCTCGTGCTTGGCCTGGATCAGGACGTGCAGCACGCCGTTGAACTTCTTGACCAGCAGCCCGAGAATTCCCACTTCCGGCTGGACGATGATGGGCTGGGTCCAGCTGCCGAACCACGCGTGATCCGTCCGTACCTGGAGGCCCTCGACCGAGAAGAAGCGCCCGCTGGTATGCCGTAGATTCCCCGTGCTGTCGTCGAATCCCCATCCGGCCAGCCTGTCGAAGGGAATGCGGTCCACCGTCAGCCGATTCGACCGCTGGCGATCGGCGAACCACGACCGGAATTCTTCGGGCGACGTGACCTCGTCCCCGGTCGCCGAAAACGAACCCATTGATTCGCCCACTTCTGCCATCTTCTCCCGGATCAGGCGACCGGTACCGGGAGATGCGGTACGGAGGTCGACTCGGAACACCATCGGAGGCGCGATGGAGCCCGGAAAGGCGTGCGGGCTCCGCAAACGGCTGTCGGCCGCAAAGCGGTAGACGGCCCCCCGTGGCCCGGTCACACCGGTTCGATTTTGTGACGTGCGGTACATCATGGACTGATGTCCCGACTACTGCGTTGCGTCAGGATGATCTACGAAATTGGTCATGTCAAGCCTTGATCAAGTCCGAGCGCCACACTACCGTCATAGCGCGCGGCCTCTTTTATCCTGCGGGTCGTTCGGGGTGTGAGCGGGGCGAATTCCCTTGAACGGTAGGTTCCGGCGCGGGACGTTTCCACCGACGCCGCCGCCCGGTTTGTCCACGGGTGTCACCGGCACTTACGGGGTCGTGCGCGCGCCGTCGTCTACGTGCCTTAGGGCTCGCGCGCCTGCGGTCCCGGGGCCCCGTCCCGCTGCGCGACGGAGCACCGTCGGAGACCCTCCCGCGCCGTCCTGAGTGGGCCCCATCCATGGCCTGACCTGTGCATAAACCGCTCCTATGGTGGCCTGTGACTGACCTCACAGGGGTGTGGGGTGCCGAGCGTGATCACTTTCGATCAGGATGGCCGGGGGTGCGCTCGACGATCTTGTGGGCGTGGTCCGAGCTTCCTTTGACCCAGTTTTCATTCGTCATTCCATCCATCCTTGACTGCCGGTGATGGATTTAGTGTGACGCTTTTTTCGACCGAGCGGGGGCCGTCGATCGTGTTGTCGGATGCTGGTTTGGTGCGGGATGACGCTGTAGCTGTTGTTGGTGTGTCGTGTCGTTTTC